>JALVFK010000086.1 GCA_027030065.1 Desulfurococcales archaeon | reverse complement strand
TATGAGTATGTAGGCCATTGCTAGAAAGGTTGTAGCACCAGCTATTATCTCCGTCTTAACTGTTGTATTGTATTTATCTAGTTCGAAGAACTCCTTTAACCCCATGTTAGCATCACAATTATAACATTCTTGATGCCAGCTTAAAAGATTAGCCTTAATAATTTTATCATAATTATGCTAATAATGTATTTATTGGCTACGATTACATAGGAGAAGAACACGTATTACATTTAATAAGCAGAGACATAGAGTAGAAGCGTGCCCGTCCATGGAGGATCCTTGGCAGAATCTATTAGAGCTAGCACAACAGTTCTACGAGGGATGGCTTAGAGCCCCCAATATACGGTTCAACCTGGGTTTCCTAAGGGGGAGTGAAATAAAACAGCAATTCTACTGTGAATTATTACTGCATTTCAAGTATAGTAGGGGTGAAGTAGACCTAGAGCAACGCCAGAGCATTGCTCGGAGGATAGTTTCTAAGGTACTCGTAGAGGCGCGTAAACCAGTTAGATATGGGTGGATTAGAATACCATTAGTCTACCCTGTTAGAGGAGTACCAGTTATTACAAGCCCAGACGCCATACTGGTTAACGAGGATAAGGTAATAGCTATTGTTAAGGCCAGCACCAGTAGATTTCTAAGACTAAGTCCTGGAGACGAAGCTCTAGCTAGGCTTCAAATGTACATGTTAGAGCTCTTAGGCTTCAATATCCTTGAGACAAGATACTATATTGTTAAGGGTAGTAGAGATGAGCTAGTAGAAGCCCTACTATACATAAAGAATAATAAGGTGCCACCACCAAAAGTGAAAACCCATATACTCGTACACGACGAGCAGAGAGCAGAAGAACTGGTTTCATGGGCTCTAGCCTACTGGACCTATAAACGAGAGCCAAGACCTAATCCTTCCTCTGGGAAATGTCGTAAGTGTCCATATAGAAGTATTTGTCCACGAACAATAACTTAATACAATAAAAAACTATGGAGCCCCTAAGAATGTGGAGAGGTCTAGACAAGCATTTACATCCCCTAGTCCACATAGCATTTATGTATGTGGATTAAGATAGGAGACCTTAGACTACATGGTAGGCGGCGAAGAGGCGGAGAGAAGTGCTCATCAACGCTATTGAAGCTAAGGGGTTAGTGAAAAACTATGTTACTTGGGATAGGAGGGGCTTCTTTAAGCGTAAGAAGAGAGTAGTTAAAGCCCTAAAGGGTGTGAGCTTCAATGTTATTAGAGGAGAGGTCTTCGGGCTTCTAGGCCCCAATGGTGCTGGTAAGACAACTACAGTCAAGATTATAACAACTCTCCTATTACCGGATGAAGGTAAAGCCACCGTAATGGGCTATGACGTAGTAAGTGAAGCAGAGAAGGTTAGAGAAGTAATAGGAGTAACCCTTAGCGTTGAGAAGGGCTTCTTTTGGAAGCTAACTGGAAGGGAGAACTTAAAGTACTTTGGAATGCTCAGGGGTTTGAAGGGTAGGGAACTTGATAGAAGAGTAGAAGAGGTCTTAGAGCTCGTAGGCTTAAAGGAGCTAGGCGCATCAGACAAGCTCTATGAAGAGTATAGTCTGGGTATGAAGGCTCGTCTAGCTTTAGCAAGAGCTCTTCTCCATGACCCTCCAATACTGATACTTGACGAGCCCACTATAGGCTTAGACCCCATGTCTGCTAGAACTATAAGAGAACTATTAGTAAAGCTGGCTAGAGAGGAGGATAAGACTGTTCTGATAACAACTCATAACATGTTTGAAGCCGAGCTAATATGTGATCACGTGGCCATAATAAATGATGGGAGAATAGTAGCTTATGGTACAATAGGAGAGTTGAAGAGAAGAGCCGCTGATAGACTAGCAGTAGAAATGATCATAGCTGCTCCCCACACGATTCTAGGAGACCTTGAAACACGTATCTCAAAACTTATAGGTGTAAGAGAACTAGGACTAGAACCCCTTGAGGAAGGTAGGGCTAGGCTTAGAATAGTTGTAAAACCAGGCGAAGAGGAGGTTATTATAGCTAAGAGTATTGAGGCATTCTATTCTAATGGTATAAAAGTTTACCAAGTACGCGTACACGAGCCAACTCTAGAAGACGTATTCATATTATTAACCAAGGGGTCTAAGTGAGAGTGATATGGGATGCCGTCAACTAGCATTGATATTATTAGGGCTAGCGTCTTCTCAACATATGCTTGGCTTAAGAATAATAAATGGTTATTCTTCTCCATGCTTATCTGGCCCTATCTAATGACCTTCCTAATATTAGCGTTAGGCATGGTTTACGGTAGTCTCGAAACGTATAGAGAGAGATTAGGTATAAGTAATCCCGTACTATACATTCTTGCTAGTAGCGGTATCGTAATGTCTAGTTTGATGATAGTTGATGTTGTTGCAACATCTGCTCTATACCATAGATGGCTAGGTACCCTTCCCTACCTATTATTAACGCCGACTAAGACGTATAAGGTGCTTATACTCGAACCAGTACCATCTGCTATACTCTCAAGTACTATGAGTATGTTAGCAATACTGCCTGGCGCAGTATTTTTTGAAGGACTGCTTGGTGCAGGTAAACTATTCCTAATCCTACTTGTAGTCTATCTCGGAATGCTCCCACTCATAGGATTATCTGTTATAATAGCATCTCTAACACTTGTTTTAAGAGAGGAGACCAATATAGCCTCCTTTCTAACACCATTAATACTATTGTTGAGTGGAGTATTCTATCCCATACAAGTACTACCCGCAATACTGCAAGAGATTTCAAGGATCTTTCCAACACTCTATGTTGTACAAGCAGCTAAACTTACCGCAACATACGCTATCCCGGAAATCAAGGCTCTCTTAGGCTTAATCTCCGCTCTAATAATACTAACACTAATCTACAACGGTACTGCTAGTCTCGCTCTCGGAACATCTGAGAAAATGGTTAAGAAGAGCGGGGTAATATGATGAGAAATGATATTAGGATTAGGGCTATAATATGGTTGCACTTCCTAAGGCTATGGAGGTATAAGTTTAGTTTTCTAAACAATATACTAACAACAATATTATGGCTAACTATCTTCGTGTTAGGCGCATTAATGTTCATACCGTCAAGCAAGTGGGGTGAGATGGCGCCCATAGCCTTGTGGGGTATAATAATGTGGCAGTTTCTAGCATCTAGCGTATGGTATATTGGTGGGTGGACATGGTTCTTTATCTCCCAGGGACTAGTAGAAGAACACTTATTAACTAATACCAGCCCTGTCCCAGTCCTAGTTGGGAGAGCTATAACTGGGTTATCTGTAACTCTTACTGCAAGCCTACTTGTAGCCCTAGTTTTCACTGGACTTGCCGGTGCTTCAGTCCTAATAGTATATAATCCATTAATAGTACTCATAGGCTTAGTACTATTAGCTACTATGACGATATCATATGCGCTCCTATTATCTGCTGCATCTTTTAGAATAGGTATACCCGGCACGATTCTTGATATAGCTAACTTCATATCCTTCGTACTAGGAGGTTTAGCTGTCCCAATAGCCAATCTACCCGAGCAGATAAGACCGATAGCTCTAGCAATACCCTATGCCCACCCAGCAGAAATAGTTAGATACGGCGTAAGAGGCTTAGAACCCTATCTCGGTCTAACAAACGAGCTCATAATATCAATAATATTCGCTTTAGCCCTAGCCCTCTCAGCAAGAATAGTCTTCAAGAAAACAATGAAGTATATAAGAAAGCATGGAGTAAAAGCCGTTGGAAGAATGTAGTAAACCCATATAGGAGGAGAAATGATGAAAGGGTAGGTTTAGAGCCCCTATTTGAGAGGGGCTATGACCATCCACCCCGATGCTGATTAAACTTATACCCCTGTATCTTCTAGGTTTTATGTGGGACGCCTACTGCCGAGTAGTCCCTCGGCTGGATGAGGCGTCTGGTCACGACCCCCCTGGCATACACTTTCTAGAAACTCTTATCTGGGGAGGAAAACTTATTGTGTGATCGTTCTTGTCTACTATGGGGTATATGAGGGCTATGGGCAAGGTAGGTGGTAGCTCGTTTATTGTAGAGGCTTTAGACTTGTATAAGAGCTATGGGAGTATTAGGGCTCTAAACGGGTTGACTTTGAGGATAAGACCTGGAGAAATATATGGTTTGCTTGGCCCTAATGGTGCTGGGAAAACTACTACTTTAAAGATACTGGCGGGACTCTTGAAACCTGATAAAGGAGTTGCAAGGATATGTGGCTATGATGTTATTGATGAGCGGGAGAAGGCTCTTGAGTGTATCGGGTATATTCCGGAGAATCCTTTAGTGTTTCAAAATCTTACTATTGAGGAATTTCTCGAGTTTATAGGCGCGTTGAGGGGTATTCCTAGAGGCGAACTAGTCGAATCTATGAACTACTACTTAGAATATTTTGGCCTACATAGTAAGAGGGGGGAACTTATTGCATCGCTTTCAAGGGGTATGTTGCAGAAGGTTTTAGCGATAGCATCCTTCATAGTAAAGCCCAAAGTACTATTATTAGATGAGCCTATGGCTGGTATGGATCCAGAATCTCAGCGATTGTTTAAGGATGAGGTTAGAAGACTGACAAAGAAGGGTGCTACAGCTATTGTTTCAAGCCACTTACTCGACATGGTTGAACGGTTCTGTACAAGAGTTGGAATTATAAGTAATGGTGTATTGATTGCTGAGGGCAATTTGGATGAATTGAAGAAAAAGGCTTTTGGCGGTGGTGAAGCGTCTCTTGAGGAGGTGTTTCTTAAACTAGTTGGAGAGGGAGCCGAGGAGAGTGTCTAAGGCTACTGTTATAGCATTATATCTTGTTAAGAATTATGTGTGGAACCCCTTTGTGAAAAAGTATAGGTACTTATTTATAGGATTGATCATGCTCCTACTAGTATTTACGATAATAGTATCTTTTAAGCCACGTGAAGTAGTAGAGGAGAGTATCGTAGGAAGTGTGAAGAATATTCTAGGAGAGCTAGGGCTAGGGCTTAGTGATATCTCAGCTATACTAAGCTTAGTAGCCTTTCTAACCGTATACTATACGGTTGTTAAAGGTGGAATGTTTGTTGTGGTAGCAGAGGAAGCAGAGTACGAGATATTATTGAGTCAACCCATTAGTCTTAGAAGCTATTTTGCAGGTAAATCTTTATCGATTGCCATGCAGTATACATTGTATTCTATTCTATACATTACCGTTATACCTATTGTAGCAATATTTACGGGTGATGTAATTAAAGCAATAGTTGCCCCACTAATACTTGGTATTAGCTTAGCGATTTTCCCCTTATCTAGGCTATTAGCAGATGTTGTGAGAGTAGCTTTAGCCAGCAGAAAAGGTTATGAGAGAATAGTAGACTTGACCCTAACCCTATATGTTCTAATAGGTTTAATTGACACTGTTGCCCGATGGTATCCTTCACCTATACTTACATGGATGTTTCAACCTACTTTCAATGCCATACTCTATTGCTTCTCTACTAGTGTTGATATTTTTGGAATAGCTTATTGGATCCTATGGATAATTGTTATATTAGCTGGACTTTCGGTTACTATAACCTTCCTGGGAGGAAGAATATATCCGGAGAATATTAGGCCTCTCTACCATATCGCTAAGGAGAAGCTTATATGGAGTATGAGGCCTAGGAAGAAAATAGACTTATGGAATAGTAATCCTGAGAAATCCTTGTTTAAGTACATTATAGGTGTTGAACTCTATAATAGCCAGCGCGTATTGTTATCAATAGCATTAATGGCATTAGGGGGTATAGGAGCTTATCTTGCTAGAATACTCTTCTTGAAGAATATGGATGTGGGGAGTCTAGAATATATTACTATGTTTATAACACCCTTCATAGTATCGATGATTGCCAGTGGTTTAGTAAACATATTGTTAGCTCAAGACCTAGCCTATCTCTGGATCTATAGAGTGTACCTGCGTGACCAGAAACCATATGCTAGAGTACTCCTACTCAAATACTATATTAACTTATTAGAAGCCTTCACCATGATAGGATTGATCAATGCCATATTGCTTGACAACTATATATTAATAGCAACACCTATAGTAGTTCTCCCATTAATCGTTATCACTGCACCCATAGTCTTAGCAGTAGCATTAAGGTTTGCTTCCAGGAGAAGAGTTGTAAAGACAAGCGTTGTGGGACTATACGTTGTAGAAGACGTAGTAATGATGCTCTTATGGTCTCTCCTCACACTGTTCTTTATTGCAGACACCTTTGCCTTCACAATAATATCATATAAGTTAACGTTAACCAGCACCATATACCTCTCGTTAATTAGCATTCTAGTAGCCTACGTGATCCATAGAATAGGCTTAAAGCTTCTAACACGAATAATCACTTCAATGGACATTGCCGGTTAATTAGGAATAGTTTCAACAACCACAGCGTACTAAGAATATAAGACCACATATTCCCCCATTATAGGGTACACCTTATTTATCTAAAATCCCTCTAGAACTAGTAGATGGAAGACTAATGATCTCTCTGGAGAGGTAGAATATATTGAGTCTTCAACCTAGTGGATACGAGTTTACTCTATTATTAAGCTTTGATTTTGACTCGGAAAGCGCTGAGGTATGGAAGGGTTCTGATCCAGTTGCTATTAGTAGGGGACGTTATGGTGCAAGAGTAGGTATTTGGAGAGTACTAGAACTATTAGACAAGTATGGGCTTAGAGTAACATTCTTTGTGCCAGGCTGGGTTGCTGAGAACTATCCACGTATTATCGCAGACATCACTAATAGGGGTCACGAGATAGCAGGCCACGGCTATATGCATGAACGATTTGATGAACTACCATCAGGTGAGGAGCTACGCGTTATCGAGTTAATGGAACGGCATATTCAGAATGCTGTGGGTAGTAGGCCTCTTGGATTTCGCGCTCCATACTGGAGGTTTAGTCCACGTACTCTAAGTATTCTCGCTTCAAGAGGCTATGTCTACGATAGCAGCCTCATGGATTCAGATGACCCCTACACTATTAGACTAGACGGTAATATTATCGTAGAGCTACCAGTTGACTGGCGCCTTGATGATTGGCCTCTCTTAGAGATGGAGCGTTTAACCCCCCGCGAAGTACTAGACATGTGGCTTGAGGAAATAGAATACGCTCATAAGAGGAAAGGATATCTATCGCTAACCTTTCATCCCCAGTATATTGGGCGTGGAGCTAGGATTAAAGTATTAGAAGAAGTAATTAAGGAGGCCTTACGGCGGAAAGCCTGGATACCCCGCGCAGTTGACGTTGCTAGAAAACTCTATTCTTAAAAGTGATGATTATTGTTGTCTAGGTTGCGTTCAAGGATTTCAGTACTCTTTGCAAGAGTAGTATTATTTTTCAAGTTAAAGCCTGTTTATTACACGTTCTTAGGACTAGTATTTTCGTCCTTCTATTTCATAGCAATGTATTATAAGCTCCTAATTCCCGCACTATTATTGCTGTTGTTATCGGGACTTATGGATGTATTGGATGGATTGTCTGCGAGACTTGTTTATACTCCAACACGTTTTGGAGCTTTTATAGACTCTGTAGTGGATAGAATGGAGGATTCATTATATGTTATAGGATTATTATTTATTAGTTTAAATGATCTTCTAGTTCTTGTTGCATTAGCTCTAACATTGATAATACCCTATATGAGTGCTCGTGCACGAAGTGTAGGACTTAGTGTAGATAAAGAGACTAGTGTTATGGAGCGTTCCGATCGGATTATATTTCTAACAATCATATTGCTAACATATATTGTTGTTCCAAACATTATTGTCTGCAACTACATGTTAACAACATACATTCTACTGGCCGTATACAACCTATCATATAATACTGTGTCCTATTGGCGGATAATTATTACCCGTTTGGAGTAACATTTAAACATTCTAACAATGTAAAATATATTTATAAGACAGAGTTAGGCACTGGAGATAATGACTACTAGAACGCGGCTACTCGCAATAATAGTAGTATTATTGTTTGGCTTAAGTGTGGTAACAAGTATTGCTAGCAGTATTATAGTCTACCCTATCATTGGAAGAATCATAAGTATAAGTCCACCTATAATACTATCACCTAAAGCGAGTGGCTCGAGTGTTGGACCCAATGGAACTTCGGGTACTGCTAGAATCGTTGCAACCAATAGCATTATTGATATTGTGAGAAACGGAGACTTCGCAACTGGTTTTGGTGCATGGTGGTACGCAGAATATGATGACGATGGCAGTGCGGGTGGGGGCTACTTAAGGGGTTACTGGTTTAATGCTTCGGGATATATGACTTGGGGCTTCGTCGGTCTTGCAGCAATAGGTGTCCCAGATAGATTTTATAGTAATAATACATTGTTTGAGAATGTTTCTTATCCATGTAATAGTCTGCAATCAGCTAATCTCTCCTACGCCTACGCTATATACATGAGATATTACAACGCGATAATAGCATACGCCGTTATAACTATTGGTATATATCTGTTAAACTGGAGTAGCGGTAACGCACAATTACTCAATGCAACAACAATACTCGTACTATCAAATATCTCGTGGACACCAGTCACAGTTGATGTTTCACCAATCCTCCAAAACTATAGTCCCGGAGAGTACGGGTTTATAGTTTTCGTAAACTACTATGTTAGGATATTCTCATTCTGGACTCCCGGTAGTGCGGACATCTACGTGCTTCTGGACGACATACACTTGAATGTATCATGTAATGAGTATACGTGGTGTGGAAGTGTCTGGGGTGTAAACGATCTTAGTGGAGCGTATATGCTTGGTCTTAGATTAGATTCTTATAGTTATAGTGGAAGTGTGGGTACGATTAATGTTTATGCTAGAAATGATGCTCTATCTACTTCCTCAATATATATCAGTGATGGGAGCGTAGTAAACAGTGAGACAGACTACATAGAATTCAATAGCAGTGATACCTTACTAGATAATGGTACTATAGAGTTGTGCGCAGGTCTATCAAATAATACTACTGCAAAAATGAATATAACAATGATATATTATGCTCCTCTAACACAAAGGGGTGTAGTAGTATATTACCCATTGAATATAACTATTGTATCATCGGATATAGCTCTCTCACCGTTAAAGTATAACTATACTGAAGCGAGTTCCATGTACATGAAGGGGGTTTCTATATCATTTAAAGGTAATGAGAGAACATCACTATTTACAAGGTACTTTTCAACAGTGTTGAAGACGAGTAGACCTATACCCTTGAGAGAACACTTCTTTAGGGTCAAGTTAAAGCCGCCAAAAATACCAGATCAGATTCTAAGAGAGATACAAGCATTAGAGGAGAAGTATTCTTCAACGAACACTACTAGTAAACCATAGGATTCAATTACACATTAGGTTATCTGACTCCATATTTACTACAGTATCCTTTAATTAGATCATTTATCTCTGGTATAATTTCTCTTACCTCTTCTATCATTTTTCTAACTACTTCTCTAATCTCCCACTGTGCCTTAGGACTTAGGCGAAGACATGCCATGTGGAGAAGTTCTCTAAGGTTTAATGTGGCTAGCAGCCTGGTCTTGATTGCTTGGGGTAGAATGAATCTCGCATCCTCGTATTTTACTCCTTTTTCAACTAGCTCGTAGTATCTTTTAATTGATAACAATAAGTCTCTTGCAAAACACATACTATCTACTCTACTAATCTGCTCAGGTATTATGAAAGCCTCGTTAATGGTCTCCAATAATATTTGACAATAATCTTCTCTTATACACTTGCACTCCGAGTCTATGGTCTCGGATAGGAATAAATCTATTATATCGCTGATTCTCTTCTCACGATACATCTTATAAAAATCTTCTCTATTCACTCCATTAACTATCCTTTTAATAGCCTTCTTCATATATGACTCACTATAACGTTGGCTCTCCTGAGTAAAGCTTACAAGTCTATGCCTAACTAGCTGGTGGGAACATACTCTTGATACATCCTCTATTAGAAAAGTAAAGGTTACGTGTTCGAGAATACTGGGAAATTCTACAGCTGATAACAGGATGCGTTCTATCTTTTCCTCCGGATACTCATCCGATAGATAATAGTCTATAGGGTTATCGTGTAGTTTTCCTACACTTACCTTAAAGCCTATTAATGGTAGTCTTCTAGGATCCTTAGAACCAGTTAATGGTTTATTATATGCTATTAACTTTACTTTAACCAATCCTTATGCCCGAAAGAAAAAATTAGTTACTTGTAGGGGTTTTATTGAGTAGGGCTTTTTGTCTCCTCAAACTTGTATAGTAACTTTATCATTGGTGGAACTATTATCGATGTTACTATTATTAATACTACTGTCGCAAAATATATTGGCGTATCGACAACTCCGTGGGTCATACCCATAGTTGCTGATATTAATGCTACTTCTGCTCTAGGCCACATACCGACACCTACTATTAGAGCTTTCCTCCACGGTAATCCTACTATTCGTGAACCCAGAGTATTGCCAAGAGTCTTGCCCAGTAATGCGAACCCAATGAATAAGGCGTAGAGCCACACGTATTCCGGTTTCAATGCTGTCTCAATAGCTATTCTAGCAGAACTTGCCACAAAGAAGAGTGTTGCCAAGAGATCCACGAGTATCTTTACTTTTTCCGAGACCACTTGGAATCTCCTACATCTTGCTAAGGCTAGTCCAGCCGCATATGCTCCAACTATGGGTGAGAGCCCTATGACTCCAGCTAGAGCTGAGACTACTAGTCCTAGTATAATTGATAGTATTGGTATAGAGTTCTCTATCCGGAGCTTTGAGAATATTTTGAAAAGACTTGAGGAAAGTCTTCCTATTATTATTATTGATGCAAGCCAGAAGAGAAAGGCGGATACTCCTATGAATAATATGTCCTTAATGTCTACTACTCCGTATACCACTACGCTTAGAGCTGCTACAAGAACTATTAGACCTTGAATGTCGTCGAGGACTGCTACACCTAGAATAGTTAGACCCTCCTTGGTGTCAAGTTTTCCTATATCTATTAGAGTCTTTACCGTTAAGCTCACACTAGTTGCAACGAGGATTGTCCCGAGAAATATACTCTTATCCATTGAGTATCCAAGGATGAGGCCCACAATGAAACCATTAATGAATGCAAAGGAAACGTCTAGTATTGATACTACTATGAAGTTCTTTATACCACTCATGAAGTGCCGGTAATCGGTTTCTAGACCAGCATAGAATAAGAGCAGTACTACTCCTAGCCAGGAGATATAGTCTATAGCTCCTCCTTCTTCGGGAACAAATATTCCGAGAAGAGACTTACCCACTATAATGCCCGCTATTATATCTCCTATAACTGGAGGTAGACCTATTCTTACAAATACTTCTTCTAATATTTTCGCTATAATCAACGCTACCGCTATCGCTATAAGGAACTCTGTAAACATTGTCCTACTACCTCCTAACTAATTTTTCAAATATTTTACTTAGAATAACACGTGAGCTTAATACAGCATAGAGTCTATCTTTTTCATCGGTAACTATTACATATCTTGTTTTAAGTGAATCCATTAAATCTATGGCATCCTTTATTGTGGAATCATGTCTTAATACTGGATGGTTCATTCTCGCTATTCTTCCTATAGGGATATTGAGTATGTCTCTTATGTCTTTAGCTTTCTTCCTTATAGGCGGTTTTAATATAGAAAGAGTCCATCTTCTGTGAGGAGATAGTATTTCTAGTAATTCTAGATCTTCTATTATACCAATTGGTTTTTGATGTCTATCTACTACTACTATTACTTCAACACCTTTATCTCCATAGTCTATGCTTTTACTTAACACATTCACAATGTTCTTAAACGTAACGTCTTCGCCTACCACTATGTATCGTGGTAACTCGTCTCTATACCTCGAAGCAAACTCACCGAGCTTCATCTCAAGAATCTCGGTGACGTCTTTCAAATCCTGTCACCATAGTAGCTCTACTCTAGTGATGCCAGTAGATTTTTGGATTAAAGATATTTATTGCTTTGCTATATAGCATTCATCGCTTACTATTATTTATCTAGTATTTTAGTAATCTGATTTGATGCTGATTTTGTAGAGGAGTTTTTAGCCTGGGGCTACGAGTGGTGTCTAGTCTCGCAGCTACGCTAAGGTTAATAATCTATTATTTGACTAGTGGGGATGGAGTAGTTGACACCTAGTATAGAGTTAATGGTTGACGCTATACTTGATACAGTTGCTCGTAGATCTCCTATAGTGTTTGAGAGCAGTGTAGTGGAGAAGATATTATATGATAGTGGAGATATAGAGCCCTTGGTCAATGCAGCTATTTTGAATACTAAGTCATTGTTAGAATATGCTTACTTGATCGGAGATGATAGCCTAGTATATGTTTCATCTGATCTCATGGGTATTAGAGGAGATAAAGTATACTTGTCGTATATGAGATGCCGTACTTGTAAAGGATTATTCCATACCCATCCCATACCGTTGCCTATACCTACTCCAAGTGACGCACTAAACGCGTGGGCACGTAATAGTATGATAGAGTGCATTGGCTCGTTGATAAATTATGAACCAGTTATTGTCTGCATGAAGCCTAGAGAGAAATGGAAGAATATCGCATATATGCTTGAAGAGTTCTCTCACGTAATAGAAGAATATACTACTATGTACGCTCCAGTAGTAATAAACGATCACATAGCTATGGCTCCCTATCCCAAGTCTCCCAATGCTTGGAGGATTATCAGTGAGTTCGAATATTATTTTAAGAATCAAATGCTCGTACAAGTCAACATCTTCGAATAAATAGAGTATGTAATAAGAGTCCCGACGCGCAAGCCCCTTTCATCCCTCCCCGGGACGCGGGGGCGTTGGGGGCCGAGACTCCCTTGTTATATCTCTTTACTCGGCTTTATATACCCTCCTTTCTTCTAAGAAAGTTAACCTTCTCCATTAACTCTTTGACCCTTGCTAATACAACTGGGTTCTCGGGTCGCCCTCCTTCCTTGAAATACGATCCAACAATGAATCCATCTGCTATTTTCCAGTAGAGTTTTATATTATCTGGTGTTGTACCGCTCCCTACTAGAACGGGTAAGCCAGCCTCCTTGGCCAGTAGTATATCCTTTGGGTAAACTCTTTCCCCCGTACGTGGCCCCGTGACTATTAATGCGTCTGCTAGACCTCTTTCCGCTGCTTCTACTGCTTCTTCAGTAATCGTTAGGCCGGGTATGCTTACAGCATGTTTGACATGTACGTCTGCTAGTACTTGTATATTTGCGTTCAACTTATTCTTCATAGTAGCGATTTCACGGGCTACTGGCTCTATTGTACCAGATGGTGTATATGCTGGATATACGAGGGCGTTTACTCTAATAAATGATGCTTTTGCAGCGTATGCTACTGCTAATGCTTCTGGCCCGGAGTTTCTGAGTATATTTACTCCGACTATTGCTCCAGTTTCCTTTTTTACTTCCCTAACAACTGCTGTCATTGCAGCTATTGTTTCGGGTTCTCTTACTCTTGGTTTAAAGGGTTTATCGTTGAAGTTTTCTACTATTATTGCGTCAACTCCTCCTTCAACTAGCGTCATTGCATCGCTGACGGCTCTATCAATTATCTCGTCTATACCGGTCTCCCAGCCTCTATAGAGAGGAGAGCCGGGTAGAGGGGGGAGGTGGACTACACCTATTACTGGCTTTATCATGAAGTTTAGTTTATCCAAACCATCAACCCCTTATTTCACTTAATAGCCAGGATATAGTGTTTAGCAGAGTTTTATAAGAGTGTAGTACGATGAGCTTATAGTAGTATTACTGGTGCCAGCTATTGGAGCCCTTCAAGGCTAAGAGTATAGCTGAGAGAGTAGTAGAGGAGATTTCAAGAATCGTTGTTGGGAGAAGAGAGGAGATCTTACTCTTGCTCACCAGTTTAGTGGCTGGAGGACATGTTTTAATTGAGGGTGTGCCAGGTGTTGCAAAAACATTACTCTCTAAAGCCTTTGCTTATGTCCTCGGCTTGGATTTTAGTAGGGTACAATTTACACCAGATCTACTACCAAATGATATTATAGGGACATATATTTATGATCAGAAGAGGAATGAATTTGTTCTTAGAAGGGGTCCCATCTTTACTAATGTTTTATTGGTTGATGAGATTAATCGTGCAAGCCCGAAAACCCAGAGCGCACTACTAGAAGCAATGCAGGAGAAACAAGTGACTATTGAAGGCAATACATTACAGCTACCTCAACCCTTTATTGTTATAGCCACGTTGAATCCCGTTGAAACTGAGGGTGTTTTCCCTTTACCCGAAGCACAGCTTGATAGGTTTATGATGAGGATTTTCTTAGATTATCCTTCACCCTTTGAGGAAAAAGAGATATTGTTGAAACAGAAGACTATAAACGAGTTTAAGATAAAGCCAGTTATCTCTCGTAATGAGGTATTAGAGATTATGGAGAACGTCTGGAATGTTAGGGTAAGTGAGGAGGTCTTATCTTATATCATTGATATAGTTAATGCAACGAGGAGACATGAGAAGGTTAGACTCGGTGCTAGTCCGAGGGGATCTGTACACTTATACATGGCTTCTAAAGCATATGCACTTCTTAATGGAAGAGACTATGTATTGCCCGATGATGTAAAGAAGCTTGCAGTCCCAGTACTAGCTCATCGAATAATACTTAAACCGGAGGCAATATATGAAGGAGTTGATAAAAGAGAAGTAATAAGAGAGGTACTTAAGGTCACAGCGCTAAAAGCTTAATCAAGTACACTGGACAGACTTTCCACTTGAACCTGGTTTCTCAGCCGGGGGTTCTGTCTTCACAGCCTCATTGAGGCTCTTATTATAGTAGCGGCGAGTATTCATCACTGTTTCTAGTGTTTTCTAGGAAAACTTATAATTGTTTAGCTTTAGTAATCCGTAGTCTTGTATTAGGGGATCGCTTATGTATAGAGGACGGTATGCTCTGGTTTATTCTAACCGTGATTTAGCTGGTACTGGTATTGCAGAGCAACTTAGAGGCTTGCTAAATTTTAGAGAACACGGTATTGTGCATGGTGCTAAGGTATTTGTCTTCGAAGATATATTCCTAGCTGGTTTCAATGAGGATGTATTATACTTTGACTTCCTTGATGAAGTATTTGATGTCGAAGCTTACATAGTCTTGTCTAGGCATAGGAGTAGTGCTAGGATAAAGAGTTTAACCGTACACCATACGGGTAATCCGGGTCCTAGAGCCGAAGCTGGAGGCAATCCTTTCGAACTTTCAATTGCTTTTCCACCTATGGCTAAAAAATTGTTGTCACTGGTTAAGAAATATGCTGATGAAACAAAGCTTAGTGAGGAATACGATGTTACCCTGGAAGTTACCCACCACGGTCCAACTAGCTTGAAGAAACCATTAGTGTTCATAGAGATTGGCAGTAGTCCGGAGGAGTGGGTTGATGAACGTGCAAGAAAGCTTATTGCACGTGTTGTAGCCGACGCGGTAATGACTCCTTTACCCGACTGCATACCTGCCACTGGGTTCGGTGGTGGACATTATGCTCGGAAACATACTAGGGTCATGTTGGAGACAGAGTACTGTCTTGGACACATATTCTCTAAACATGCTATGCAAGAAACTAATGAAAGAGTTATCTTACAGGGTTTTGAGAAATCTGTTCCACCAAGTAGAGCCGCTATAATCGAGAAGAAGGGTGTTAGATCAAGAGAGCGTAAAATGATAGAGGAATTAGCAACAAGTAGAGGTTTAGAGATAGTTAAGATTTAAGCTACCCTTCAATCCTATGACGGTAGCATCAGCTGTATCAGACCGTAGAATAGTCTTCATCCCTCTTTATTATCTGTATAGGCGGTCTTCATCATCTATAGTGTCTAGTTAATCTAATGGTTCGACAGATCTCCACTTTCTTATCGTTGAGTCATAGTATATTAGGCCCGATTCTTTTAATTTTATGAAGAGCTTGTATTCTTGTTTTGTTAGTAATAGTTTTATTTCGTCTTCATTGCTCGTTGATAGTTCTTCAAATACTTTTCTCTTAAACTTCTCCCAGAATTCGGGGTCTATTGCAACACGTTCTCCGCGTACACTTATTATCTTGGCTCCTTGCCTTGACAAGTAATCGAAGAATGCATCGCGGTTTCTTAGTCTTCCAAGCTCGCTTTCAAATACTACCCCTTGTTCTCTTAGCCTTTCTATTCCGGTTTTTCTCTCAGCCTTACGTGCAGTATACGATGGGCGTTGTTCGCTTATCTTCTTTTTAATTTCTTTTAACTCTGTTTCCAGTTGCTCTATTCGTTCGTATAATTCTGCTATTTTTCTCATTAGCTCATCTATTCTAGCAGTATACGGATTTACTAAATCCTGTACCCTCCTATCAATCCTAGTTAGTAGTGACTTTAACCACTCCTCTAATATGGGCTTAATTGTCTCAGCTGTTAGGCCACTTACCCCATGCTCTTCGAGAGCGGATAGTACGAGTTTCCATATCCTATCATATAGTTTTGGAGGAAGCTCACCCTCTTCCAGCTTGCTTAGTCTTCTATCAAGATCTTTTATGAGAGGCGGTGGTGTTCTTCCAAGTTCTCTTAGTATTAGGGTCCGAATATAATCGGAGATTAACTCATATCCCTCTCTTTTAGCTCTCTCCACTATCTCCTTGTATACGTCTTCGGAAACTCTTATTGCTATTACTTTTTGTGCCAAGACATATTACCCTGAAAGCCTTTACCCTATATTTATATAGTGGTTTTTGAAAGTTATTTAAATCTAGGGCTATGATGAAGGCTGTACTCACAGAAACTATGAAGAATCCTTTAAGACCTGAGCCCCTCATAGGAAAACAATAACATGTTATAAATGTCGCTGAACTAGGGGGAGCAGTGGAGCTTAGAATTCCAGTAACTCTCTGCTACAAATCTCTCAATATTCAAGATGGATATGATAAAATATTACTTGTTACACATAGGGACGACAATGATGATATTTACTTATCTATCACCAATGATAGAATGGTTCTCAAGACATTTATGATAAGAGGTAATGGGTCAATTAAAGTACATAATGGTGAACCCCTTAAACTTAGTGACTATCAACTTGCACCAGAACTCACAATACATGTGAAAAATAAGGATCTCCACATAGTCAACTCAGAGACAACCATAGATGTATTAAAGAATACAAGCATGGTGAAATATGTCTTTAACCCGCATGAGCGTATTGGTGCTGCAATACTAAAAGATAATAGTATTTTAAGGAAAAGATATCGTCTCGTACTTGGATTTAATGACAACTCATACACCATTATAGAGAAACCCTTAATCGATGTTATCCCTTACGCAAATGGATTCCTATTAGCATATCTTGAAGAAAACTCTGTAGTAATTGAGAAGACCTCAACCTATGAGAAAAGACAATACGATATGGGGATTACTCATAGTTTAAAGTTGACAGATACGAATGACTTTATATCCCTTATGTACGATGAAGGTACACTAGTAGTGGACAGAAAGAGTTTACAAGTTATAGAAAAAGTACATTCAAAAAACATGATTCCTTTAGGACAAACACGTAATGGTTTAATTCTTTGGAACACTGAAACCCATGGGATATATCATAAAGGTACGAAGAATAGCAAGGTTATACTCGTATGCGAGAATAGACCTTTACTCGTTGGTTTTTTAAAAGGAAAAGCACTCTTAAAATGTAAAAATAGTATAATTGAGCTTGGCAATAATAATTGGCGATTACATGAAAGTTCGAGAAAACTGTTAGGGAAAAAAATAGTTGCTGCTACAATAGTAGGAGAATACCTTGTTATAGGTGCTTCAAATGAAGTATTTGTGTGGGGGCCAGAGAAATATTATTTTAAACCAAAAGAACTCCTTGATGTACTTAAGTTAGGAGAGGAAAGCCTTGTTGTAGTTGATAAAAAGAATATAGGAATTGTTGATGTTTCAAAACAAATAGATCCTAATGATGTAGTGATATATAGTGATACAAGCATAGATGAGAATTTAAGAATAAAAAAGAGATTAGCATTTAATAACAATATAGTAGTATCAAGTATAGCTGTAAGAGATAATAGGATAATAAAGAAAAAGAGGAATGTCTTCGACCTGGTTATCGTTGGAAACGAACCAGTTACATTTGATATACTATACTATGGTGAATATAAAGTAGAACATAGTCGAGAAGACATTAGTTATTATTTTGAGATATTATCAGCTTATACCATTAACTATCACTTAAAGGGAGAAATCGTTAAACGTTTTTTAATCTTAAGATATAGCTACATCAATCCCTTTAATAAAGACATTATTAAGAACTTATATGTAAATAACGAGAATATTGGATCAATAAAACTTATGAGAAGAAGCAAGGGGATAAATACAATTATATTACCATATAATACTAATAAGGTAATTGAAAATGTTAGAATAGATGAAGAACCCATTTCTGTAAAAAATATCAATATCACATTACAGAAATTATCAATAAGTGAAATATTATTAAATAAAACAAACGATGAAATAGCGTTATCATTGATGATAACATCAAGTGACTATACTAAAGACGATATTATTGGAGATGTTCACGTATGTATTAAGGGATTCTTTAATGGTTGTAAGCATTTTAATACAACAAACGTGAAGAGTATTAATGAACTAATTCAAGTGCCGATAACAATAGATCCGAGAAGAAAAGAAACGAGTATCGTCTTATATATAAGCTTAAACTACCAGTATATACACGATATGATAGTACTTGACGAAACAAAAATACCCGTAGAAGCTAATACTATATCATTAATTCCCTTACTATATAAAAACAAACTATATATAGTTGTTGACAACCTCCCCTTCAATAATGGAGATCTTTTATTAATAACTAATAGAATAGAAAAAATTCATATAAATAGAACACCATACATTATAAGATATAATGAAACGAGATTAAAGTATATTAAAAACATATCCGCATTAAAGCTACATAATAACAAGATATACTATAGTAATAGTAGCGTAAAAGCTTGTTAAAATTATATAGGCTGAGGTTCAGGTACTTCCTCTAACTGTTCTAAGACATATTTTCTGATATTCTTAACGTCCGGCAAATTTACAAGTATTTTACCATTCTCTATGTACTTTCTTAGTAATTTTATTGGCTTACCACCATTAGGGCATGTAATCTGTAGTTCCTCGTCCAGTAAACTCATTGTATCATTAAGTCCCGGCCTACATCTATATACTTGTTTTGCGCCAGGTAGTTTTCCTCTCTTACTATACGGGTGCCATTTATTATCAATGTATTTTTCAACTATATCCATGCTGAAATCTATACTTGGTGGAAAAGCTATACTAGTTCCCACACCAAACCCGTCAACTAATTCTCTTAGCTCAACTATAGTCTTCTCATTTATGCCCCCACTAACAAGTATCTTAACCTTGTTGTATCCATGAATGTCAAGAGTCCATCGGGCTTCATATACTATCTTCTTCATATTGCCTCTTCTACTACCAGGGGTATCGAAACGTACTCCGTATAATCGCTCTCCGAGAGCCTCCGCGGCTAGTAATGCTTCATATCTTTCATCGTATAGGGTGTCTGTTAGGGCTATTCTAGGAACCTCTTCTTCTACTACTTCGTCAAAAGCCTTCCAAGCCCTAACAGGGTCACCAAATACTAGTATTAGTGCATGAGGCATCGTACCCTGAGGCTTAATTCCAAGGTACTTTCCCGATAAAACACCAGACACACCATCAACACCACCTATATATGCCGCACGATCCGCCATGGGATATATTGCTGGATGTAGGGCACGCAATCCAAAGAATAATACCGTTTTGTCACGTGCTAGTTTTCTTATTCTAGCTGCTCTTGTTGCAATACTTGTGGCATGCCTAAGTACTCCGAGAATAGGAGTCTCTAATACCGATATCTCATTATAGGGGCCTTCAATAATCATTACTGGTTCAAACGCTTTAAACAATGTGCCCTCTGGCATCGCATATACATTAACTTTTTTTCCCTTGAGAATAGCTAATGCTTCTTCTAAACCAGCAAACACGCCCCACTCGTAACCTTTAGGTAAACTGTATGCATGAACTTCCATTCTTACTAGCGTGTCCCCCAATCCCTTTGCTTCTAAGATTTTACGTGTTCTAACGAAATAGATGTCAGTTGCCTCTCCGGAAATTATCTCATCTGCGGTAGACATATAGAGTCTCGGCTCTCGCATTCTAATAAACCCCGTTTAAACGGTACAGTAATAGGTAAATATAACCTACTTATAAATGATGCTAATTGTAAGAAAATAGTGGACTTATAATTCCACTATGAGTATAGTGCACAAGAATTTATAAGCTCTTAAGCACATATCAGCGCGGTGATCCTATGCCTCGTGTTAGAGAAGCTAGAGCAAGAAAAGTACTAGGAAGAAAAGTTGTTAGAGGCAAAGAATACACGTATGAGTACTTTACGTTACCGTTAAACTTGTATTTACCTAAAAACATGGTGGAAAAGTGGGGTACTGAGTTCATAGTAGAGATAGATGAAGATGCCGGGCTTATAACAATAAGGCCTAAAAAACAATACCTTGAAAGGGGGGTAAAACCACCGATATAAGCTTACTCACCAATAACAGTGACGATAATACGCCGCCTACTTCTCGGCCCATCCATTTCTACAACAAATATATTTTGCCAAGTACCTCTAACAAGCCTACCATTAACAACTGGGAAAACTCTATCAGCACCAATAATCGCTGAACCTACATGAGCATGAGCATTATCATCTATTCTATTATGAAGCCAACCCCTATCTGGTGGAAACAACTCCTTAATTCTATTCAATATATCTTGTAGTAATCCCCATTCATGTTCATTAGCCACTATAGCTGCTGTTGCATGTGGCGCAAAAACTAGGCATATGCCATTTCTTATACCGCTTTTCACAACTATTTCCTCGACACGGTCGGTTATATCAATCAACTCAAACCGCTTACTCGTAGATATTATTATTTCATCATGATATACAGGCATTTATACCTCACCCACATGTAGAAGAGTAAAGGAATCGGTTAATGAAAAATACTGTCATCCCTCTACGGTCTTGGGGACAGCGGCACCTCATCAATATAAGGACTTGGTTAGGTGAAATATAAGTGATTATAACTACAATAGAAGGGAACATAGCAGTATACTGTAATGGGTCAACCTACATATTACAAGATGAAAGACAAGTTAGTAAAATACTATTGGAGGAGATTCAGAATAAGATTGGTGCACCAGTAAAAAGTGTATATAAAGAAATACAATGCGACAGCATACATGTAATAGTAGAGCCCAATAAACTAGCAATAATTGGAGCCCACAAGTATACTATAGACTTAGACTTACTCCATGCAAACTATGTCTTCCTAGATAAAATATTAGCTTGCTTTAGAGGTCATTGCTGGACTTGTAGTCTGGGAAACAATCTTCATATAATGAAACTCGAATACAGATGGTATGAGCATATAGTTAACGGTAGAAAAACTGTTGAGGGAAGACTCTATGATGAGAAAAGAAGGAAGATAGGAGTAGGCGACTGTATTGCCTTCAAACCAGTAGGTTGTTCTAAATGTAATACTCTTTTATATGCTGTTGTTCTAGGCTTGAGACGCTATAGTAGTTTTAGAGAAATGCTTGAAAGAGAAGGAATAGAACATGTTTTGCCAGATATACGTGATTTAGATGAAGGTGTTAGGGTATATCGCGAGTATTACAGCGTTGAAGATGAGGAAAGATACGGTGTAGTAGCAATAGAACTAGGGCTCCTATAATCCAAAGGGCTTTACGTCAATAAGCTTATTTCTATAAATCCATACAAGTAATAATAGAAGAGATATCAATGTGAAGAATGCATTTGCTAGACGCGAATTTGATTTTAGCTTAGCTATTCTATATCGTTTACTAGATAGCGGATAAAAGAAGGCAACTCCAGCATAGGTTAGCATGTCTAAAACTATATGGGATAAGAATCCAATAATAAATGCCGCTAACTTCATCCATAGACTATTCACTGATATATAATTTAAGACATAATATAACACAATTGAAAATATTGTTAAGACGAAAACATTATGCATAAGCATACGATGCTTTATCCTTAAATCAGCATCGGGGAGATAAGAGCCTATAACGCTTAAAGTGATTATTCCAACTAGCTCGCTTGGTTGAGGGTTAAGTATTAAGACCGATAAACTCATACCAAATAATACGTGAGTGCTCCTATTCACTAAGTCCGCACCTATCCTAATACTACTTTATCGTTACAGTTATCTATGTTTGCAAGCAAGCTAAAATACAAAGTAGATGAGGACTAAATGGGTTGATAGTATTAGAAGAGAAGAAGAATAAAATAATTGTAAGAAAACCGGATACCCGTGATTTAAGAGAAGCGGTATACGCTCTCCTAATGCTTGTACCTATAGGGAAAGTTACTACATATAAAGCTCTAGCCAAAGTCATTGGAGTACATCCCCGCACTATTGCTAGGTTCATGGCATCTAATAAGAAGCCAATAGTGATCCCTTGTCATAGAGTGGTAATGAGCAATGGTAGTCTTGGAGGCTACTCACTTGGAGGTACCAATGTTAAGAAGAAGCTTCTAGAAATTGAAGGCATTAAAATAATTGATGGGAAAATATCTAAAGACTATATTATAGACTTCACCCACATTATTGATGATACAGAAAACTAGATCCTTATATCTATGTCGAGGCCCCAGCTACTTATCTTAAAAGTTCTTAAGCCGCTAATTGTTGATGGCTTCTCTTTAACTATAATGTATTGCTTGTCTCTTTTACTCCAAGCAGCTATAGCTTTAAGTATAACTGAGTTTACTTCTAATAATGTTTCTCTACTATTCCATAGTCTCTCAGTCATGGAGAAAATATTGTCTTCTAAATTCTCTAGAAACAATTGTTTTTCTTTCCAATCACCTTCTATTAAATAGTAGTCATTAGCTGGCATCCTAAAACAAACGGGGTTTAAAGGATCTCTCGTAATTGATAATATTATTCCACCATTACTTATTATGCATAGAATCGAGCTGTCTTTCTTATCTATATTTGTGTTAGATAGTGCTCGGACTATATTTAACGTCTTATTAAAGATTATATCCTTAACAATATATGATAGTATTCTTAACGCCTTCCCGCCTTCCTCTCCATATTCTTCTACATTAGCTTTAATATTGTATCCATTGATATCTCCTAGTATAGAACATACTATTTGAGGAGCTTCGCACTTACTTGAATCCCGTTGGAAGATCTCAATTGATAACTGCTTATCTTCTATAGCTAATCCTAAGGCTACTATTATATCATCTACTCTGTATTCCTTAATTATCAGTGGTAGTGGGATTTTCGCCTTGACGAACAATTTTATCTACCAGTTTCAGCTTATCATCTACTGTCTCAAATAGTTCCTCGTCTTGAATATAGTTTTTGTGAAGTTTTAACGCTATTTCAGCTTTTGATAGCTCGTAGCCCAGATAAAGTATGTGTTGGTCTGAAACTTTTACCTCTTCTAGAATCCTTCGCCCAATACTTAGACCATGTCTGCCTACTATTTTTATCTCTGCTTCATCGTCTCGACCATACTTATAGAATCCTACTTCTATTGCATCTCTTTTCTTACTAACTTGTATTCTAAAATATCCTGCCCTATCCAGGCTCGGCTCTATTCTTTCTATTACACTTATTACTTGTTTAGCTTTTATAGGCTCTTGCCTTATTATTCTATTATCTTTTAATACCAGCATGTTTATCCCAATATCTCGCTCTTGAGTCTTTCTAGCATAGGCTATTTCAGCCATCGCTAATGCCACTCGAGCCTCAGCAACACTACCATACTCATAGGGTGCGTCCTCAACCACGTGGAATATACTGGCGCCTACCTCAAATGCCATCCCCGCTAACATTGCAAGAATTCCATGAGTGTCTGCTTCTATTGAGTCAATGACATTGCTCGCTGAGAATACTATTGGTATTTCCGGTTTCCTTTTCTTTATTTCATATAATGCTATAATGGAGGGAGTAAAGCCTAGGGGAAGGGGTCCGAGAACGGGGTCAATTATTATTTTATCGTATCCTCGCTTTAACGCTATATCTATGTTATCGAGAACGCTATTCACTCTTTCACTAATATTCCATGGATTTTCATATCCTCTATCCGGTATTAATGTAAATATGGCTTTTCTCGAATAATCTTCTAGTTTTAATATTAGTTCCTGGTTTAAGCTAAAGACTATTGAAACCCCCTTATCTAATGCTTTGATAATTTCCCTAGGATTGTTTGTATCTATTCCTAGGGGCTTACTGATGGTCTTTGATATTTTTACTATTTTATCAATTGTTTCCCCTATATTCCTACCGTTCGATCCAACTACTATTATGTCAGTACCTTCTTCTTGGAAACGCTTAGCCATTTCAACTGCTTCATCAACACTTACTCGAGGAGGTATTTCTGCTACAAGCCTTATTGGCGGACTCCTATCTGCTATCTCTATACCGTTATAGTTAATCACTACCGTGTTTTTTGCCCGCTCCTTTAACAACCTGTTTCTTAGCATAGCCCTAATTCTCTCATATAATATGTGGTCTGCTGGAACTTTCCCCGATAACTCTACATTATTAGCTAGTGCCTCGATAACTAATGGTATATCTACTGCATGTATTGTACCCTTATATATGGGTACTCCTATTACTCTAGACCATTCACTTAAGTCGCCTCGCGTAAGACCTGGAACTATTATGACATCATAGTTGCGGGCAAGGTCTACTGGTACTTGCTTTCTCAGAATTTCCACCGTAAAAGATGATGCAACTGTTGGATAATCCACTACGTGTACATCTATGCTTATTTTCTCATAATGCTTCTTTAATTCTTCAACTATTTCCTTAACAATACCGCTTGCTGCTCTTGATGTTATCAATAGTATTTTCATAGGTCCTCGCTTCCTGTTCCTTGATTTTATGTAGTTTTATGGTAGGAGTTCTCAAGCTATTAAGGTATTTGTAGCCTTATCAAGTATACTAGACACTTTTCTCAAAATATGTTCTAGTAGAGAAGCCTTAGCGTTTAATTCTTCTTCTAGCACTTCTAACATGTTTTCTTTTAGTTCTGGATTTCTTTGTATTATCTTATGAATTGTTCTTGATAGTGACTCTGTTAGTATTATCTCTTCCCCGGGGATAATTCTCTGGGGTGGTATGTTTTCTAGTGTTTTTAATGCATCTGCTATCTTATTATCTTCTAGTAAACTGATTGTTTTCCTTATCTTGTTCATATCCTCTATTACTTCTATGTGTGGTATTAGTATTGTTTCAAAGCCTCCACTATCTTCATCATATTTACCTCTAAATAATGGTTTGATTAATTCTCTATTAATTATCTTGTATGCGTTAAACAGTTTTTCATATTTATTCTCAGATAAGGCCTTCCTAGTCGCTTCGAGGAGCCTATAGCCTCTTATCTTCAACTCTATCGGAGTTTGCTCTAGTTTCTCATAGATTTTTCTAGCATATGTTAGATATCCGTATTCTTTTAAGGGGTTCTCCTTTTTTAACAGTATCCTCATAGTTTCTATTGTTAGCATGAAAGCTCTGTGTATTGTATTGCTTTCTAAAACTTCTACTGTATCTCTATCTGTGTGATATATGTCCATTATACTGTCTAGTGTGTTTATTGTTGCTGATGGAATTCCCTTTGAGCTAAAACTAAAGCTATCATAGTATGGATGATCTAATCCGGCTTTATACTCTATATCTAGTTTATCCGCTATACTCTTAATTAGTGCTTGATATTCTATTCCTGTAGCGTTTATGTTGAGAATTCCTCTAGCTAGAGCATCAATATTTAATACTGCTATAATATTGTCTATTAACCCTAGTTCTTCTTGTTCTCTTACGAATACCCTCGATCCGTAAGCCCAGTACCAGGGTGTAAATCCTGGAGCTCCCGATTCTTCTGCTGTAAAGGATACTATTTGTAACGTGTTTCTTATTTCCTCTTTTAATAAATATTTAGTTGTTTCAATTATTAATGCTACACCTATTATGTTATCTGATACACCAGCCAACCAGTGATCGTGATGCGCTGATAATATTATGCGTTTATCACTATGTCCAGGAACTAAGGCTATAACGTTGTATCCTACCGCATTGTGATTAATACGTGATTTAGTTGTTATTCTTATTCTTTCATTACTCCTCCCTACTAGTCTGAGTCCTTCCTCTCTTGTTACATGCAGTATGGGGATGGGTAAGGGTTTTCCAGGATTGTAGGAGTAGTTTAGTGATCCTGTTGCTACTAGTCTTCTCCTTCTATTGGGGTAGGGGTCATAGAATATTATGGCTTGTGCTCCAGCTTCCATTAGTTTATAGTATTGTAGTTCGTAGTCGTCTAGTACTGTACTCAGTTCTATTAGCACTATTGCGTCATAGAGCCGGATTTTCTCTAGGTCTCTATCAATGCTTCTTATGTGTACTAGTCTTCCCTCTATACTAGCTGTTGGAGAGTATGGTTGAAGTGTTGCCTCTACTTCTTCTCTGCCGACCCTTATGGTTGCCTCTATGGGTTGCCACGACATTACCTTTAAAGGAGTCTTCTGTGCGTCAACACCCATTTCTCGGAACTCGCTAACTATGTAGTCAACTATTTTTAACTCGTTACTTGTTCCAGTTATTATTTCACCGTAATCGTATATTTCCTTAATTCGCCTTATTATTTCTTCATATACTTTTTCCAATTCTATTACCTCACTATATGTTTATTATCTTAACACTCTTCAATTCTTTTTGTGAATTTGCTAGAATTCTTAACACGTCCACAAGGTTCTTAGCCTTATATATCTTCTTAGCCATAATGATCATTTTTTCATAATCTTCACTAATGAACATACCTCTCCTATAGACTGCAATAGAACATGTAGGAGAAATTATTACTTCCCCGAAACCCCCATCCATGAGTAAACGTGTTATGGATTCAATATCTTTATGACTAGGAATACACATACCGCTTGGATGAGTATGAGCCATAAATCTAGTTCTAAACTTCTTAGTTAATGGTATTCTAACATTATTTCTATTCCCTTCAAGTATAGCTGTTTTCGCGTTCTCAAATACTGCTACTAGATACTCATTTGCTCCTGGAACTAGGAGTGGGCGGAGCAACTTGTAGGCTAATTTATAGAATACTTCTATAGCCTTATCGTATAAGTATAGATAATCTATTGAATCAAATGGTATACTCTCATCTCTATTAATAAATACTACTTTGGGAGCCAGAAACCTCTTATCTATTAACTCTAAGGCTACCATTAGTTCTTCCTCATCAACAATATTTGTTGGTACTATTACTTCAGGTGAAGGTGTACTTGTGTAATCTTCTATGTTTAGTGGATAATTTCTTATGTATACTGTGTTTGCTTCATATGCTTCTAATAAATATTCTGACAAATCTAATAGATAAGCCGTTGAAGCAAGCCACAGTGATTCCTTAAATACCTCTATTACATTGTACTTCCTCACTACTAGTACACCATAACTTACTCTGTACCTCGCCAACTCCTTATTAAGCAAGTATTCGTAGATAATATTTACAGATGATGAATGGTATTACCGATGACCTTTAAAGGGGATGAACTACCCCCAATCATCTGAATAGTTTCGGCTTAGTGTTTTATTTACCATAATAGTATATGGGGGATAATTGCGTAAACATCTATCTATAACAATAGATCTCGTTAAGTTTGGCGAAAGACTCAGCAAAAAGAAAAAGTGGATTAGAGTAAGAGAACTTGCAGAAGAACTCGGCATTTCAACGAAATCGGCTGGAAGAATACTAGCTGCACTAGAAAAACTCGGATTTGTAGAAAGAAGGAGTATAGGAGTCTACAAGGTAATTAAGTACCGAAATATCAACCAGTATATAAGTTATATATAATGTAGTAAGACTCGAGATAATATTTAAAAACAGAGTTTAACGTATAAGGAAGAGGCAATAATACTTAACACTATGATAGAGGCGGTCAGAGAAAATGGCGGGAAAAAAACGTAAATTTAGAATGAGCCATCCGAAGACGGAGCGTGACTTGGAGACCGTAGTAGAGGAAGTCTCGGAAATGCACGCCGAAGAACACACACATGAACATGTTCATGAACACCATCATCACCATCACGGTGAGGTAGCATTAGATGAGCTATTATCAGCGATGGCTACATCACTTCATATTCTGGAGCATGAAATAGAGGATATGAAGATAAGAATTAGGGTAATAGAAGCTAAAGTAGACCAAATATATGATATGATAAATACTATTGCTAAGAAAATAAAATAAGCTTAAAATCGTCATAAAAATAGTAAACAATATATACTACCTAAACCAAGAATCCCAAGACGCTAGTCTGAGGTTTAAAGATAATGAAGTTCTGTCCGAAATGTGGAGGATTAATGGTTCCCAGGAAAAAGAATGGAAAAATAATCCTCAAATGCATTAAATGCGGTTTTGAAGTAGAAGCATCAACAAATATAGCTAAAGAGTACCGTGTTGAAGCAAACATAAGCGCTGAATCAAGGGTATTAACAACCTCGCTTGTCAGTGAGGCACCTAAACGTAGGCTAAGAAAGAAGGAGGAATATGATCAAGAGAGAGAAGAGTGGTATGAAGTGGCCTTAGAGATAATGTCCTCTGAAGAATCAGGCGAAGAAGAGTAGAATCTAACTAGTTACTTGAAAGAATTCTGGAAGCCAGTCTACAATCTCGTCTGCAACTTCTTCTAGATCTATTTCATATACTTCTAGTCCCTTATCAATATACACGCCTTGAATTCCATGAAGTACTGCTGATAATACTACAGTAAAGGTGATTTTTGTAACCTTAGAGAGATTAGATGCTGCTTTTACTAGTAAGCCCCATACATCACCTTTAAAGGCTATGGCGAAATCATCTGGAATTCTATCATATTTACAGTGAAACACCATTGTTGAAGAAGGTGTTTTAATACTAACTATTAGTAGTTCACGGTACTTTTCAGTATTAGATGAAGGATAAGTCATAATCAATTCTACTAGTTCTTTGAAAGGAAAGTTCCGAGTAGGTGGTCCTTCAAGTATTCCTATAACTTTAATACCTTCCAATGGTCTAAGCGCTTCAACTATTTGATTAAACTCTATCCTCACTTGATCCGACACGAACTTATCCCCAAGGCAATTATATCATTGAAAACAATATTTATATTATTCCCCAACACCATGTAGCTAAGGCTTATATGTAACCAATTCTTCGCCATCAACGTATGCAGTTATCTCAAAATACTGGCCTATACCACTCGTATGTATCTTCGGCATCAATACCTCTAATATCTGAAACAATCCCGCTCTATCACTCATATACACATTTATTCTCACAGGCCTCTCAATACCTCGTTCTATCTCAACACGCTTTATACTAAGAGCTGAGACAGAGTGCATATCTATCTTACCGAGCCTGTAAGGTACTCTCGCTCGACCCTCAGCCATATCGGTTCCATCAGCTATTTTCACGACTCCGGCTTCAACAGTTAAGCAATTAACATTATAATCAGTTGAATATATTGCATGGAGTACTTCTTGTCTTATGGGAACCAGTTTCTCGAAGCCGACAAGGTCTGGGAGAATCCTATCAAGAATAGGCTTGGCCAGTATGTAGCCGTGGAACTCATGCATACTCCTATGCAACGAGTTCCCTATATCATGCATATAAGCACCCAGCATAACTATCAGCATGGACTCCTCTATACTGCTAGCAGTACCATCCCGTAGTGTCGTAGGCTTCACACCACCCTCTAATAATAGGTTGAATAACTCTAAAGCTGAGCCACTCACAATTCTCGCATGAACTGGGCCGTGATCATTGTATTTTAGCCTTGTAACAGCCATAACATTACTTAACTTCAATAATTGCTGGAGTTCGTGGTCTTCCTCCAACATTCTCCAAGCCTTCAAGAGCAATGGGTGTCTTCGTATATGCGTATATATTAGTTGAGGAGACACTATCACCAATTTCTTCACACTCGGGAAAAACTTACAGTAAACAATTTTAAGTTATTAAGGTCCTCTACAATAATAGTTGTTAGGGTGTTATTATAGGCTCTGAATAGTATAGCTTAGCTTCTAGTATCTTTTCTAAGTCAATACCCTTTTCCTTCCTATAAGACTCAATCCACTTCTCATATAGTTTCTCATCGATTCTTCTAAGATACTCTAAAACCCAGCGTGCTATATCAGAAGTGCGCGCCCTGCCACCTCGTTCGAACAATCTACACTCTATTAGACGAGCAATAGTTCTCGCAACCTCTAATCCTATACCAACCTTCAATAAGCTTACAACAAGTTTCTCATAAATAAACTCCTCCTCTCTACCATCACGTTTCAATACAACTAGTTTCATTTAGTAGAACCTCAAAGTTATTACTGACTGATAATATATTTTTTAATAGCGTATAAAGATTTCCTTCAATACAAACATCAACAAGAGGAAAACTCAACCACGCTTAGGCATGGATTCCTCTATCTTTATCCTAGCTATTTCCTCTGCTTCTCTAAGTATTTTTTCAACCTCAGCTGAACCCGCTGGAGCAACAACTGGTATTTCCTCACCGCCATGATATTCCAGTTCAGCCATAGCTGACTCTATGTGACCTTCAAGATCACTTAGAACCATTGAGACATCCGGTATTACGGCTCCTAAACTCTTCTTTAACTCCTTAATAACTCCCTTCAAACTCGCAACCTGACCTATAGCTACACCAGTCATCGCTATAGTTTCCGCTCTAATAGCAACTCTCTCAAGAGCTATCTGTATCTTTGTTAACTCATTTATCATCTTGTCTAACTGAGCTATCTCATTACTATAACTAGCGGCTATTTCCTTAAACCCTTTCCGAGTATATTCTACGAGCATTTCGAATAATTTCTCTCGACGATAACGAAGCCTTCTAATCAAGTTATCTATCTTTAGCGACCCTGTTCGAGCACTACTAGCTGCAGCAAGTAGTTCATACTTTATGCCTCGACGGCTCTTCTTTTTACTCCTTCTAAACAGTATCATCACTAGATACCCCGCACATAAGCTTATACATGAAGAGGGTTTAAGTCCTCTAAGGCTCATACCACAGAATATTACATTTAATGAAGTTTTAAATACTATAATATTTTAACATGAAAAGAACAAATAGGAAAATATGATGTAACGAAAATATTTTTATTTATAGGTTAAGATACTATTAATAGTATTTAAAAGAAACGTAGGGGGATGTTAAGACATGTCAATATTCGAGAAAAAAGTAAGACTCCCAACAGGTAAAGAAATAGGAGTATTCGATATCCTAACCTTCTGTTACGGGCTAAGCGAGACAGATGTAGAAGTATTAAAACAAGTAGCTGAATGTGGTGAGAAGGGAGCAACTGTAGACTATATCGTCAAAACACTTAAACTAAGTAGAGCCTCAATTAGCCGTAGTCTCAGCAAACTAGTAGACCTAGGATTCATTATTAGGAGAAAACTTCCTCCAGCAGGTGCTGGTAGACCCAAATACGTCTATGTCTCGGTAACGCCGAAGGAATTAGCAGAGAAAATATACTCTGATATAGAGAAGTGTACGGGTAGTGCTAAAACACTAATAGAAGAGTTTGCTCAAGCACTAGCTGGAAAGCTTAAAGAGGAGTCAGAGCGCGAAGCGACATCATAACTTTTGTTCCGACACTGGCGGTGACATCATCCCCTATAATAGTGTAGTGTTAAAGCTACTATAAGAAACGTTTTCTTATCCCTGCATACTCATATAATGCTTTTACAGCATAAGCTACTCCTCTATGAGTTACTGCTACTGGCACCTTGTTTTCTCTTAGAAATCTTATTGCTTCCGCTACGTTAAAGCCAGCGAAGAAGGAGACTATGGGCTTACTTCTATCGTAGCTATCCCATGTTCTCACTATTGCTTTAGCTATATTCAATGCGTCTACTAGAGGCGGAGGATTATGTATAACAATTATTGACCCCACGCTCGAGTCTTCTAAGAGTATCGATAATAGTTTCTCGTATTTTTCCTCATTACCTTCGGCTAACATGTCTATAGGGTTCGATACGGAAGCATTGGGTGGAAGTTCCCTCTTCACTTTAGACTTTAATTCCTCTGACAAGGGTGGTACTTTTATTCCGAGTCTCTCTAAGTGATCAGCTATTGTTACGCCATGTCCACCACTATTAGTTAATATTACTGGAGGCTTCTCTGGTAGAACACTATTCCATGCCAAGGCTTCAACACTATCAGCCATTAAGTCTAAGTCGTCTACTACAATGAACCCCGCTTGCTTGAAGGCTGCAAGGTATAATTCTATTGATCCAGCTAAACTACCAGTATGGGATAAAGCAGCTCTAGCTCCTGCTTCTGTTTGACCAGCCTTATGGACTACAATAGGCTTTTTCGAAACCACAAGCCTACCCTCCTCTAATAAGAGCTTACCCTGCCCCTGCCTTAGTCCCTCAATATATAGTGCGATAACCTTTGTCTCATCGTGATCTACTAGTTCTCTTAGAAGCTCTTCCTCGCCCACGTCTACGCGGTTACCTAGACTCAAATAAGCGCTTACCCCTACACCACGTTCTGATAAAACTGCAGCAAGCGCTGTTAAGTATGCCCCGCTCTGTCCCAGTAATGCTACACTACCTGGCTTGAAGAGTTCTTCAAAACTAGCGTGTAGGCCACGGTGAGGGATACTTATACCAGCACAATTAGGGCCTATTATTCTAACCCCGCTTCTTCTAGCATGATTTAATAATTCCTCTTCTAGCTCCCTGTTACCCGATTCCGAGAATCCTGCTGATAATACTACTGCTACCTTTACGTTCTTTTCTCCTAGTTCGTCTACTACCCCTATAACTGCCTTCGCTGGAACAGCAATAACTGCTAAGTCTATCTTATCTTTTATTTCTTTTACAGAAGGATAGGTTTTCAACCCTCTTATTTCATTGTATTTAGGGTTTACGGGATAGATCTTGCCCTTAAACCCTGCTCGGATAAGCCTATCAAGAACCATGCCGCCTACTTTCCTAGTATTTGGTGATGCACCTATAACTGCAATACTCTTGGCGTTAAATATTATTGATAATTCCTTACCATTCAAGTATAATACACCCTAAAAGCTATCATATAAGATGATTTAGGCAAAGATATTTCAACTATACGTTTCATAATAACCTTATGGTGGGCTAGAAGATGAAGGTGGGGATTATAGGATTAGGAAATATGGGTTACTCTATGGCTCTTAGACTCGTCGAGAAGGGATTCAATGTATACGCGTGGAATAGGAGTAGAGAAAAACTTGAACGCATAGCTAGGGAAGGCATTAAACCCGTAGAGACCCCCCGAGACTTAGCATTAACTACTGATACAGTAATAGTAATGGTCAGTGATGATGAGGCTCTACGAGAAATAGTATACGGGTTCAATGGTTTATTAAAGGGCATTAAACCAGGCTTCACATTAATAAACACGTCTACTACAACACCATTCATTGACAAAGAGATTTCAACTAAGATAGAATTAGAGGATGCATGCTTTATTGAAGCACCGGTTCTAGGAGGCCCACGTGTTGCGAGGAGAGGAGAATTATTAATCATAGCATCAGGTAGGAAACACTGTATTGAAAAGAATAAGCCCGTTCTCGAAGCCTTAGGAAAGATTATGCATGTTTCAGAGCGTATAGGAGAAGCTATGGTACTAAAACTCGCCTTCAACACGCTATTAATATCTAGTCTAGAATTATTAAGCGAGACTATAGGTCTAGTAGAGTCCTGGGGGATAAACCCAGAATACTTTGCCGAAATATTAAGTGAAACTGTATTCGCAGCATTCGCGAAGAAATATTATTCACGTCTACTAGCAGAAGAATACCCTACAAGCTTCAAATTGAGCCTAGCCGCAAAAGACCTCGAGTACGGATTAAAGACAGGCAACTATAAGGGTCAACCTCTACCATTAATTGCTACTGCAACTCAAATGTATAAGTTAGCAAGCCTCTACGGCTATGGTGGAGAAGACTATAGTAGGATATCATTGTTTATTAGGAGGCTTAGAAAGTGGCCCCAACCAAAAGAGTATACACTTTAGGACACAGTAATAGATCACTACAAGAATTTCTAGAAATACTTAGAGAATATAATATAAGGAGACTAGTTGATGTCCGAAGATTCCCTAAATCCAGTAAATACCCTTATTTTAACCGTGAAAATCTTGCTCGAACACTACGTAGTATTGGAGTAGATTATATCTGGCTCGGAGACCTATTAGGGGGATTCCGAAGCGGTGGCTATGAAGAATACATGAAAACACGTGAATATCTTGAAGGTATTAGGAGGCTAATAGAGATAATTGAGGAGACTAGAGACGGGTTTGTCGCAATAATGTGTAGTGAGAGGCTATGGTTTAAGTGTCATAGAAGATTTATTGCAGATACTCTAACTCAAATGGGATATAACGTAGTACATATAGTTGAGAGAAACAAGGTCTACCAGCACAAGAGACAAAAACTTATTGAGCCTTAAGCAGTGAAAGCTAGTGAGAGTGATGATGAACCCAGCGGGAACTTAGCTTAAATGCTGAAGAACCACCAGCCCAAATACTGAACTCTCCATTGAAATATTTTACAACTCTATTATCCTAATCTTGTGCTCGCCAACATATTTCTCTAAGAGAGCCCTGGGTTTCCAGGTCTTGAAACCCTCGGAGATAAGCCATTTGTGAATAGTACTACTTGCCGCTACAACGATGTCACTATACTTGCTATAATATATGGCATAATATTCTCTCCGTCGCTCATCACTAATATGCTCCCAGTCTTCGAGAACAAAGACTCTTGAACCATCATTACCTACTACTAGTATAAGAGAGTTTAGCGTAGAATCCTTAATCCTTCCTCTAGCATCTTTAACCTTAACTAGGTCTCGGGTTACTAATTCTTCCACTGTACTAATAATACCCTCTACTATGTCGCCATGCGAGGTTTCACTTATCTTACTGATTAATAGTTTAAAGTAGAGGAATGTATCCGTAACCTTGTCTAGATCACCCCTATACCCTACTATTCCAGCTAATTTTTCCTTAAACAATCCACCATTATGTGCTAGAAATAATATTGTATCGTTAACTTGAGCTACATAGGGGTGAGCGTGAACTAATCCTAAGGGCTCATTTGGGCCTGCGCGCCTTATATGAACTATACCGTGACCACTACTACTCATACCTGCTATCAATTCTACTATTTTGGGCTCGGTGTACATCGGATTACCACTACGATAGTAGAACACATTATTCGAACCATAGAACGCTATACCCCAGCCGTGATTATGTCCTCCTGGAGAACCAGGGATTAATGGGTCGTATCTTGATGCGCGGAGCAAGTAATATAATGGTTTCTCTAAGAGTCTAGTGGTTTTGGTCTTGAAGCCTAGTAGGCGGCACATAGTTTATCTCCTCTAGGGTTATACTATGTTATAGATTAAAATTGCTTAGCAAAGGAACCCAGCATGCGTGTTTATGTTGGGACTAGTGGGTGGATGTATGATTGGAACCCCGATGGTTTCCAATGGTATATTGATAATAGTGGTTTAAATGCTGTTGAATTAAATGCAAGCTTCTATCGTTTCCCCTTCCCGAATCAAGTCAAGTCTTGGGCTAAGAAGACTAGGAGGGTTAATCTTAGGTGGAGTGTAAAGGTTAATCGCTTTATAACACATGTATTCATGTTTAACGAAAAAGCCCTAAATACTTGGGATAAGTTTAAACGATTATTCACGCCCTTGGACACTTACGTTGATTTCTACTTGTTCCAGTTACCACCTAGAGCTAGACCCACACCTAGGTTTATAGAACGTATTGAAAACTTTATATCAACTACAAACTTGGGTGAAAGGTTCGCGTTAGAGTGGAGAAATAGGGAATGGTTTCAAGAGAGATGGGTTAAGTGGGCTGAAAGGAATGGAATAACATTAGTGTCAGTTGATTCACCGGAGACTGTGTTTTATGCTAGGACTAGTAGGTATAGTTATGTTAGAATGCATGGGAGAACGCTATGGTATGCCCACTACTATACAGACGAGGAATTAAGTGAGGTTGCAGATAAGTTAGTTGAAATGAATGGAGAAGCAATCTACGTCTTCTTTAATAATAACCACGATATGTTGGAAAATGCTAGACGTATGAAAAAACTACTTGAACAAAAACTACATTACACTCAACGTACCCTCTTTTGACCTCTTCTTACCCGATATTTTCGGGAACTTTCTCCATAGACTCGCATTTATTACTAGGAAGCAGTTTATGAGCCTAGTTATCTCGTCTATTAGTAGAGGCTTAGATACGTTATCCTCATATAATACCCTAGTAACCACTACTGCCTTAGGTTCCAACATGTTTGGTTGGACAGCTATCCTACAAGTAGGACATATTTTAGTTAAATCTATTAAAAGCGTTGACAAGAACTCTATCCTTTCGTCGGGAGATATTTTTCCTAGAGCCTCCTGGTGTTCCTTTGATAAAGATACACCCATAACCATAACTATTTGCGATGGAAAAGGCTTAGGCTGGAATAATTTTATGTTTACTTGTACTGGCGGTGGCGCGAAGACGTTGTAGCCCCACTTATACTCTATTCCGGGTAGCTGTTCGAGTTTTCCGAGCTTGAACCCTTCCTCTATTAGCCAGTTACTAATATTTTTCTCTATGTCGTTCTTTTTCTCCTTAAACACTTGTTATCCCCATAGAATATCTTCTACACGGTGTAGTTTGTCAGCCAACCCTCTAATCTTTTCCTCAACCCCCTCCTCATAGCCGTTTTCGAATACTTCCTCGAGTCCTCTCAGTACTTCTTCTAAGTCTGAGCGCACCTTCTCCAACTCTTCATGAGTTTTTGATAATATTTTTCTCAAATGCTTTATGCTTTTCTCTATTTCTTTATAAGCTTTTGATCTAAGAGTCCATATAATTTTATCTCTTCTCCTATGCTTCGACAAAGCCTTCAACATCGGGCCTATTAGTGCCCTAACTTCTAATCCTACATCATCGGGTTTCTCTATCATAGAGGCTCCTAATAATAGGTTATAGGCTTTCTCTACTCTATCACTAACCTTTACAACCTCCTTGTAGGGATCGAATCCGAAGATCAAAGCCCTATCTTACCATATAATAACCAGTCATACCACCCTTTATTAATCCTAGTTTAACCATACATTGCTAGAGGAATACATCATGTTCGCAAGGTATGCTGCAATTGTAAAGAATCTTCGCGGAGTAGTGATATTTAACCTAGATGAAGATGGTGTATGGGATAGTTTGGTATGGCTAGTACAACGTTTTAAGTATAGAAATCTCGGCTTAACACCATTGCTTGTACACAAGTATAGGTCTGTTCTAAGAGATTATCTAGAGGGTAACCCCTTTAGGGAACTCGTATACCCTATAGGAGAGCTTAGAGAACTACCTAGTCTTCTAAAACGATTGCTTGAAATACCAGTAGAGGTTGCAGAAGGCCTGGTTTTCGCCTCGACTTATATCTCACCACTCATACTAGTAGGCGAAACCTATAGGGCTAGTATTGAAGAAAACGCTACCATGATTGTACGTATATGCAAGGATAAGAAGATGGATTTAAAGCAGTGGAAGCTCCACTTAAGAATAGCCGATTACACAGTACTAGACTTCTATGAGAAAAATATTGAGGAAAACCTCGAGGTAATAAAATCCATATTGGAAAACAATGTTAGTTCAGACAATATAAAGAGAATATTGGAGAAGAGAAGAGAACGAGTGAAAAAAGACACTAAGAGGTACTGGCGCATAAAGTGTAGTAGTGGTATACCATTCCTATACTATATTGATCCACTACCCAGAATAATAGAATCTATTATCAAGGGAGAACTAGAACCACGTAATCTTAGAGCAGAATATGCTGCTGGACTATCAATTATACCAGTAATATATGTACCAGCAGGGATGAAGTAGAGATAAAGAAGCTAGGTTTTCACAAGATATTCTAGAGCGATAGTAGTATCTGGATCGAATAATCTGAGCTTAGCTGGATTTATCTGTAGGAATACTTTATCACCCATAGAGTAATATTGGGTTGGTGGTGCATATACTTTAACCATCGTCTCACCTATCATTACGGTTAGGAGAACTTCTCTGCCCATAGGTTCTACTGTAAATATCTCTCCTCTTATAACAGAGCTACCGGGTTCTACTTGTCTCTCATCCTTTAGGACCAATACATCCTCGGGCCTAAAGCCGAGAACTACTTTTTGAAGCTTCAGCTTTCTCAGTATCTCAATGTATTCTTGTGGTAGCCATACAGAGTCTTCTCCAACAATTAGTTTCACTGTCTCATTGTATTCTACTCCTGCTTCCACAAAATTCATTGGAGGATTCCCTATGAATCCTCCTACAAACATGTTCTTAGGCCTATTGTATACTACTTCTGGTAGGTCGACTTGCTGTATAACTCCTTCATTTATAATGGCTATTCTATCAGCTAAAGCCATTGCCTCAGCTTGATCATGGGTAACATAGATAGCAGTTATACCTAGATTCTTCTGAAGCCTCTTGAGCTCAGAACGAACACTTACACGCAATAGAGCGTCTAGATTACTTAGAGGCTCATCCAATAAGAGGACTTGCGGCTCTTTTACTAGTGCTCTCGCAATAGCAACACGTTGTTGTTGTCCGCCACTAAGCTGACCCGGGTAACGGTCTAATAGGTGTTCTATTCTTAGAAGCTTAGCTACTTCGAATACTTTTCTCCTTATCTCCTCTTTTGGAACCTTCTTAATCTTTAATGGGAAGGCTATGTTGTCGAAGACCTTCATGTGTGGGTAGAGAGCATAGTTTTGGAAAACAAGGCCTACATTACGTTCACGTGGTGGTAGATTAGTTACATCACGATCATCAAAGAATATCTTACCCGATGTCGGCTTATAGATCCCTGCAATAAGGTATAGTAGCGTAGATTTACCAGATCCACTTGGCCCTAAGAGGGCCATGAATTCTCCTTCTTCTATTTCTAAGTCTACGTTATTGACTGCTACTACTTTCCCGAACTTCTTGGTTACTTTTTCTAGTCTTACACTTACCATTTTGTTTCACCCTTTTATTCCTCCAGTACTTGTCTCGAGTAAGAGTCTTTGAGTTAAAATGAAGAATAGAATAGTTGGAAGCAAATATAGGGTTCCAGCTGCTGCTAGGAGGGGCATGTATGCGAATTCTACGTTTATATTAGATTCTATATAGGTTGCAAGTGTTCGATCAAACAAGAAAGTTCTAACATATATTAGATCCTCCCATCCAGCAAGAAAAGCGAATATCGCTATTGCAGCTATACCGGGTTTAACCATTGGTAACATGACTTCTCTCCACACTCTCAATCTTGAAGCACCATCTATTATGGCGGCCCATTCAACCTCCCATGGAACTCTATCGAAGAATCCTTTTATCAACCAAATAGACATGGGAATCTCCAACGCCGCTCTCGCTACTATAACATATGCGAAAGAATATATGCGGGCTAGCTCTATATCGGATGGAAGGGTTGCTCTAAATATAAGGTAGACCGCTATTATTAATGCCACACCAGGAAAAGCGTGGAGGAGAAGAATCATCTGCATTATAAGGCTCCTACCCTTAAAGTTCATTCGAGACATAGCGTAGCCAGCCATAACGCTAACCAATACTACTACTCCAGCAACACCTAGTGCAACTATTGCCGTGTTAATCGTGTATCTTACAACGTCTTCTCTAACACCACCAGTTACAGATAAGCGTCCCTCAAAGAGTAGTATCCAGTTATCTATTGTAGGCCTAAAAGATGTTGGGTCAAGATTCGTAACCATTTCAGTACTAAAACTTGAAAGTATTAGTAGACCATAGTTCAATATTAGGGGTAAACTCGCTAGGAATACTGCGAGGATCAATACTATTTCTATCTTCCTAGACTTTACTTCGACATCCCACAACTGCATCATATATCACCTTTAGGCTTAGTTATCATCTTATTGAATCCTAGAGCCCTAACAGTAATCCATCCAAGTATTGCTCCAAATATAACTAGGATCACTGCAGCAGCTGCTGCTAATCCTTGGTCTTGTTCCCCCCTACCAAAAGCTGTATTGAATACGTAGAGAGCCCATGTCTGACCATAGGTTCGGCTAACTACTCCCCACTCTACTAATAGGAAAGTGTGTGCATAAGTTGTTAAAAGGCTTAGTAATTGCCATGTTGTTACGAATAATAGGTGCCATCTGAGCAGCGGTATTAGAATGTTCGTTGTGAGCTTCCAATTACTTGCACCGTCTACTCTAGCCGCAATAATAAGTTCTCTTGGAATAGATTTTAGGGCTGAATAGAATATAACCATTCCAAAGCTTACTCCAACAAACCCATTAACAATTATTATAATAGACCAGGGACCCCACGGTATGACTTCCTGCCCCCACGCAATAGGCTTCTTTATCAATCCCAAGCTCATAGCAATAGAGTTCAACATCCCTATACTACTACCGTGAAAGAAATAATACCATAATAAGCCATATACTGCTATAGGGGTCATACGTGGGAGAAGCCATAGGGTACGGAATCCCGTGGAAACTCTTTCATCTATAAAGAAGTTTGCTAGAGCTAGTCCAAGGCCTCCCAGGACGTTTATTGCTAATGTTATAGCTACGAACACTACGGTGTTCATGACTACTTGTCTAGCCACAGGATCACGAGTTATGAGTGAGAATAATCGGTTATAGTTTTGGAGCCCCACTATTACGTTGAAGTACTTGTCTATATTCCAGTTTCTCATGGGTGTAAAGCTAACGTAGACTGTTATTATTATGGGTATTATATAGAATAACAAGACTATGAGGAAAGCAGGTAGGAGGAAGATTAGGAGTTGGACCTTATTTGTTGAAAAAATATTTTTCTTCACATTGCCCCACCAGCTCTAATCCCACTAGTTGTTTAGGGAAATTGCCAACCACCGGGTATTTCTCCTACTATTTCTACTGCTTGTGATAGCTCAGGGTCTGCTTGTATTCTACTTATTATGTGCTGTACTGCTTCCTCGGGTGTCATTTGCCCTCTTAGTACTTGATCAACTGTTTCAGCGAATATGTCTGCTAGTGCTGGGTACTTTGGATGGTTTGGCGCCATATGGGTGTAGTCTAACATATAGCTTACGTTCGCTAGGAACTCTACGTTTATCTCATTAACAGTTGTAGCCACTATGTCCTTTATGTTATCTTTTACTTCTGGTGCTAGGTCTAGTTGAAGGTTTACTAGCTTGTTGATCCAGTCCTTATCATATAGTAGCTCGGTTGCCTTTTTCCTCACTGGTACATGAGCGCTTATGACGCTGTGTATGGCGTTTATGTCTGGATCGCTTGCCTTAACGACTATGAGGAACGCTAGCTTGTGGTATAAGTCTTTGAGTTCATCGTACTTAGGGTTCTGTTCACCAGCTCTGGAGTTTATCATCCATGCGAAGGGCTGGCTTAGGGTTACTGGTTTTAGTCCCTCTTCTCCAGCTGGGAATAATGTGTAGTAGAACCATTCTTTTACTTCCTCTGGTTTTAGTCCTCTCTTCTCACCCGTATTGGGGTCTGTGTAGTAGTCCTTGGTTTGCCACTCGGTCCAGTACCATGTTCCACCTATATCAAATAGTGTCTTTCCTTCAACTATTGTTGGGTGTATTTGTTTAGCCCAGTCCCATGACATTATGTCTTTTGGTAGTAGTCCGTCTTGTGCGAACTTCCATTCAACGTATAGCCACTTGTATACTGCTGGTACATCTAGTACTAGCTTGTCTTTCTCAGGGTCGTAGAGTTTACCGCCGAAAGCGTAGATGAATTGTATTAGGTCTGGGTGCGCTGATCCCTTACGATGTATTAGTCCCCATTCACTGCAGCCTTTACTTACTGCTTCCTTTGCTTTCTCATATACGTCTTTCCACGTGAATTTACCTTCTTTTACCAGGTCTGCTACATTTGATAGATCCCATCCTATACACTTTGCAACGTCTTTGCGTATGTATAGTGGTCTTGCTTCAGTATCCTGTGGTATACCATAGTATTTGTCGCCTACCTTCATTCCCTGCCATAGCGGCTTATAGAAGTCGCTGAAAACACTATCCCAGTACTTGTTAACCCATGGTGTTATGTCTAGTATATAGCCCTCCTTCGCTAGGCTACCAATGAATACGTAGCTGTCTACAAAGAAGTCTCCCGCTTGACCTAGTGGTTGCTTGCTTAGGTATTCCTGGTATAGTTGGTTGAAGTCTGAGATCCAGTACTTGTTTACTGTTATTTTCACGTTAATACCATTGTCAGCCCATATCTTGTTTATTCTGTGTGCTGCCTCATAGATACCGTATATTCTCATAACGCTGTTGGGGTCTCCAGCAGCCCATACAGTGAATTTTACCTCGCTTATACCGTTGGCTTCTAGTGCCTTACCTACAGCGATAATGTCTTTGTTAAAGTCTCCCGTCAACTCTACTGTTTTTGGAGGAGCTGTCGTGGTTGTTGGGCTTGGCGATGAAGTAGTTGTTGGACTCGGTGAAGATGTTGTCGTCGGCGTAGTAGTTGTTTGGGCTGGCTTCTGAGTTGCATAGTATGCTCCTATAGCTATTATTATGATGATTATTATGCCTATTATAGCGTACTTAGTAGTGTTTCCCGCCATGTCAGAATCACCACCTCTAAATATACAGTTGAAGTAGTATTTATACATTATACTAGCCGGTCACATCGCTTCTATTTGAGAGAATACTCGGGTAACCGTAGAACATATATACACTTCCCTCAGCCTTATTACCTTATAAATAACAGTAATATGGGGATTCGAGGTACCATAATATGGCATCACCGTACGAGAAGTTACCGAGAATACCAAGGTATAATGAGATTGTGGGAAAAATTACTAGGAGATATAGGAAGCTAATTGAAGGCTCTAGGGGGAAGATAAGGGGTGCTAGGAGGGCTAGAGCTTATGAAATCAATAAGTTGAATACCGTGTATAATATAGTTTCAAACGAGTTAAAGAAAATAGTCTACAGCCTACCCTTCATCGACCGCATACATCCCTTCTACCGTGACCTCCTTGATGTCTTAGTGGGATATAAGGACTATAAGGACGCTGTAACACGGTTAGCTAGAGCTCTTAAACTAGTTGACAAAATATATAGGAGCTATCTAGAACTCGTAAAAACTGCTCCAACTCTACGTGAAGCTAAGAGATATAGGCGTGAGGGTATAGGAAGGATAATGAGTGTTCTCAAGAGGAATAGGAAGTACATTGACTTTCTAGCAGATAATATTCCCAGACTGAGAAAGATACCGAGTATAGATCCAGAGAAGCCGACGATTATAGTTGCTGGTATGCCTCAGGTAGGTAAATCAACACTTGTAAAGAAGATTTCAACTGCTTCCCCCGAAATAGCACCTTATCCCTTTACAACAAAAAGCCTTGTACTAGGACATATAAGAATAAACGATTACCTAGTGGTACAGGCTATTGATACTCCTGGACTACTTGATAGACCATTAGAGGATCGAAATCCTATAGAACTACAAGCAATAATGGCTTTAAAGCATTTGAAAGGAGTTATAGTATACTTGTTCGATGTATCAAGGAATTGCTATTATAGTATTGAAGAACAAGCACGCGTTTTCGAAGACATAGTCAAGCGCTTTGACAAGCCCATAGTAGTAGCGTTGAATAAAATAGATGATGTTGACGAAGAGAAGTTCGAGAAGATAAAAGGCTATCTACTAAGTAAGGGCATAGGGAAGGTTTTTACTATAAGTGCGGCGAAAGGCTATGGCGTAAACGAGTTATTAGAACACGTCTTAAAGGTAATTAAGGAGACCTTATCTTGATCTTTCCGCATATTCTTGGAAGCGTTTAAGCATTTCGAGAAATGTTAATGGGTCTACAACTATTATACCGAGGTCTTCGCAAAGCCTCTTTATGCCTTCATCGTTTGTAACCATAGTTGCACGTAGCTCTACGGCTAACATTACTGCATCAAAATCTACAACGGTGTCTACTACCCCCTTTCGTGTTGCTTCTCGATACTTTTCTCTTAGATCGTGTATTATATCGCCTACAAGTTTGTCTACACGGCTTTTCTCGAATCCTCTACTCCTATCGGAACCAGTTTTTGCAAATGTTCTTGCAGTCTTTCTAACACTTTCTTCAGCTACTCTTAGACCCTTAAATAAGCGCTTAGCTATTTCTTCAACATACTTTGACATAACAATTGCTGGTATCTGGGTTCGAATCTTATCCGGCGCTTTAACGACTAGTACTGCTGCGAGCTTGTTTACTACTTCTACTCTGACATTGTTTCTCAATAGGAATCTCTTCAATTCCTCAAACATTGAAGGAGGCATGTAGAAGGTCATACCCAGTTTTATCCTCGCAGTAGTCATTAGATCTGCTAGTTTATCGACGACTTCCTCTAGACTAGATACACCTAGCGCTTCTCTAAGCCTTGGATCAGTTATACCGCTAGTATCAATGACGAACACCATCATAGAGCACCACCATGGTACCCTCATTATCTTCTGCTTGACTAGGTAGTATTTATTAACTATATACCTACTATATTGTAGCGTTGAGACAAGTATAAATAAACTGTTTTACCCAGTAATCTCTAAGGATGATGAGACGCTTTAGGGCCGAAGAACCCCCTTACTCTAGGTGTGGTTGAGTACCCTCGGCTGACTTTATAGGTGTGTCTATGAGGTATCTTTCCTGGTAATGTATAGTTAGGATTATTAGTCTTTGTTAAGTAAAGGCTCTAGGGTTTAAGCAGAATTGGCTCTTAATAATATACTTAAGAGTGTTTCCAATAAGCTAGGCATAGAGGAAGGAGTCCTAAAAGACCTTATAGAGAGGCGTACGCTTAGACCAATGGAGTATCATGGTATAGGTTATCTAGTCTTTAGACGTGAGTGGAAGAAGTTTAGGGAGGGTACAACAATACTTGTTAAGGATGGAGAAGTTAGGATAGTACATGGTTATCCTAGTATTCAGAGAATTCTATTACTTAAAGCAATACCTAGACACTTCATAGACGACGTAGTAGTTGAAGAAAAACTTGACGGATATAATGTTAGAGTAGTATTGTTCGCCGATCAAATACTAGCTATTACGCGTGGAGGATACATATGCCCATACACTACTGCTAGGATAAGAATGCTTTACGAGGAGTTCTTGAGAAACTTGTTTAAAAAATATGGAGAAGACCTTGTTGTATGCGGTGAGGTTATTGGGACTGAAAACCCCTATGTACAACATTATTATCCGGAAGCTCCTACCTTCGACTACTATGTATTCGATATAATGCGTGGTAGATTCTTCATACCAGTAACAGAGAGAAACGAGATAATAGATGATGTTGGATTAAAGCGTGTTAGAAGACTTGGAGTCATAGATAAAAACGATCTAGATTCTGTGAAAGAGATTATCCGTAAGCTTGAGAGAGAAGAGCGAGAGGGAATAGTGTTAAAGGACCCCAAGCATCGTGTAAAAGCATTAAAGTATACTACAAGCTATACACATTTTCACGACTTAGAGCTTGGAATGAAATACCCCTTTGATGAAGGCAGAGGATTCCTTTTCTCACGGATACTACGTGAGATATGGAAGATCTATGAAGAAGGATTAAGTGAAGAGGAACTCGAAGAGAGAGCTAAGAGACTCGGTTTATCGATACTAAAACCAGCAATTGATAGTATAAAGTTGATAGAAGAAGGAGGAGCTGTATACGAGGAATACATTATAAGGGTACCAGACATAAAAGTACTAGACGAATTCATAGAATATATGGATAAGCTCGGAGTACATGTAGCATTAGCTCAAGTTACAACTCTTGAGAACGGTGTAGTGAAGGCAAGGATCATCAAGATGAAGGAAACGGATCTAGAGTATCGTAGAATACTTAGAACAGGTTATTCTCCTCTAGACTAAGAAAAAGATTATTGGAGAAAAATTTAGAATGGGGTATTTCTTCTCCTTTCCTCAATGATTTTCTTTAATTCCTTGATTCTCTCCTCTACGCTCTTAATCTCTTCTTGGAGATCCTTTAGATCTTCTTCTAATGCCTTCTTGTATTCTTCAAGCATTGCTAGTTCTTCTTCTGGTGTCTGCGGATATGGTGGTAGTGGTGGCATCGGCATGGGTGGATAATATGGTGTTAGAGGTATTGGCTGTTGTTGCTGCTGAGTTTGTGGTTGCTGTGCTTGCTGGGGGGTTTGCTGATAGGGGTATTGATAGGGGTAAGGTGGATAATAGATTGGTGGGGGCGGTGGTGGATAATACATCATTCTTCTCCAAAACCTATACCACCAGTACATGGTTATCCTCTCTTAGCTTGTTTTCTGTTCTAGTGTTTTAGTTAATGCTTCTAGTGTTTTCTTCCAAACCTCTATCATTGTCTTATACATTTCTAGTGTTAGCGCATAATAGTATGGATATGTTATCCACTGGATCATCCAGTACATCATATATGCTGGATCTACTGGCAACGGGTATGGATAGGGGTACGCGGGAGGATAGAGTGGGTAGGGGTATGGGTAGCTCATTTCCCTACCACCTCCACCACGGGTATGGCGGATAGGTGTAGGAAGTGTATGGCGGATATACTGGATATGTTGGTATGTTCCAGTACCATGGAGTTGGCCAGCGCCACCAGCCCCATCCATAATACCATCTGCAGAATCCTCTACCTAGATACCAGCCGGGTCTCTGCCACGGTGGTAGGTAGCTGAAGGGTCCTCTACCAGGCCATGGACTACTCCATCCCCATCCACGCCAGCCTCCTCTACCCCATCCACCTTTTCCTCCACGCCATCCCCATCCGAAGCCGTATCCGGGTCCATACCACCAGGCCATATTTTCACCCAAGAATTCTGTGCAGTTGCACAAAAATAATAAAGGTTGCGGTTAACGTAGAACTTGAAATAATAGCAGAATACTAGTTTCTCTCCAACAAGTATATGTCGACGTGACCTAATCCTATTGCCCTACTACTTCCAATCCCCATTACCATTGCGTGTGCAATAATGTTTTCAAGGAATACTCTAAACCCCCTAATACCGTTTATTATCTCGTCGTCTACTAGGTAGGTAGCGTAACCCGATAATGCCGGGAGTTCTTTCCCATCGTAGACATAGGTTGTTTTCTTAACGGTCTCCCATATCCTGTGGGTTTCGCGAAGAGCTGCTGAAACCATGCTTACAACATACCAGTACTCTATGTCTCTCTTCAACAGTCTCAATAATTCACCGATATTGTATGCAAATAATACTCCCGCTATTGGTAGAAACCTACCGTATCGTGTCTTTTTCCAGGGGTCTACGAGTTTTATGGGCGACCGGAAGAAAACCCTAACACCACTAATATTCTCTAATGATACTCCAGGATACTGTGATGGGAGTTTAAATGATTTTTCAACTCTAACACTTTCTATAATCCATTTCGCGTCAAAGAGAACAGCATTATCCATGCCTGCTACAGCGTAATATATGTCTCTCTCCAACCCCTCCTCAAATCCTATCTTAAAGCAAGCAGTAGTATCCTTCCTAAGCCTTAATGATGGCCCCCCACTTTTCTTTTTCCACAAGTACTTTACATCCCCATTATTACGAATATATAGTGGCGTTACTCGGAGGGGTTTAGGAACTTGTATTTTAGCACCATCATATTCCACTATAAATGGTTTTTCAAATATATCATATAGTTTAGAGTTACCTATTATTAAGAGACTCTTGGGTACTTTGCCTGTAAAGGGTGGCAGTACTACGTTCTTCTCAACTCTTAGACATACTTCAATTAAAGTATACTTGCGTGGTGATGCCGATAATAGTATTCTATCAAATCCTCCTATTAGTACCATTAAAACCCTATCCTCTAGTTAAAGAGTATTTTCAGCGTCTAATATAAGCTAGTTTCTACAAAATTATCCTTGTCTACCTACACGCCCAGGCAATTGGGTATTGAGTAGGATGACAAGGATAACTAGGAAGATAATATTACTATTACGTTATAGTGCACTACTCATACTATCTGGGAGCTTTATTCTTGAGAACGCATTTAGGTTATTATGTGACTTGTGTAGAAATACTCTTGGAGTATGGCGTTGTTTTAGAAGGAATTACATACAAGTACTCATATAGTCTTGTTTATGTTGGAAGCGTTCTCGTACTCGGTTTTTTATGTGGGTCCTCACTATACACTATTATTTTTAACGGTTTTATGGTGTTTTTATCAACGTACACCCATACAGATGGATAAATATCTCTTCTCCTACTATCTCTCCAGATGACTAGTACTTGCGATTTACTCTTGTCTTCATCGACTTCTATGTAGGGCTTCTTTATCGTGGCTATAAACTTCTTTACTTCGGGCAGATTCATTGTAGCTTTTATGTGTTTTGCGTAGAGTTTTAATGCTTTATGAGTCATCCATAGTCTAAGTATACTTAGCACTACCAGTGGTATTCCTAATCCAAGGATTACTGCTATTAATCCATAGAAAAATAATTCTTCGGACGACATTTCTTAAGCTCCCTTAGATTTTGTCAATTCGTTTAATTTCTCAATAAACTTTTTCTCATCAACTATATATCTCTCATGTATCCCCTCGCCTATCACTATGTCGTCCCATAGTGCTTGTACCTTAAAGACTAGTTTTTTACCATCACGTTTTACTAATCTTGTCTTAACAGTTATTTTTGCTCCCTTTGGAGCGGGCTTCAAGTGTTTAACGTCTACTCTTATCCCAACTGTAGTATAACCTTTGGGCAAGTATCTTTGTATGCACTCTAAGCTAGCATGCTCCATAAAGGCTATCATAGAGGGTGTTGAGAGAACCTCTACTGTACCCGATCCTATATGTTTAGCCGTATGTTCTTCTCGAACCATATATGTATAAGTGCATTCTAGGTCTTCAGGTATATTGAACTGGCTCATGTTTTTACCTTACTACTATTACTGTTGTCGGCGCATTTAATACCACTGACGTTGCTACACTTCCTATATTTAATTCCTCGCTTACGGTCATCCCCCTTGCCCCCAGTACTACTAGATCATATCCTCCATCAATTATTTCATCGAGTATTTCCTTAGAGATACTAGAAGTATTATAGTCTACTTCTACTTCTTTAAAAGATACTGGGAGACCTTTATTCTCAACTCTTTTCCTAGCTTTATCCAAGATACTCTTACTTAACTTTGAGCCAGGGGTCTTTACATGTATTACTGTTATTTTCGAGCCGTATCTTTTAGCTAAGTCTACTGCTAGGTCAAGTGCTTTTAGGCTACTCTCACTTCCATCAATAGGCACTAATATTTTCCTAAAGCGAAAGCCTAGCTCGTAGGATGGTTCTAATGGATATGTCATTAGTTTATCAGCCTCCCAGTTATTCCTAGGCTCTTATCGGTTTTATTTATAGCTTCTAATGGGTCTTCAACTAGTTTCAGCATAGCTCTTATAGCATCTATGTTTTCTGGTACAACAATTGCTTCTTGGTGAACTGATTGTACCAGCATTAATTCTCTACCATTAACTGTTATACTGTTCTCCCATACGAGGAGTTCATAGAAGTCGTTTCTAGGTCTCCCAAGATCTCTTGCAAGCTCTACTAGCTCGGCAGTACTCTTCAATGATAGTCTTGAGGAGTCTACAAGTAGGATTCTCGAAGCATCCTCTAATGCGCTTATTATCTTTGCTCTCGAGGCATAGTCTTTTAGAGTTATTACTAAATAGTGCATATGCATGAGCGTTGTTGGGACTACAACAGCATAGGTCAATATGTCTAAGTTTGGCACAACTGTTTTCACATCTTCTCCATGATGGCTTGGCGGATTGGGTGGGTCTAAGACAATAGCGTTTATCGGGCCCTTCTTTATCTCTTTGGGGTCGGCGGCTCTCCTAACTAGGAGGGCTCGAACCTTCTCAACCCCTACTGCTTTATCTAATGTACATAGGAGACGTAGGAGCCCAGTAGTATTGCAGCTTACTACTCTGACATAGTTTTTACCTAGCGCTTGCTCGTAGTTACAGTAGGAGTTGAAGCTTACTTCAGCTACATTTGCTTTTTCTCCTCCCTGGAATATTGCCTTAACACCATATTGTTTGTAGAGATCCTTGTACTTTGCACCTATTTTTGCAGGCGTGGCATCTACTACCAGGTCTACCTTCTCTAAAGCCTCCGTTAATAGCCCCTTTACTGGAACGTTTTTTTCCTCGAAGAGTCTCAGTGATTCCTCGCTTGGAACATATATGTCGATACCGTTCTTAATGGCTACGAGAGCAGCATAGTCGGGCTTTGTTTTAACTATCCCGTAGAGACTCATATCGTCTTGTCTGGTTATAGCCCATGCAACTCTTTTACCTATAGTCCCAAACCCGTTTACAAGGATCTTCAATCCTTCCACCCCAAGAACTTTTTAGCGGACTTATTAAGCGCGTAGAGGGCTGGAAGTTCTTCACCAGCTAGGAATAAGAGGAGAGCCCCACCGCCCGTTGATAAATGTACGTTACCTCTACTTTTCATTTTCTCCTGATCAGCTAATACGGCTAAATGACCACCACCTATTATGACGAAGGCTTCTGTTTCGAGAGCAGAGTTTAGTATTCTTGCAGTACCTTCTCGGAATCTTGGATCCTCTATTACTCCCGCTGGGCCTCTAACAACTATTACGTTGGCTTCCTTCATGAGTTCTGAGTACATTTGTATTGTTTGTTCTCCTACATCCATTATGAGTCCTTTAATGTTGCCTATAGTCTCGTTTCTAACCTCGTTGTCTACGAGTGTTTTGAAGTCTATTGGGGTTTCTATGGGTGCTCCTGATAATAGTATTCTACGTGCTCTTGATATTAGTGCTAAGACTCCTTTCTCCTCGAGGAATTTCTTGTTGGCTAAGCCTATGTTTACTGCTTTTGCTACTAGGAATAACTGGGCTACTAGGCCCGTTGTTAGTATTCGATCAGCTATCTTGTTCTTAACGAGGTACTCGATTATTCTTAGAGAATCATAGACTTTTCCACCACCTAAAACAAATACTCGTGGAGCAGATGATTCCTCGAAAGCCCGGCGTAGTGCATTTACTTCTCTTTCCATAAGCCTTCCTGCTGCTGATGGTAGTTTTAATGGGAATCCCACTATGCTTGGCTGACTTCTATGTGCTGTACCAAATGCATCATTTACATAGTAGTTGAATAGTGGTGCAAGTCTTCTAACAATAAATGTTTCTGCTTGCTTCTCTGGTATAGCTTCTAGTAGCTCTTCAGAAGCCATTCTAACATTGTCGAGCATTAATATTTCGCCGTTTCTAAGCTCTTTTATCCTATTACGAGCTGCTGGTCCCATAACGTCCTCTATGAACTCTACATCCAGGCCTAAGTACTCTGATAGTCTTTTAGCATGTTCCTCTAGTGTTGTAAAGTCTTTCTCTCCAGGTCTACCTTGATGTGATATAACTACTACTGCACATTTTCTATCAACTACTAGTTCTCTAAGTGTTTCAACGTGACTTCTTATCCTGAAATCATTGAGTATCTTACCAGTCTTGGGGTCTATAGGGCTGTTAAAGTCTACTCTAACTAGAACCTTGCTCTCCCTTATATCATAGTCATCTATGGTCGGTATCTTGGGTATTTTGAGGCTGGACAAGTCTGACTCCGTTTCTTAGAACAAGGTTATTTAATATAAGGCTATCTGGATTGTAAAATATTGTTTAATCGTGTTCAACTATGTTTTTCTTTATTTTTCTTGCCGCGTCCCAGAGCTATATGGGCTCTTGCTAACTGTTTTGCCGCTAATGCTGCGAGGAGATTGAGTTCTCCTGCGAGTACCGTTGCCGCTATTATTTCAGCGAATTTCCTAGCATTGGTTCCAGGAGGATCTCCCCCTCCTTCTACTCCTAGTATTCTTAGTGCTTCTCTCTGTGTAGGGAGTCTCGTGCCCCCTCCTACGGTTCCTACTTCTAGGCTTGGCAGGGTTACAGAGATGTAGAGGTCCCCGTTGCTTGTTATTTCTGTCCAGGTATAACCCATACTACTCTCAACTACTTGTGCAACATCTTGTCCGGTCGCTATGAATATTGCTGCTATAATGTTTGCGAAATGCGCGTTATAGGCTATTGCACCAGCTCTAGCACTGCCCAGTAAGTTTTTACGAGTATTTATGTCATGTATTAGCTCGGGTTCTGCTTTCAATACTTTTAACGCTGTTTCTCGGGAAATTATTGCCTCGGCTACTACTGTTTTTCCTCTACCCTCTAACATGTTTATTATAGCGGGTTTCTTATCCACACACATATTACCGCTTAGAGCAAGGCATTTTACGGTACCCGGAAAGTTTTCTTCAATATAGTTGCATGCTTTGTCTGTTGCGATTGTAGCCATGTTCATGCCCATAGCGTCACCAGTAGTATAGATGAAGCGTAGCCATACATTGTTTCCAGTAATATAGGGTTTAATGTCAACGAGTTTTCCATGCCTAGTAGTAGACTCTGCCACTGCTTTTATTTCATTGAAACTCTGCTTAACCCATTCAACTAAGCGTAGAGCTTCTTCGACACTTGGAGTCCATAGGAGAGGAGCCCTTGTCATTCCATCGTAGAGGATCCTGGTTTTCGCACCACCACTGAGAGTTATTGCTTTAGCACCACGGCTAACACTAGCTACAAGAGCACCCTCGGTTGTTGCGAGAGGTACATAGAATTCTCCCTTAGCGTATTCTCCGTTTATTTTGAGTGGACCTATTATTCCTACGGGTACTTGGACTGCTCCTATAGGGTTCTCGATGTTTCTACCAACTATTTCATCAAAGTCTATTATCGTTGAAGCTAGACTGGGTAGTTGAGAGCCTATTTTGCGTTCAATAAATCTCCTCCTAACAAGCGTTGCCAAATTACTACTCTTCAATAATTGGTCAAGTTGGTGGAGCTTTATTTCTCCTCTCAGAACCTTGTCAACTATATCTTCTAGTTTTCTCTCATCAACCCTATTGTCTACAGACAAGTTCTCACCATTATTGTTTAAGGTTTTGTTTTTGTGAATAAAAATTATTTCGTTTGAAAACAATAATGTATGTTTTACTTTAGGCTTCGGGTATTCTCTTTATAAGGTTTCTAAACCTAGCATACACTGCATAGTCAATGTATTCTTTTCTCTCAATGTATTCCTTGACTGTAGAAGCTTTATCACGTATCTCGAGGATCTTATCGGTTACAATAATGCTATAAGCATCTGAGCCCGCACCACTACCAAATGGTGCTAAGAGTATTCTATCGCCTGGCTTAGCTACCTCTTCTAATACCTTTGCTAGCCCTACTAATGCTGAACCATTATACGTGTTGCCTATCCAAGGTGTTACGAGTCCTGGGGTTATTTTCTCTAAGGGTATCCCGAGAATCTTTCCAACTCTAATAGGGAATACACCATTGGGTTGATGAAATACTGCATAATCGAAGTCTTCTGGGGACAAGCCGAGTTCCTCCATAAGGCCTTTAACAGCGTTGACTATGTGGTGGAAGTATGCTGGCTCGCCAGTAAACCCCTCACCATGCTGGGGATATGGTGAAAGTTCCCTTCTCCAGAAGTCAGGTGTATCGGTTACATAGGTGTATACTCCTTCGAAGACCGCTGAGGCTTCCTCCCCCCTACCTATTATAAAGGCTGCCCCACCACTACTTGCCGTGAACTCTAAGACATCACCTGGGCTTGCTTGTGCGGTATCAGCTCCTATGGCTAGAGCATACTTAACCATACCGCTTACTACTAGTGCTATAGAGTTTCGTATACCCTCGCTTCCAGCTCTACAAGCAAACTCCATGTCAACTGCTGTAGTCTTCGGGGTTATTCCTAGTGCCTCAGCTATTACTGTAGCAGAAGGCTTTACAGCATAGGGTTTGGATTCTGTTCCAACAAATACGGCTTCTATGTCGCTAGGATTTATACCGGCTCTTCGGAGAGCGTTTAATGCTGCTTCATATCCTATTGTTATGGTATCCTCATCGGGCCCCGCAATAGCTTTCTCGTACATTCTAAGAGACTGGGGAACTGAGGGTTCGAATCCCCATACTCTTACGAACTCATCCATTTTTATACGGTACTTGGGGATATATACACCCCAGCCTATGATTCCAGCCTTACCGTCTATCTTGGCCATCGTATTTCTACCTACGTCTGTCTAACCAGGTTATCAGCAGATGTCTAATTTAAAGGCTTCACTCTTAGTTAAGTGTATTATCGGGAAAAGTAAATTAACGCCGTTTATACTATGTGTGCTTGGAGATGTATAGAAATGCTTGATGAAACAATAAGATATGAGAAGGTGAATAATAGGATAGGGATTAACAGCGATAAAGAACTAGATCATATACTTGAAAAACTCGCTAAGAAGATGATAGGCAAACAGTATGCTGAAAGAAAGCTTAACGAATGCTGTAGGGATCCAAGACTAATCTCACAACCTGTAGTAGAGGCTTCGGGATTAGAGGAGCTAGAAGACTATATGAGGAAGTGCCGTATACTCTTCGTGAATACTTATACCACACATTGTCCCTATTGTATGATGTTTGAAGAAGTATTCTATATGATTGCCGACGAGTTTAAGGGGAAGGCTGGCTTTATTAGAGTTAACCTTGAGAGGGATCCTCGCGTAGCTTATAAGTACTATATAATGGGTACGCCTACGACCATAGTAATAGTTGATGGAAAACCCGTTGACTTATTAGTGGGATACGTTGATGACTATACCTTTGCAAAATACGTTGAATCACTGCTAAGGAGATATAATTGTAGACTGCAATAGTCATAATAAAATAATAGTTGGTTGGGAGAACTGTTTTAGCTTCTTCTATAGAGCCAGCATGCAACATAGTGTTCGTTTTCATATTCTATTAGATCGGGTTCAACACTGGTACATTGCTCTCTTAGCTCTGGGTGCTGATCTAGAGCAACACATCTCGGGTGGAACCTACATCCAGGTGGTATTGCTGCTGCACTAGGTACTTCTCCCTTTATTGGAACCTCCTTAAACTTATGACGCAGCTCGGGGTCAGGTTCTGGCACTGCCGCTATTAGTGCCTTAGTGTATGGATGTAACGGGTTGTCTATTAGTTCGTCTGCTGAAGCTACTTCAACTATTTTGCCTAGGTACATTACTGCTATGCGGTCGCAGATATATCTAGCTACAGCGAGGTCATGGGTTATGAACAGATATGTTAGACCATATTTCCTCTTCAACTCATTCATTAGTTCCAATATTTCGGCTCTAATCGATACATCAAGCATCGATACTGGTTCGTCAGCAACAATAAATCTAGGATTAAGGATTACTGCTCTAGCGATTCCCACTCTCTGCCTCTGCCCACCCGATAACATGTGTGGGTAGCGGTAGGCGAATTCTTCAGGGGGTGTTAGCTTGACGTCCTCTAATGCCTTCAATACTATCTTTTCTCTCTCCTCTAGTGTTTCACCTATACCGTGGACTAGTAGTGGTTCTTCTAGTATGTCTTTTATCTTGAATCTAGGGTTAAGGCTACCATACGGATCTTGGAATATTATTTGTAGTTCTTTACGTAGAGGCTTAAACTTCTTTGCATGGACGCTTGTTAAGTCTATGAACCCGTCTTTAACGTAAACATCTTTTTGTAACTCTTTTATTTCTTTTATTGTTTCGGGCCTAGCTTTGTAGAATACGTAGCCCCCGGTTGGTTCTAATAATCTTATTAATGTTCTTCCAGTTGTTGTTTTACCGCAACCACTTTCTCCTACGAGGCAGAAGGTTTCCCCTTCCTTTATGTAAAAGGTTATTGTGTCTACTGCTCTAACATATCTTGGGGGTTGGCGTGTTAGTACTTCTTTTATTCCTCTCCTTATTGGGAACCATTTGCGTAGCTTGTATGCGTAGAGTAGTAGTTTTTCTCCAACCTTCTTCTCTATTGCTTCTAATACTTCATCTCTTGGAGGAAGCTGAAACTGCTTGCTCATAGACTACCACCTTGACCTTGTTTTCCCTCCTTACCATATAGCCAACAAAGAACCCTATGATCTGGTTCGAGATATACTTCAGGTGGTGGTTCCTTACGGCATATATCCATTGCAAACTTACATCTTGGATGGAATCTGCATCCAGGTGGCGGGTTTCTCAAGTCAGGTGGTGTTCCTGGAATCCATTCTAGTTTTTCTTTTGATCCTCGCAGTCTTGGTATACTCCTTAATAGTGCTTGAGTATATGGGTGCTTTGGTTCGAGAAATACTTTCTCCAGTGGACCGAATTCTACTATCTTGCCTGCATACATTACGGCTACTTTATCTGCTAGTTCTGCAATTATGCTTAGATCGTGGGTTATTAGGATAATACTTATCTTTAATTCTTTTTGAAGCTTCTTTAACAAGTTTAGTATTTGTGCTTGTACTACTACGTCTAGAGCTGTTGTTGGCTCGTCTGCAATCACTATTTTTGGCTGGAGTATTAGGGCCATAGCTATTACTACACGTTGCTTCATACCACCGCTTAGTTCGTGTGGATAGCGGTTTACTATCTCGGGCGCCAAACCGACCATTTCTAGATATTTCTTTGCTTCCTCTATTGCCTCCTTCTTGCTATAGCCTTTATGATAGATTAATGGCTCGGCTAACTGGTATCCAACAGTATACACAGGGTTTAAGGCATTCATAGCGCCTTGGAAAACCATGCTTATCTTCTTCCATCTTATCTTACTCCTTACCTCGCTTTCACTCATCTTCACAATATCCTGGCCATCTATTACTATCTTTCCACCAACTATTCGTCCTGGAGGAGGAACCAGCTTTAGGAGCGAGAAGGCTAGAGTACTCTTACCACATCCGCTTTCTCCAGCTATTCCTAAGCTTTCACCTTCTTCTAGTTTAAATGATACATCATCCACTCCTCTAACTATACCCTTGTAAGTGTAATAGTATGTTTTCAAATGCTCTACTTCAAGGACGTATTTAGCCATTCCAAGCACCTATTCGGTCTAGTTGAGTTAGATTAGAGTAGTAATATAAAACGCTTTAGAGTCTCCTCAGCCTCGGGTTAAGTATGGTGTCTAACGCATTCCCTATGAAGACAAACGCCATACCAGTTACTGCTATCATTAGCCCAGGTGAGAGTACCCACCACCAAGATGATAGCGAGTTCTGCGCCTCGTAGATCATCTTACCCCAGGTCGGTATGTTGGGGTCGCTTAATCCGAGGAAGCTTAAACCAGCTTCTATTAATATCGCGCCGGGAACGGCGAGAGCCATACTAGCGAAGGCGTAGGGCATTAGCTGTGGTAGTATGTGCTTGAATACTATTCTCCTACCACTAGCACCTATAGCTCTAGCCGCCTCCACGAAGGGCTGTTCCTTTATCTGTAAGGCCATGCTACGCACTACTATTGCTAGACCAGTCCACGCGAATATTATCAGTACTCCTATAATGTGCCATACGCTCAGTGTACCATATAGTTGTCTTATAGTATAAGCGAACAATATTAGGAATGGTAGTAGTGGGATAGAGTAGAGGACCTCATTTATACGCTGCATTACCTCGTCTACTAGACCTCCAGCATATGCGCTAACAACACCATAGATTAATCCTATGAGAACTACTGAGACAGCATAGGTTATACCTATCATTAATGCTACACGACTACCCCATAGTATTCCCACGAATATGTCTCTCCCACGGAAATCTGTTCCAAGGAGGCCATAACAGCTTCCAGGAATTCTTATCTTTATTACCGGAGGATACTCTAGTGAACCATTAGTTGCTTCTACGGTTATATTGAACTTGTATACTCCTTTGGTAACGCCTTGCTGACCATAGATCATTCCTGGTCCTGGAGCATAGAAGAGTAGTGTTACGGGGCTTAACACATTTGCTGATAAGATGTTGTTTTCGGTTGCATTCTTGAATATATCGGGACTCTCATACTTTGATATATAGTTCTTTATCAGCGCTTGCATTAATTGATCACTGTTAGCTAAGTGTATTAGCACGGTACCATTTGTGGGAGTAACTGTTGTAGTAAATGCTGGATACAGTGATACATTCAATAGTTGACCGTTATATGGTGAGGGTGGCCTCTGTATACCTAATGTTAGCTTTATTGTTGTTGAGACATTACTTACTATTATTACTAGATCGCTTGACGGTATATCCCACTTGAAATCATATTCATAGTAGTATACATAGCCTTTTCCAGCCATTTGTTGTTTAAAGACCTCGTAGACTTGCTTCTTCAAATTTTCATCGGTTATATTGTTAAGTTTAATGTATACTTCTGCATAGTATTGCCATAACCCCTCCATCTTTGTAGGCTCGATTGTCTTAGGAGGCGTATACTTCTTCGATGAGAACAAATTTACCCATTCCGGTGGCGCTAGCCTAGGATTATATTCCCATCCAGGATAATTATTCCAGTTATAATATGTTTCCGGTGGAAAGATAAATGAGGGTATTATAGCCATGAAGACTAGTATGACTAGTAGGCCTAGGCCGATTAAGCCTATCTTGAACCTCCTATACTCGCTCCAGAATTCTCTAGCCTTTTTCTTAACCTCATTCCAGTCTATCCTAATCATTCATCACCTCGAAGCCTTTATACGTGGATCTAGTACACCATAGACTATTTCGAGAAGGAACTTTACGAGTACGAACAAGAATACGAACATAAAGGTATTCGCCATTAACACTGGTACATCAGCATTAGATAACGCTAAATAGTACAGGCTACCCATACCAGGCCATTGGAAGACCACCTCGCTTATGATGGCCCCAAAGAATGTTCCTATGAAGCCCAGGCTTATTGATGTGACTATTGGTGGACTTGCAGCCTTCAGTACATGGCCATATATAACCTTACGTTCTGGTACACCCTTTGCCCTAGCTGTTGTAACGAAGTCCTCCTGCATTATACTTATTACAAGGTTTCTCGTAGCATAGGCTCCTCCACCAAAGCCTACAAGGACTATCGTGAGTATCGGCACATAGAGGTGCCAGAGCCACCACTTAAGCTCTTCTAGAATGTTTCCTTTGATTGACGCTGGCATAGGCTCCATAGCTACGCCAGGATATATGTGTAACTGATATGTGAACACGTAGATGAGAAGCATCGCAACCCAGAACATTGGTAGGCTAGCCGAGATCATTGCAATTACTGATACGCCACGGTCTAAGGGGCTTCCAACCTTTCTAGCCATCTGCAAGCCCAGTAGTATAGCTATTGCTACGTTTATCATGTAGGCTGTGGTGAAGAGGAGTGCTGTTCTACCCATAGCTATTAAGACCATTGCTCGTATTTCGTTTGTACCAAACTGTGGATATTTCATACGGGCTTCTCCGAAATCTAGAGTTAAGCTCTTCCATACATACAGCATTATCCTAACATAGCTTGGTAAGTTAAGACCCCAGCTTACCTCCTCTCTCATCTTAATATAGCTGAGATAGCATTGCTCAGCTACGCCGTTTATGTCGTCTTCGCTCATATTACCTAGTTTACCCTTCTCATAATTATCCAAGAACAAGTAACAGTTCCACGTCTTATCCTTGTACTTAGCAGTTATGTTCCACTCGAGGAGTCTTGGCTTAACACCCTTTAAAACATCAATGAATTCTACGTGTCTCTGCGCTAATTGTTGTCTAACTTGATTTACCTTATCGTTTATTATAGCTTCTATAGTCTTCTCAGCAAGAGCATTGAATGCTAACGATGCGATAAGTAGGGCCACTAATAACACTATTAGTGAGTTCACAGCTCTGAATGCAAGGTAACGTCCGTAGCCCATAGCAACTAGGCACCAAGGGGTAGTATATTGTTAGAGGTTTATAAATAATTATCATTATATTTGCATAATATTAAAAGATAGAAAATACGATATTTAAAAGAGAGTATAATAAGAGTAGAATGTAAGATTTTTCTTAGTAAAAAATATTGTTAATTTAAAAATATTAATAGCGTATTGTTAAGATGTGTTCGTTACTTCTTCTTTACTAGGAAGGCTGCTGCAATACCTATGATTATTATGACTATTGCTATCCCTATGATTACTGTTGGACTTATTCCTGGACCAGTAGGTGTTATCGTTGTTACCGTTGGTACTGATGTAGCTGGCGACGTTGTTGAGGGTACTGTTACTGTTGGGCTAACACTTGTTGTTGGTGATGGTGCAGTTGTAGTTGGCTGCGTGATTGTCGGTGCAGTTACTGTTGGTGCAGTTGTAGGTGTTGTTGTTACTTGTATTCCTATTATTGTTATCTGCTTCTTCTCGGTTACCTGGTATACGCCGGGTTCTCTTCCTATTCTAATCTCTATTGTGTATGTACCACTTGCTAAGTTCTTGGTGGCACTACCAGGTATTGTTGCCTGCCATACACCTATGTCTGTCTTGTTAGCAGACCATACTCCTACTACAGTACCGTCTGGTGCTATTAACGCTACGTCGACATAAGCGAATTCTGCTGGTCTAGTACCCTTCTCTGTTTCTGGGAACTGTACGTTTTCACCGACCTTTACTGTTACTGGTATGCTCTGTCCAGCTAGTATCTGTGTTGGCAGCGATACTTCTTGTATGAATAGAGTGCTTAGTATTAGCTTGTTTCTCCAGTAGTCTGGTGTGAATGGATATGTTGGGTCTCTGAAGGCCTTGAGCTCTAGGTATAGTTCTGTTGGGTTATACTTAGCTATGTAGAATGGACCGTTGCTTATTACTAGGTGTCCGTATTCCTTGTAGAAGTTTAATGCCTTCTTAGCAGCGTCTGCTAGGTCTACTGACCCTATTACTGGGTACTTCTTAGCTAGGTCGTAGGTTGCTGCTAGGTATGGTGGCATGTATTCTCCAGTCTCTACTTTCTGTTCTAGTGCGGCTGTTATGTCTGTTAAGTGGTCTGGGTCTAGTGCGTCTATCCATCTGCCAGCATCTCCCTCAAACCAGCCATAGGTTTCACCGCTTACTGGTCCCTTGTATAGTACACAGTACTCCATTGCAGCCATTACTTCTAGTGGGAAGGTTGGCCACCATATGTAGTAGCTTGCTGTCTCTGACTCACTTATTGGATGAGTATAGTTGCCATAGAATGCTATTGCTGTTGAGTTTATTATCTCTATGCCCTTTATGGTGCTGAAGTATGGTTGTCCAGTGCTTGCTACTTCGTCGTGGTACCATATGTCGTCTGCACCGTCCTGGTAGCTCCACTCCCAGTTCCATGCTATTGATTCTAGTATATCGAATAGTGTCATTGGTCTACCGTCGTGCCAGTTGCTGAACTTGTAGTTTAATATTACCTTTACTGTAGCATTGCGGTCTGTTACACCAGCTTCATCAAGTGTCTGCCACTTGTGGGCTGAGTGGTTGTATATTAGTGCGTCACCTGGTACTGTCATGTTCTCTACTTGTACTTTCCATGTTACTCTTATTGGTATGTATATACCAGTTGACGGATGCCAGTAGCCTCCATAGTCTCTTACATATCTCCATATATTGCTTGCATAGATGTCATTAATACCGCCTACCGGGTTCCAAGCACTCATGAATAATGCTCCACGTGATGAATACTGGGCTACTAGAAGTACTCCGTCATCTGTCCATGCTGTTCTGAAGGGCCATATTGTTGCTAGACCAGTGCTTCTACCAGCTGCTATGTCGTGTACTCTTGGGTTGACTGGGAAGTATGCTAGGTTCTCTGTTAGGAATACTCTAATTGATTCCTCAATTCCCAGCTTTATTATTTCTCTGGCAACCTCCCAGTATTGGTCGCCCTTATACTTGCCCTGGTATAGGTCTAGTGTTAGTTCCTCTATCTTTGGCTGAATATTGTCTCCTATAGCCTTAGCGTGGTCTGGCGTGTACTCCCAGGTACCCCAGCCTGGTAGTGGGCCACCCCACTGGCTGTAGTACCATGCTAGGTCTCCTTCGATCCATGGGCTCTCAGCTGTGCTTATCCATCCTTCTGTATAAATGTGCCAGTCTAAGGTTCTAGCATCCTTACCGTATACTAGTGCGAATACTTGTCCTCTCTCTATCTCCATACGGTTGACCTTTATGCCAGCCTTCTCTAACTGATCGGCTACGTAATGACCAATGTCTCTTCTCTCGTCCTCGATTCTAATGAGAAATGTTATTGTTACGGGTTCGTCGTCCTGTCCTGGTGCTTGGAAGTGCCAGAAACCATCATCTGCCTTGTAGAGCTTGTAGCCTAGTGCCTCTAGGTGCTGTGAGGCGTTCTGGAGAGCATTGGTTATCATTTGTATAGCTTTTGCCTCGTCACCAGTATCTGTTAACCCTAGCTCCTTGAGTGCAGATTCTATTTGCGGGTATGCTGGGTGGCTTGGACCTATTGGGCAATACATTGGGTTGGCTCCACCAGCCATTATGTTGTCTATGATGTATCTCCTGTTAATTAGCCAGTTCATAGCGAATCTTACTTCTCTTACTGCGAATGGGTTGAAGTGCTTTGTATTATCGTCAATGTCTGTTGCTACACCCCACTTACCAGCCTCGTCCTCATCACTATAGGGGTTGAATAATAGCGCGTTGAGTGAGCTTGATGAAGGTATTAGCTTGAGCTTTGCCAGATCAACTGGTATTTGTTTAAGGTCTCTTGGTGAGACCGTCCATAGAAACGCGTCTATCTTACCATCTGCTACGTCAAGGACTCCTCTGTCTATCGTTGTTCTAACAGTGTATATTATCTGGTCTAGGGGTGGGCCCTTGATTTCTTGTTGGGCTTGAGCGAATACCGCGAACGTTGGTAGTATTATTAGTAGTAGAGATAGAATTCCTATTAGTTTTAAATTCATATTCTACACCCACTTTAAATACACTTAGTCCTCAAATACTTAGACTTAGGGGACTCTATTTAAGTTTTATCTCTAGGATTATGAATCCTTTATAAATCCTTCTATTATTTCGTTTATCGGGCTACCGATGTGTGTCTGAGCCTACGAGAATATTATAATTGAAAAATACTTACACTATATTGGTGTACGATATTACCCGGAGGAAATAAATAATAGTAGCAACGCTATGCCGTATCCGAACACTATTCCGCTAAGAAAATGTAATAATAGTACCTTGTTTTCCGGCATTTTCCTTGTTCTTCTAGGCGAGGCTAGTCTACTTAAAACAAGCATTACTATAATAGCACCTACTAAGGCATAACTCATTACGGCTTCACTCATTAGCAGTGCGGAAGCGTATCCTACTATACCACCTACGAGTATTCCGAGCCCCAATATGATCCATGGATTCATGCCTAGTCTCCTTGTTCACGGTAGGGGTTTTGCTATGAATATGTTGTTTTTGTTTTCTATTATCTTGACTCTTATCCTAGCTCCTAATGGTATTTCCGTTGCTCCAACTATTGTTATTACTCTATCCTTATTATGTGGTACACCTAGTTTTTCTCCTTTGAGCCATCCTTCTTCTACTACTCTTATCTTGATAACTTCTCCTTTACTATATGGTGGGATGGGGCTTGGTGCTCTGTGGAAGTTAAATGTTTTTGGATCGTGTATTAAGTTGATACCGTGTTTTCTCTCTAGTTCTCTTAGCTTGCTCCAAAACTCTTTCCAACTCATCGGCTTTACTCCGCGTGGCTTTCTACCATAACGGTGGACTAGGTATTTTTGTATTCCTAGAGCTGGCCACTTCTTACCTGCTCCTATCTTTTTAGCCCATTCTATTATATCCTCTATGTCTTTATCGTTTATTCCGGGAACCCATACTGGTGCTATGTGTACGTCTATGCTCGTATTTGATAGGATATATTCTGTTATCCTTACTACTTCTGAAACGTTAAACCACTCTACACCCTGGATGAACCGTGCTTTTTCTTCGTCGAGTGTATCTATGCTTAAGTTTATTCTATCCAAGCCGGCTTCCTCGAGATTCTCGACTAGTTTCTCGTTCAACAAATAACCTCTTGTCTGAAGTGCTACAACTCTTATCCCAGGTATATCTTTTAGTTCTTGGACTAGTTCTACTATGTAGGGATATGTTAGGGGCTCGCCTACTCCGTCTATTAGGGCTTCTATATCGTTTACAGACTTGTACTTTACTATGAGTTTAACCCACTCGATAAGCCAGTCTAGTTTAACCATATACTCTGTTAAACGGTGCCGTGAGAAGGGTCCTGCATCAACACTACAGTATATACAGTTTAAATGGCATAACGTGGTGGGTCTTACCTGTATTATGTTTGTACCTCTATCAACTATTCCAAAGGCTATATGTCCGAGAAGGGGTATTTCCTCGTTAATCCATATTAGTCTCCTCGGCTTTATCTTTGGCACTTGCAATATTTTTATCCTCTATGTTCCTGCTTATACTCATGCGTACTAGTATATCTCTTGATACTGGGGTTATGTGTTTTACAAGTCCCTTAGGATTACTAGCCCCCATTACATAGAGGAATATTGTACGGGCTAAACCCGTTCTATCAACTAGTCTCCTAATCTTGATAGGCTGCCACCCTGGTATGGGGAAGTCTATGGTTATAATGCGAGTTCCAATTCCGAGTTCTTTTTCAAATTTATCGGCGAGTAGTTCATTTATCGACTTGTATAGGTACATGTAGACTACTGTTGCATCACTCATATTGACTGCAAGAAAGTTTCTACACAAGATTTCTATCCTGTCTAGAAGACCATAGTATTTAGCGGTAGAGTATATCACGCCGCATAGGCGTTCATCTATTTCTATGGCAACACATTTTGCTCCAAAGTCTTTCGCCGCTATGATAGTTACCCTACCATCACCTGCTCCGAGATCGTACAGCTTATCGCCGCTTCCAACATTAGCTATTCTGAGTGCCTCAACTATTATCTCCTTAGTTGATGGTATCCATGGCGCTAGTTTACCTTTTTCACCGCTCATATACTTTCTCCTAACCATTTGTCTCAAACTTTTCTCTACATAGGAGGACTTTTTATGTCGTCCCCTTATAGCGGGATTCCAGTAGTAAATATAGTTATCGTGCTATTTATTGTACTATCACTATGTTTCCTCCACGTCTCTTAGCCTTTTTCAATAATTTATGTGCAAGAGTTCTCGAAGGAGTACCATAGTATGCTTCTCGCCTACTCTTAGCTGGCTTTAGGCCCACGTATCCTTTAACTGCTATGATTGTTATAGATGCTCCAAGCTCCTCTATTCTTCTACGGATATATTCTAGGTCTTCTCTAACCTCGCCTGGTTCGACACCAGGGATTTCTAATACTACTTCCTCAGTACCCCTCTCCCTATCGAGACCATAGACTACTACTGCACGCCACTTAGAAACAAACCATTCAACAAGACTAGTGAGGGTTCCAGTAACGATATTTGGCCTATATTCACTCCACCCTTTCTCCTCTACTAGTTCGCTGAATTTGTCTAAGTCCATTACAACTATAGTACCCTCCACAAGACTCATAAGCTATCCACACTCCCTACATACATGGGATGAGGACGTGGGCAGCCATCGACTAGGGAGGGATGAGATTCCTATCTCACACTGACCGCTTAAAACATCTTCCAAAGATATTATTCTCCTTTTTATCTTACTCTGCTTGTGATAACAGTCCCATAGATTTATAGATTCCCTTAATTCACTCTAGAAAACTTTGAGGTTAAATCTAGATAATTTGTTCTTCAGCTTCTTGGGGTTTTATGGAAAAATAGAAAATAAAAACTCCTAATATATTTATACTGGTATGTATTCTTCTTCCGTGATATGTCTTCTTATACATCCTAGTTCTTTGAGTTTCTGATAGATCTTGTATACCGCTTCTCTAACCTCGTCTTCGCTTTTTGCACCCGTTATGACCATTTTACCGCTACTGAATATTAGTAGGACTACTTGTGGATCCGACATACGGTATATTAGACCAGGAAACTGTTCGGGCTCATACATGTTGTCTTCTAATAGGAAGGCTGCCTTCTCTAGATTCACTTCTACATAAAGGTTTGCTGAGGCAACAATGTTTTGGATCTGAATCTTGGGTTTACCCGTTATAACTATGCCCTTCTTACGTAATGTCCTTATTATCTTCTTGACTGCACGTATTAGTTCAAGCGTACTCTTCGCGCCCGTTACAACCATTTTACCTGACTTGAATATCAGTGCGGTTACCTTGGGAGTGTCTAGTCTAAATATGAGCCCAGGAAACTGGTCGGGATTATACTCTACTGTCGGTATGCTTCTCTCTATAGCGTATAAATCGAGTGTTTGATCAAGAGTTACTGTTGCGACGATATTCTCTATCTTTATTGATGGCTCACGCTCTAATACAAGCTGGGACACCAAGACGGCACCTCTTTTTAAGCACTACATAAGTTTTTAAACGGGGCTCCTTAAAAGCCCTCCCCTATAATAATCCTTATGCAACGGTTTCACTTAGAACGTTAAATAGTGTTTCCAGCTTAGGGAATTCGAGTAAGCCTAACTCACTATCATATACTATAGGCTTAGACTCGTTTAGGAGAACCTTGTTTCTCATTACGGGTGAGAGATATGCTGAAGGCTCTAAGCTAACTGATGTCCCGGTTTGATAAGCGCCTATAGCTGGGAGAACTAGGAGTTTTGTCTCACTATTCTTTAACTGTGTGTAGAGAAAGCATGGATACTTTATAAGATACCCTAGTTTATCTCGTAGACCGAGGCTTGGGTGCTCATGCCCCATTATAATGAGCTTGTAATTACTTGTATCGCTGGGTAAAACGTCCTTATGACCATGCAATACTAATATCTCTCCTCCTACGATGAGGTAGTCTTCAACTAATTCAACATTACTATACCTGCGCAAAACCAGGGGAAGATAATTATCATGGTTTCCTCTTACAATTGTAACACGGTTAACACGACCAGACAGGAAATCCAGTACATCAAATAGTTCTCGACGCTCTACTCTCCCCAACTGACCAAACTGGTGCTTAATATCACCTGCAACAATAACCCATTCAACATCAACTATTCCTAGAACAGCCTCCAAAACCTCTAAGAGCTTCCTCTTCTGAATACGTGGAAGAAATAATCCATGCGCCGCCATCTCCTCCTCAAAGCCTAGATGAGCATCAGCAAAGACGAGAGCCCTACTATTCTTAAGATAAACTACTGGAAAGGGTCCCGGAATAACGATACCTGGCATCAATTCTAGTGTTTCTGAACCCAACTCCAGCCTCTCCTAAAGAAAAGAGAACTAAATACCTAGCTTACAAGTATTACGGTTAGCAATCCAAAAACTATTACAGATGAACGAACAAAACAGGAGAATGATTATTGTGGCGGGCCCGCCGGGATTTGAACCCGGGACTTCCGCCCGTCCATCAGATCGGAGCCAGGCTCTCCTGGTAGACGGTCTACGGGTTAAGAGCCCGCCGCTCTACCAGGCTGAGCTACGGGCCCATTGCCACGGGTTTAGGAGCCGCTCTACGCTAGATTTCTTGGTTCTTTAAGGTTTTTTAAACTTGTCTCTTTTCGATTCAAGTAGGCTTATTATTTCTAATACTCTATTCGTGTTTATGATAGTATCCCCTAATCCTATGAATTCTAATGTCTTCTCACCAACAATGTTTTTTACTCTCTCATAGAACTTTCTCGACCCCAAGACTATTGTTTTATCGTCTACTGTTTCTCTTAACTCGTTTCCTGGCGTTACCGTTGAGTAGTATAATGTTATCAACCTATAGCCATAGTTTATGGACGCGTATAATCCTATTGCTTGTGCTAGCATATAATTAGAGCTTGGATTACCTCTTAATACTGTTTTTTCTGGACGCGGTATTCTATCGCTTGGTAATATTATGTATCCATACTCCTCCAACAACTCCTCAGTATAGTAATATGATGTGTGCCGTGTTCTTCTATACTTTACTAGTACTTCGCCAACTGGTTTACAGTCTCTATTGTATAGTACCCCATGGAATTCTTCTCCTTTTATACCGCTACATGATAATGTTGTGCCAAACCCCTCTAATACACGTGTTGTAAAGCATCCTGGATCATCTGATACAATTATAGTTAACCCGTTATAATTGACTGGTATATATTCTAGGAGACCGTATTTCTCCTCAACGTTTCCATTTAATTTTTTTAATACTTTTATCCTCGGCTTACAACATTGACAACAACAAGGATTCTTATATAATAGTTCGAGTAACTTTAAGACCTCATCAATCCTCTCATTCATAGCGTACATGGATTCACCTTAACGTTATTTGGGGCTATAAATTACTGTAGATTATGAAGAAAAAGAATGTATGAGGCCTAAAAATGTCTTTTAAAAATACTTACCTTGACGGTGGAGGTGGTGCTACATATCCTTGCTGCGCTGATGGAATACTGGATAGCTTGTTTAATGTCGAGTTTGCTGCTACAAATACTAGTATCCATGCTACGAATTGTAGTATCCCTAAGAATATTCCTATAATAAACAATATACCTGCTACTAGAAATAATGTCTCACCCGTCTTGTCTTTTAATCTAAACATTCCTATAATTAACCCGACGAGACCTATTAACAAGAATATTGCACCAATAACGAATAATCCTAGACCGCCAAAGACCATTCCAGGATTCAATGTGAATATCGCTGAGATAACCAACGCTAGACCTATTATGAATAGTATAAAGCCTACAGCGTATCCTATCTTTACTAATGTTGCAGCAGTACCAAACATTGATGGATCAGAGTTCCGGAGATGCGTAAACGCTGGTACGAGGAAAGCAAATAATGCTACAAGCCCTAATATAGCACCCACGATAGCTGCTACTAACATTCCTATTCCTCCTGCCATAATTCCAACCTTTCCGAAGCTAAACCCGCCTAATAGCATTAGAGTAGGTACTAGGCCCGTCAAGAGTGCCGATATAATGTATAGTATAGAAGCTGTCTTCAGCTTCTGCAAACCCTCTCTAAACTCTCTTTGAGCATAATCGGGTGATTGCATCTGCATAGATGGATAGGACATATTACCTACCTAGTTCAATTCCTAAGACTGGTGGTAAATAAGAGTACTGTTCGTACACTATAGAATAAACAAACTATATGCTTTAAGAGTTAACCATAAACGATAACTTAACTAGTAGAGAATGGGTTATGATGAACCTTCCCCTAACCGAATGCTATGAGGATTTTTGACGGCCGCCTCTGAACCCTCCCATTGCTAAATATCCCGATTATTTGTCCTCGGTGTAGCCAGGGGATTCTTCACCTTTCCGCCGATGCGGGCTCCCGACGGCTCCTCATCGGATAAAACGATGATAGCTCCATTAAACATTGATAGTTCACTATACTCTAATGTATTAGGACTAATATAAAACTATTAGGAGAAATAGTAGGTTAAGGTGCGTGGAGTGCTCAGATGGTTAAACGCGAGCTTAGAGACATTTACAAGTGTAGAGTATGTGGAAGATACATAGAAGAGTCCATGCATTGTGGAAAACCAGCTACACTTCTATTAGACTCTCGTCGCAGAGTCTTGTTAAGCAAGCTTATGAGTGGTCTCCTCCGCCATTTTCCATGGGAAGCCGGACTCGTATTAGATGATGAGGGATGGGTAAATATTGATGAGCTTGTTAAAGGTATTCGGGAGAAGTGGAGGAGAAAAGACCTTTACAAATGGGTTACAAGGGAACATGTTATTGCCGTAGCTCTTCTAGACCCCAAGGGGAGATTTGAAGTAAGAGACAATAAGATTAGAGCTAGATATGGTCACAGCATTAAAGTAGCAGTAAAGTACAGCCCAGATGATAGTATCCATAAACTCTACCACGGCACACGTAGAGATAATGTTGAGAGAATACTCGTGGAGGGCATAAAGCCTATGAAGAGACAGTGGGTTCATCTATCATTAAACATTCCAGACGCATGCGATACGGGAAAGAGACATGGCGGGATACCAGTAGTATTAGAGGTAAACGCTAACTGCTTGAGGAGAAAGAACCTACAAGTATATAGGGCTAGTAAGAGCGTCTATGTCGTAGAATACGTTCCACCAGAATGCATAGAATCTATAATAGAGTGTACACGATAAGATTATACAGGGATGATGTAGCCGACATAGGCTTAGAGAAGAGAAATGCTGATGGGTCGATTGTCTGACCATTACCTGCCTTAATGAAACAGCCTATTAGCGTAAGACAATTATATTCTAATCGAGAATTTTGGTCTTAATAGAATGCTAGGATAGAGAAATACTTGTTTTAGATAGCGTAAAGTTTTTCTCTAGCCTCATCTGGTAGCTCTTCTTCTTTTAAGACCTTAAAGGTTGGCGGTGGATTCTTCGTCTTAAAGGGTAATGGAATATATTTTTCGGGGTCCTCATCACTTCTACTCTTAAGTACACGTACCTTTACATATATTCCATCGTTTCTACGAACATATACATATTTACCGTGTTTGCCTCCCATACCCGCATCCTCTCGACCGCTAACTCTGAGGCCAGGGCTTATTAACTATTAGGGTGGAGGAAATACAAACGCTTCTAGCCTGGTTGTAAGTATAGAGCACGGAGGAAGGAGGAAAGTGAAGATAAAGAGTGTTTATCTTATTGGGAGTCATGCACGTGGTGAGAGTTTCCGAATATCTCCTCTTGACTACTTGTTGTTTATTGATATCGTTCCCCCGGGTTATGTTTACCTCGTAGCAGCTCCCCATGCCAAGGCTATAGTGTTACCGAACCCGAGTCTCACATGTGGTAAATTATTGAATCCCGTGACTGGAAGAGCTTCAGCTATATATACTAGTAGGGTTGCTGCTGAACCTAAAATTAGGGTTTACGGTGATGAAGTAGAGTTAAGAAATAATAGAAACTACGATAATATCGACTTAAAACATTATCTACTGTATCTATGGATTATGTATAAGACTGGCAAGAGGAAATACTTGGAGAGACTACCTTGTAAGATGTTATATGAGGTATTATGGCTTGAAGACTTCTTAGAAGATAGAGAGATGTCACGGTTTTCTTGGAGAATCTTAGCGAGAAAGTATCAAGATAATGATTTAGCACAGTATTGTCTAGAAGTACTCTTAGATAGACACTTGATCCGGGATAGAATGTACCACTACATACTTGATTATAGTCTAGGAAAACTTGACGTTATTAGTAGGAATAGACTTGGAGAATCGTTAAACGATATTATATGGGATATAGAATTCTTTAGGCAAACCGCGCCCAGAATCGGAGAAGGTGCAGGAATATGCTAGAACGCGTACTTGTAATTCACCCAACATGTAAGACTAGTTACAGTCTAATTAAAGCCTTGAGCACTGATAAGAGTCTTCTCAAAGAAACGATTATCATAGATGCTGCAAGTAATCCCTCATACACGCTAAGATTAGAAGTGCTAAGTGTACCAGCAATAATTGTAGATAGCGAACCAGTATATGCTGGGCCAATAGACATTAAGAGAGCTATCACCGTCCTACAGGATCCTAAAACCATTTTAGAGTCTAGTAGTGATCCGAGGAGCTTAGCTGAGAGAATCCCGTTGATTATAGGTGATTCTCAAGCACTATCGTCGATACTCGTCTATAATGGTTTAGAAGCAGTATTGGGATTTAAGAGTACGATAAGAGCTGGTTTAGGTGTTAGAGAACATGGGATAGTTGACGAAGCCATTAAAGAATTTGTAGACAGTAGGGAGCTAGTTGAGAGTGCTTACCGTAAAGCTGTAAGAAATTTAGCTTATAACACTATTAGATTATTGTATTGGACTTATTGTAAGAGGTTTAAGCGTTTAAGAGATGTTGAAGAGTTCTTAAGCCTAGATCATCTAGCATTAATGCTAGAGGCATCATCGATTTACGGTAGAATAGGCCTCATACACCACCGTAGAAAGAGCCTTGTTGAGAAGACGAGACCCGTGTACGAGTATATTAGAGAAAAATACGACAGAATTATAGACTATGTTACGAGGGAACAAGAAGAGATTATTGGAGACGAAGAATACCTAGGAGTGCTTGAAGAAAAGGGCGTTAGAACGGATTATCTTAGAGAGTTTAAGTCTTCTTGTTTGGGCAAAGAATAGCAAAGCGACAGTACTGGCATTCCCAGGGCCATCTAGGACTCTTTTCATCTCTTATCAACGATAATAGTTCTTCTTCAGAGACTTTTTCCTCAATAACGTACTCTGTTATCCTATTTGGAGTAATATATATTAAAATGGATTTAGGTAGGTCATATAGCCAATTATATATCTTGACTTGTAAAACATGATGTTGTAACGGTAATCCTATGTCTCTACGAGAATATTTTATCTCAACTCCAAGTCTCTCTCCATCCTCAAGCTCTATTAACGCGTCTATTCGTCCCCGTATAACGTATTCTCCAATACTCTTCTTTTTCTCAACTTCTACGCCTAAAACCCCCTTAACCATACCCTCATCGAAGACTTTTCTAAGAAAAGACTCTAAGCCCAAGTGGACTATGTCTCCAAGCAATAGCGTTGGATCATAAGCCTGGTTTAATACTAGTTCAGGGAACCGTTCCTCATAGACTCTCTTGAGCGGACATCTCGTTAGATCAGATACATAGTATTCGTTTTCACCCCTAACATGCTTCTTCATATCCTCGAGCTTTGTTTTATACAATAATTCCTGGATCAAATACGTACACCACAAATCAGTATTCGACTATGAATAGTATAGGATTCTAGTACCTATATTCTTTCAGAATATATTTAAAAAGGCTGGAAACCGTAGGAGACGACTATCTTTTGCCTACTCCTAATCTCATAGCCTCTCCGAGATACTTTTGTGAGAGCATGTATAGGATTACTACTGGTAGAGCGAAGATTATAGCGAAGGCTGCGAAACGATTCCAGTTTATTGATAGACCAGTTGTATACTTGTAGAGTTGTACTGGAAGTGTTGTTACTTGTAGAGTGTTTGCTAATATGAACTCTGACCATCCACCCATAAAGGCGAATAATGTTAACACTATTATTCCGGGCTTAGATGTGGGTAATATTACCTTAAACATTAAGTCGAACCAGCCTGCTCCATCCATAAATGCTGCTTCGTCGAGCTCCTTTGGGATAGTGTCGAAGAAGCTCTTCAGTAACCATACATTGAATGGGACCATTCCAGCTGCATAGATGAATGGTAGGACGTAGACGTTGCCCACCATGGGTAGCCCGGTAGTCTTCTCTATTTGTGCGAGGAATACGAAGAGAGCTACGAGGGCTGCTATACCGAATCCACCTCCTATCTGGCTAAACATGAGGTAGAAGTATAGTGCGGTACTACGTCCCTTGAACTTGAAGCGTGAGAACGCGTAGGCTGCTGGAGTTATTATTAGTATTGAGATGAATATAGTCATGATTGTTACTATAACGCTATTTATGAGAGCTGTCTGGAACTCTGAGCTCTTTACTACTTCTATATAGTTTTCTAATGTTAGGTTAGCTAGCATTGAAGGACTATAAGTGATTATGCCTACCGGGCTTAGAGAAGTTAATATGACGAAGAATACTGGTGTTAAGAGAGCGAGGGTTACTACTAATGCGACTGCTGTTAACCCTATTTTTAAGACTACCTTGAATGTTGACGCCAAGAACTACTCACCTACCCCTTTATACATTCCACTTATACGGAACCACACATACATGTAGACTGCAAGAATCAATACGACTATGAGGTAGAAGGCTGCGGCATAACCGTACTCGCCATCCATAAACGCTCTATGGTAGCCAAATAACATTAACATGTCGTTTACTCTAACAAAAGCCTTACCCACAAAAGTTGATACTATTTTAACCGGGCCTCCATCGTTTAAGAGCATTGGCACGAGAAAAGCTTGTAGAGAAGCCCCAGAAGTTAGGATTGTTGCAAACCATAGAGGCCTAGAGATCTGTGGTAGTATGATATGTCTGAATCTAGACCACCATCCAGCACCATCTATTAGGGAAGCCTCTATAACTTCTCTAGGAACACCCGTGATTGCGCCTAATGTAACGGTCATTATGAATGGATAGGCTAGCCACATTTCAACAATGTTGTAGGCTAGGTAGGCGTCCCATTCATGCCTATATATGCTGAAATCCCTACCAGTAAGAGCTGCGAACAAGCCTGCTATGGGGCCGCTACTAGGGTCGAATAAGCCTCGCCAAACCATTATACTCATTATCACTGGTAGAGCCCAAGGCGCCAATAATAATCCACGCATGATCCTCCTACCAGCTATTAAGGGAGATGTGAAGAGAAATGCAAGCATTACTCCAACAGCTAGTTTTAATGGAACACTTGTTGCAACGAAGAGGAGAGTCTTGTATAAGGAGTAGTAGAAGCCAACGTCGTGGAAGAGCTTGTAGAAGTTTTCTAACCCGATAAACCGTAGGGGATTCTCTGCTTTCGGGTTAAAGATGTTTATGTTATTAGCGTTGGTAAAAGCCAGGCTAATAGAATATGCTATAGGCCATAAATTGAAGAATAAGAAAAGGAATATACTTGGAAATATGAGTATTAAGGCTACTTTTACTGGAAAAATTATTTGCTTAGGTTTCTTGGACAAGGGCTTGGGTCACCCTTGAATTCTTTTAAGACATTTAGCCCTTAAGCTTCTCTTCTATTTGTTGCTGTGCTAGTTGGAAAGCTTCTTCTACTGTTGCTTGACCATTCCATACAGCATTTATTGCATCTGCAACTGGTCCCCATACTTTAGCCATTGCAGGACTCTTGGGCATTGGTATACTGTTTGCTACGGCTTTAGCGTATCCATAGACTTCGGGTATACTCTTTACCTCTGGCGATTCTAGTGCAATCTTATTTACTGGGACGAAGCCAGCAGTTTTTGCGAGGTATTTTGCTACTTCGTCGTTTAATGTAAACCATAGTACAAATAGTACTGCTGCTTTATCGGTTCCTCTCTCTTTTGCGAGCTTGCTCATCCACCATAACTTTATCCCCGAATAGGGCTTCGGTATGTGTTGATCATCTATCTTTGGTAATGGTGTTACGAAGAACTTTATTCCCGCTTCCTTTATCTTGGGTATATCCCATGGACCCGTTACGATGCATGGCGTGTTCTTCTCAATGAATAGTTTCAGCTGGGTTTCATGTCCTACGTCGTCGCGATACATGTATGGTGCAATGTTGTCTAGGAAGAATTTGAAGCCCTCAATAGTGCCAGGAGACCCTACTCCTACTTGGCCAGTGGTATCGTTGTAGTAGAAGCCTCCGAAAGCGTGGATCCATGCTGAGACGAAGTATGGGTCTACTTGGTGGCTTATACCGTATTTGCCTTGATCTGGGTTATAGTATTTCTCCATTATACTCTTTAGTTCATCAAAGGTCTTAGGAGGCTCGCTGACCATTTCTGTGTTACATACGAGCGCTACGGTTTCGGATGCCCAAGGTAGACCCCATATATGACCCTTATATTCTGCTGCTGAGAGAGCCGCGGGCAAGTAGATATTCTTTATACTATCTGTTAAGTACTCGTCGAAGGGGACTATTAGGTCGGCTTCAACGAACTCGCCAGTCCAGTCGTGAGCCCATGTTAATAGGTCTGGTCCCTTACCAACTATTACGGCTGCCTTGAACTTCTCCTTCATTTGTGGAGTGTTAACGAGCTTTATTGTTATACCGGGGTATTCCTTCATGAACATTTCTGTTACGTTCTTCAGAATAGTTTCTTCAAAAGGCATTACGCTTACCCATATTTCAACTGTTACATGTACTTCGCCCTTCTTGGCCTTCTCAGCAAACTCTTTGATCTCAGGTGTTACTTGCACTTCAACATTTCCGAACTTTAGGGTGGGGCCTGCTGGTGTTGTAGTTGTAGTAGTAGGGGTAGTAGTTGTCTGAGTTGTAGTTGTGGTTGGAGAAGTTGTCGTTGGCGTCGTAGTTGTAGTAGTCTTTGTTGTTGTCGGCGTGGTCTTCGTGGTAGTCGTTGAGGGCGTCGTAGTTGGTGTAGAAGTTGTTGTAGTTGTGGTTGGAGAGGACGTAGTTGTTGGTGTAGAGGTGGTAGGTGTGGTAGTAGTTGTAGTTGGAGCGGGTTTTTGAGTAGCAAAGTATGCGGCTGCAACGATGACTATTATGATGATTACTATAGCTGTTATGGCGGCTGTTTTAGATAATGCTTTAGTAGGGGAGAAGACCATTTTTAATCTCCCATCTTCTCCTGGTCTTTGGTATACCTAATAAGATTTGCTGGATAAATCTCTATCCCACAATAGTGGGGAGAAGACTTAGTGGTTTAAAAAAGAGGGTTACCTCTTCTTTGCCGCAAGATATGCAAGGGCTATCAGCAATATCACTATTACTATGATTAACCCTATGTCTAGGCTGCTTAACCCTCCAGCTGTTTGCGTTATCGTAGTGGTCTCTGTTTTCTCAATGCTTGTTGTAACTGTTATAGGGCTCGTAATAGTCTCTTTAACTGTTGTCGTAGTTACTAGTGGCATGGTTGTAGTAGTTGTTAGAGTTTTCGTGATAGTAGTGGTTTTCGTTATTTCCACTGTTGTAGTATATGTTGATGTAATAGTTGTAGTAGTTGTTATGGTTGTCGCCGTAGGCTTTGCTTGAACAGTAGGGCCTACAGCTTCTATGACTGCTGGCGTACCAGTGAATGTTTCCAAGTTTACCTTAAACGACTTCAGCATCTTGTATTGGTCTTCAGCTGTAGGGGCGAGTAGATCCATTATTCTAGGTATCACGCCTACAGCTACAGCACTCGCAAGTTCCTTGCCTACACCTACAGTCCATTCTCCTGCCTCAACACCGAAGGGCCTTATCCTATCGGGGCCGTAGCCGTCGTAGCTTGTAACTACTACCACGTAGCTCCAGTTAGCTATGTGTTCTACATCTGGTAACAGCTTCTTTGAGACCTCAGCTATTATTGCATTTCTTGTTGGATCACCATATACTTTGAAGTCACCGTCCTGGACAACTACTGTGCCGTTGGCATAGTATAAGGCGGCTCTCTGCCCTTTTGGTACCGGGTCACTCTCCCATCCGGGTGCTAGTAGTAGTGCGAAATGCCATGCAGAATCATTAGCTATAGCGACGTTTAAGCCAAAGGTACTCGTATTTCCATCGCCTAGTGTAGTGTGTACGTATATTTGTGGATACTGGAGGCAGAAGTCATTAGGCCCGTTCCATGGGTTGTCGCCTAGGTTCTTCACGTAGACTTCGAATACTACCCTATCACCCATATCTATTACTCGGAACTTCGTTAGATCGAAGACGCCTGGCTGGAATACATTGTTTGTCGGGTAGACATAGGTTCCAGCTCCATTATCATCTCCTACTGGATCATTCATCTCGAATACTACTTTTGCTCCAGCAGCAATAGTTGGTCTAGGTACTTTTACCTGATATACTAGTTTTAGACGAGTCGATGTTTCAACGAGGCTCTTATTCTCAAAGACGGCTACGGTGAAGTATAGTTTATCGTTTGGTTGTGCTGCGAGCATGTACCAGGGTATTGCTACCTCTACTACATTACTTATACTCGGCGATAACTTGTATAGTTCTATAAAGTCTCCTTTACCATCCGCTATACTCATCTTCCCAGTTCCATTATATGGTGTTATAAGGGCTTCGAAGCCAAGTGCTACTGCTAGGTCACGGTGACCGTATCTAGGGTACACATTGTATCCTGGATGGTATGGGCTTACGCTTCTAATAGGGTTCCAGAAGTACACTGCTACTGCAAAGTTGGAGTCATTTAGTACACTTTTATCAACTGGTATGAGGGCTATGTACATGTTCTCGGAGTCTACTGCAACTAGGGCTTTACTGATGTATTTTAGGCCTACTGGTACCTCAAGGCTATTTGACCATTCACCTGCATCGAGCCTACCATTTATTTTCGGAGCTTCTTTCACGGGTGCTGGAGGCGTTGGATCCAATACTCCTACTGGGGCTCCATCGGGATAAAATGATGCATTGAGATAAGCTGGGATCTCTAGCCCTAGACCGCTATATATGTCCCTCAAGTATGCTTTAAACAATGGGTCAAAGGTTTCAGGAGAACCCATGTCTCCACCATACCACCAAAACCAGTCACTTGCCTCTGCCCTAAGGAGAGCCTCTACTACACTTGGATTCTTCTCGTAGGCTTCGCTAATACTCGTTACATTTAAGGTGTCTAGAATTGTTTTACGTGCTACTGCCAGCCACATCCATGCCGCGTTTTCCTGTCTATCACCTATCCATGGCATGAGTCTACCGCTTAGCCCGGCCCATGAGCTCTCAGCTATTCTCGCTTGTACTTTTCTTACTGGTAGGTTATCGTAACCGTCTATATCAGATATATCTTTACCAGCTAGGTTGAAGTAATAGTATGTTTTCTCGGGTAATGGTTTGGCTACATTACTGTATTCTTCAAGGTATTCTCTCGGCGTTATAGTCTTAATTAATCCCTTTGATTGAAGATCACTTAGCTTCTCATATAGTTTGTTTAAGAATAAGTCTCCAAATTTCTCATAGTTTTCCCACGGGTTTTCTCCATCTAAGGCGATTACTACTGCTAAGCTTCCATCGCTATTATACTGTGATAGCGATAAAATAGCGTTTACCAAGTCGTTTACGGCTTGATCTGCTTTCCAGCCAGAATACTGGAACCCCAACCTATTACTTAGATCTGTATTCCTAAAGAACACGTAGAGCGTATTGTTGCCGTAAGCTAGCGTCCATGGATGACCCATGTTCTCTGGAGTTGTATCTATCCCAGCAAGTTGTAGTAGGTTTTCATCTGTAACAACCCATTTAATACCTTGTGAAGCCATTACACCTAGAGCATAATCGTTTACAGCTTCTTCAGCTGGCCACATACCAGTTGGAGTATAGTTGAAGTACTCTTTGAACAACTCTATACTCTTCTTTACATGTATTTCTAGGTCTTCACTCCACCCGAAGTCTACTAGTAATGGGGCTATGGGGTGGCTATATGGTACTGGGATTAATTCTATTTGACCTTTAGCTGCTAGTTCTTTGTACAATGGTATTATCTTCGACATTATATCATATTGTACTTCTAGGATACGTGTTAGGTTTTCTCTAGTGAAATGTACGTTGGGGTTGGTTAACGCTTCATTTCTGAGCTTTACTAGGTCAGGATACTCGTTCTCAAGTACTTCTGGGTCTATCCAGAAGAGGTTGAAGAGTACTGCTAGGTCGAGGAAGTCTTGATCTGTGAATTCTCCAACAATTTTCTTCTTCATTTCTTCTTCGGGTAGGCTTGAATACTTGTTGAATGCTTCTCTAGCCTTATCGCGTAAACTGCTAAACCTTGGCACTACGTTTACTATTCTATTCCAGTTTATGTCGAAGAAGCCTCCCGGTATTTGTAGCATGCTGAATTTTTCGTCTAATGTTAGGTTTTCTCCTTTAGCTATTTTCCATGATATTATTTGGCGTATATCCATTTTATGGTTTTCAACATAGTCTATTAATTGAACTAGCAGTGAACCGCTAAATGTAAACGTTACATGCACGCTTGGATACTTGCTTAGAATATACCCCATCTTATAGTAGTTGCCAACACTATGCATTCTAACCCATGGCAATATGAAGTAGCTTCCATTACTACTATAATACCATGGCTGATGATAGTGCCATATTATTATAACGTTAACTGGTTTCTGCTCACCTATTGAGATTAATGGTGCAGTCATTGACAATAATATTATGGCTAATAAGATTATTGCTGGTCTATTATTCATATATTTTACACCAGTCTTTTTAGTGCATGGTAGGGTAATTAAGGATTGCAGAGGAGAACACGGTGGGATAATTAGTGGGAATACTTTTCTGTCCCACAGTAGTGGGGTAAATTTATAATGAAAAACCTATTTTATACCATACCATAATCCTAACTATATGGGAGAATATATATCTAATGGGTGTAATATTATGAAAGCATACATATTATTATCAATAATCTTGTTATCGCTAGCAGCCTTTGCGTCAACACTAGTGATACCAGCACAAGCTGAGGTACAAGTATTTGAAATGACTGATCCAACCGGAGACGATAATGGTCCTGGAACCTATGTATATCCGACTAACGACGTCTTTAAACCAGGCGTCTTCGATCTAACGAAATTCCAGGTAGTATATAATGGGACGCACGTGGTATTCAAAGTCTATGTGGCAAACCTAGGCGACAACCCATGGAATGGTCCCAATGGATTCTGCCTACAGTTCCCACATATATTCGTGAGGACAAGCGATGAAGACGGAAATACAAGCGCCTTTGGCTTGAATGTTGTTATAGCTAATGATTCTGCATGGCATTTCGCACTACTACTAGCACCCGGATGGGAGGATAAACCAGTACCGGAGGGCCAGAAGGCCGCTCTATACTATGCCAACGGTACGGTAGTAATGCAGGACGACGACTTTAAGGTATATGCTAATGAGACCGAGAACGCGATTATAGCGGTAGTGAAGGCAAGTCTTCTACCAAATATTGACAATATAGCTAACTGGAAATACGTGGTAGCACTCGCGGGATATGACGGATTTGGACCCATGAGGGTTAGAACGGCTACGAGTGACGCAGAAGCTGAGTGGAACTTTGGCAATGCTAGTGTTGAAGCTGTAGCGGTAGGAGTAGCACCTTATGTAATAGACTTACTAGCACCTACGGCTGAAGACCAGTACAATATGTTGACAAGCTACACGGTAAATCTTGATAATATGACTGGAACACTAGCAGTAGTACACGGTTATACATTACAACCAGTAGCTCCACCAGCTGTAGAGAAAACAGTATTCTACATGGAAGACCCGGTTGGAGACGATAAGGGACCTGGAACCTACGTGTACCCAACCAACGATGTCTTCAAGCCAGGCGTCTTCGATTTAACAGGGTTTAAGGTAGTAGATGAGGGAGATAAGGTAAAGTTCATAGTATACGTGAAGAATCTAGGAGATAATCCATGGAATGGTCCTAACGGATTCTGCTTACAGTTCCCACATATCTTTGTAAGGACGACTGCTGGTTTACCAACAAATAATAGTAGTCTTGGCTTAAACGTTGTAATAGCACCAGAGTATGCGTGGCACTTCGCGCTCTTACTGGCTCCTGGCTGGGAGGAGAAGCCAGTGCCAGAGGGTCAGAGAGCAGCTCTATACTACTCTAATGGCACCATTATTGTACAAGACGATGACTTCAAAGTATACGCTAACGAAAGCGAGAACGCAATTATAGCCGAGGTTTCAAAGAAGCTATTGCCTGATGTAGAACACATAGATGAGTGGAGATATGTGGTAGCATTAGCTGGTTATGATGGTTTCGGTCCTATGAGGGTCAGAACTGTCACCAGTGATGCAGAAGCAGAATGGAACTTCGGTAATGCTAGCGCTGAAGCTGTAGCAGTGGGTGTTGCACCATATGTCATAGACTTACTAGCACCCACTGCCGAGGATCAATATAAGATGCTTAGTAGTTATACCGTTAACCTAGACAACTTCACGGGTACTTTAGCTGTAGTTTATGGAGTCCCACCAATAACAGCCACTACTACACCTACAACAACTGCTCCTACCACAATAACTGTTACGGCAACCGTAACTGAAACAACTACTGCTACCGAGACCGTAACTACTATACAAACCGTTGAGAGAACGACAACCTTAACTCAAACGGTAACGCAAACAGTAGAGAAGACACAAACTGTTGAGAAAACAGTAACACAGACAACCACACAGACCCAAACAACAACCACCACTATAACGCAGCCACAAACAGTAACAGCGACTATGACAACAACAGTTACGGTAACCGATTATACTGCTACAGTCGTCGTAGGAATAGTATTACTGCTCATAGGCATAGGAATAGGATTCGTTATAGGAAAAGGTAGAAAATAACATGAAGAATCACATCTAAAACAATACAATACATCTTTTTTGAACACTTTATCCAAGGTTAAGAAACCCCATGTCGTGATATATATCCCTCACAAATACAAAGTATTATAGGAGCTGGGGGAGAATGGCTACTGTTAAACTAGTAGAAGTTGTTAAACGATTCGGCGAGGTAGTAGCAGTAGACCATATAACATTAACCATTAGGGATGGCGAGTTCTTCTGCTTACTAGGCCCGAGTGGTAGCGGGAAGACTACTCTCCTTAGACTAATAGCTGGTCTAGAATATCCTACCGAGGGAGAAATCTACATTGATGATAGACTAGTAAATGATGTCCACCCAAAGGATCGTGATGTAGCAATGGTTTTCCAAAACTATGCTCTCTACCCACACATGAAGGTCTTCGACAACATAGCCTTCCCGTTATATATGAGAAAGAAGAAGCTCGGCTTAACAAAAGAAGACATACGTAAGAAAGTAGTAGAGGTTGCACGACTACTCCGCATAGAACACTTACTAGACAGAAAGCCTAGCCAGTTAAGTGGTGGAGAACAGCAAAGAGTAGCGTTAGCAAGAGCGCTTGTGCGTGAACCAAAAGTATTCCTCATGGACGAGCCTTTAAGCAATCTAGACGCAAAGCTTAGACTCTACATGCGAACAGAGTTGCGGAGACTCCAGGAGAAACTAGGCGTTACAACAATCTACGTCACCCACGACCAAGTGGAAGCAATGAGTATGGCTGATCGAATAGCGGTTATGAATAAGGGTAGAGTGCAACAAGTAGGAACGCCTGAAGAACTCTACGAGAAACCTGGCAACTTATTTGTAGCTGGATTCATAGGAGTCCCACCAATGAACTTTATTGAGTGTGAGATTGTGGAAAAAGACAATGAATACTTCTTGGATTGCAGAAAAATTAAGAAGAAGCTAGATAAAGAAATAGCGCTAAAGATCTTAGAATCTGGTTACGGACCAGAAATAGTATTGGGTATCAGACCTGAACACCTTAGTATAAGTAAGGAGCCGCTTGAAGACTCTGTGGAAACAGAAGTATTCCTTTCAGAGCCTCTGGGTTCAGAAGTCATTGTAAACGTTAAGGTAGGTGAGAGCGTCGTTAAAGTTAGAGCTCCTCCAGGTACAAAGTATCGTATTGGAGAGAAAGTATACTTGAAGATAAACTGGGATAAGATACACTTATTTGATAAGAAGACCGAGAAAGCAATACTCTAGAATAGAGAGCCCTCTGACCCCTACATATTTTTAGTTATAAAGACTAGGCCTCTTGGCTCAATTTCAACATTATCGTTGGTAACAGCATATCTTTTACCATATATTACCTCATCGTACACACCGAGTTTAAAGCTTATACTAATAGTACTTGTATTGAAGACTACCCTAATATCTCTGTCATCTAGGAATCGTCTTACTACTATGTTTTCTCCAATACTTTTTATTCTAAAGAAACCGTATCTTAGTGCTCTATATTTCTTCTTTAATTCTATCAATTTTCTAATATGGTTTAACAGTCTCTTGTTCCATTGCTTATCATTCCATGGCATAGGTCTCCTATTGTCTGGATCGCTTCCTCCTCCAATTCCAATTTCATCTCCATAATATATTGCTGGAGACCCGTATACTGTGAAGAGGAAGGCGTATATTTGTTCTAGGATCTCATCGTTTTTCACTAGTGTTCTTATTCTAATGGTGTCGTGGCTTCCAACTAAGTTGTATAGTGCGTTTGCCTTGTAGGGTGCTAGTTGTATGTACTGCTCCATTACTTTTTGGGCAAATTCTACTGCTCTCATCTTATGGTAGTAGAAGTAATCTAGTATTAGTCTACGTAACTCGTAGTTCATTGCACTATCATATTGTTCTTCCCATAAATAGTATTTTGGATCAGTCATTACCTCTCCTATTAATATCCTATTCCTCTCTCTCGCAACCCTATGTAAGGCTTTCATAGCATTTGCGGGTACACCTAGGCTTACATCTAAGCGGAACCCGTCAACACCCATATTGCTCCAATAGTCGATTACGTTGATCATATAGTCTACTACTTCAGCATTATCGTAGTTGAGCTTAGGCATACACCACACACCATAAAATGTCTCATAGAATGGTCTCAAACCCTTGAACACTCTTGACACTTCTCTGCACGAGCATTTATCGCTATCAACTATCTCTAAGAGCTTCTCCAAAATCTCAGCTGGTACTTCATCAAACCTCTTTAAGAATACGTACCAGTTCCAATATGGTGATTTCTCGTCCTTCTTTAACGCGTCTCTAAATCCGTGAAAACATACTGATGTATGATGCAATGGTATATCTAATATTATCTTAATGTCTCTTTCATGTAATTTCTTTACAAGCTGCTTAAAAGTCTCATTACCTCCTAGGTATTTGTCAACTTTATAGTAATCTACTACATCGTAGCGATGATAAGTTGTTGACTCAAATATAGGTGTTAAATATACAGCATTTACACCGAGTTCTCCAATATAGTCTATTTTATCAATAATGCCTGCAAGATCACCACCATAATAGCCTCGTTCTCTTGGAGCATATTTCCTAATGAGTTCTGATGGCTTATCCACACGATTTGATCTTGCGAAACTATCAACAAAGATCGAATAATATATTGCACCAAGATACCATTGATAACTATTGACTCCTTCTATTCTTACCGGTATTATATATGAGGGATTCTCTACTACTCCTTCACTACCATACAGTATCTTCTTACCGTCGACTTCTAGTGTGAACATGTATCCCCGAAGACTATTACACCTTATCATTGCCTCGAAATAATCATAGTGCCTAGTGGATAATACTTTCTCCATAACGATTGTCTTCCGTGATCCATCACATATTGTTTTTAATAATACTCTATCAACTTCTCCTTTCAAAGTCCTTAAGCGTATAACAATATAGTCTAAATATCTTGAGAGAAAAATGGGGTCTCCTTCATCATGGACTATATGTTCCTCGTGGAACCCCCCTTCTTCCAACAATTCTTCTATAGCGGAAACCCCTATATTGGCTATTGAAGCCGTAAAACTTGCCTTCACTTCGGGGAACGGTTTAAATCCCTCAATTCTATCGGGGTTTTCACTATCAACATAATAGTCGTAGCCATTCTTTACAAACATGTAATGGTATACTCCATCCCATATCTTTACTAGGGCCTCACCCCTATCTCCAGTCTTTCTTAACCTAATATACCCCGGATGCCATGAAGTAAACTCTGATACAAGATATAGGGTTCTAGCATCAAGGGGCCAGCTAGTAGAAAACTCGACAATGTATCGCCCATAGCGTTTCAATCCTAAGCGTTCTCTGCCTAGAACCTTGTACAAGGAGTCCTTACACCATATTCTACGAGAACAAG
>JALVFK010000085.1 GCA_027030065.1 Desulfurococcales archaeon | reverse complement strand
CAACATATAGTCCTGGCAGAGGAGTTGAAGCAGTAGTCGTTGAAGAAATAGAAGTCGGAGAAACTATATCCCCTAAAGGACGCAAGCTAGTCCCCTTAGAAGAACTCAGCATAAAATTCGCTATAAGCCAGCACATGATAGACCATGCCAGAAGACGCGGCGAGAAACCAGACTTATCACCAGCACTCTATGCAGCAGCAGAACTAGGCTTACGCGAAGACAAGTTCCTCTTAGACAAACTACTAGCAGTAGAAGAGGCTCTCACAGCAAAGATATCCGAGTGGTCTCAAGCTGGATCAGCTGTAGACGAGATATCCAAAGCTCTCACAATGTTCACTAGAGAAGGTATACCCGGACCCTACGTACTCTTCCTAAGTCCAGCTAGATACGCGAGACTCGTAGCAGTACACGAGAAAACTGGTGTAATGGAGCTAACGAGACTGAAGAACATTGTTGACGAAGTAATAGTACTTAAACAATTACCCGACGATACAGCACTACTCGTATCAGCAAACAATTATATGATAGACATAGCAATTGGAGCCGATACAGTAGTAGACTACATAGGCCCAGAAAATGGTAGCCACGTATTCCGCTTATGGGAGACTCTTGCTCTCCGAGTAAAGTATCCCAAAGCAATAATGATCCTAAAACAAGGCTAGAGAGGTGAAGATCTTGACAAGCCTACTAGAAGTATCAAAGAAAATGGTTGAAGAAGAAAAGAAATATGCTGAAGAACTAGAAGAAGTAGCCAGCAAGATAAAGCATCCAGTATTGGAAACATTATTGAAAAGCATAGCATCAGACTCGAGAAAACACAGCATAATGTACGAAGCAGTAGTACGCCTATTAACAGAAACACAGCCCGCACTATCAGAAAAAGAACTAGAGACAATATCAAAAGCAGTTAAAAAACACATAGAAACCGAAGCAAAAATGATAGAGCTAACAAGAAAACTACTAGGAGAAACCAAGGATCCAAAAATCAAGCTGATAATAGCGGCAATACACGAGGACGAAGTAAAACACCACAAAATCCTATTAGATATAGAGAAAAACATCGCGGAAAAAGAGATAGTATCAGAAGAAGAGATCTGGGACTCGCTCTGGAAAGACTCACCATGGCACGGAGGATCCGGGGGCTAAGCTAATCCGAGAATAAAATGTCCCCCTTTTTTTCAACTCTACCTTACTTTGAGGATTTTAATCCGAGATTAATACGTTTCAGCTATCGATCCGAGAGGTGTCGCCTATGAAGGTGTTAAAGAATTTACGTGTAGAGATTCCAGAAATAAAGGTTCACGATAGAATAGAGTTACCTGCTAGTGAGACAGCCGTAATAGTCGTTGACATGCAGAACGACTTCGTAAAACCCGGCGGTAAACTAGTTGTTCCAACAGCAAAAGACACCATACCTAGCATAAGGAGATTATTGGAGAAGGCACGGGAAAGAAACATCTTAATCATATATACGAAGGACACTCATTACAAGAGAGATCCAGAGTTCGAGATATGGGGCGAACACGTAGTAAAGGGTACGTGGGGCTGGGAGATCGTTGATGAGCTAAAGCCATTGGAAAATGATATAGTAGTTGAGAAAACCCGATACGATGGATTCTATGGAACCCCTATAGATGATTTACTAAGAGTATACGGTATAAGATATGTCGTAATAGTGGGTACTGTAGCAAACATATGTGTACTGCACACAGCGGGGAGTGCTGCTCTTCGATGGTATAAAGTAATAGTACCATTAGACGGTATTAGCGCTCTAAATGACTTCGACTACTATGTAGCTCTAAGACAAATAGACTTCCTCTATAAGGGAATATTAGTGGAAAGCGTTGACGGAATAATCTTCAAGTAAAACATATTTTTATTCTCCTTAACACGTTAGTCTCCCACCATTAACTCCCAATACCTGGCCAGTTATGAATCTTGAGCTAGGAGTAGCTAGGAAGAATACTGCTTCAGCTATGTCTTCGGGTTTAGCTATATCTTTTAATGGGTGAAGCTCTGCTATCTTCTTCCTTTTCTCCTCGGTGTCAATGAATTCTTTCACCATGTCTGTTTCAACGAAACTCGGTGCAACCGCGTTAACTCTTATCTTGGGTGCGAGCTCTACAGCGAGTCTACGTGTCAATCCTATAACGCCAGCCTTCGAGGCACAATAGGCAGCTGATGCAACAACATTTCCCGTCTGCCCTGCTATACTCGAAATATTGACTATACTAGCCCAGGGAGCCTTCCTAAGCAAGGGGAGGGCATATTTCGTTACAAGGAAAACACCAGTCAAGTTTACTGACAATACCTTATTCCATACATCTAGCGGGGTCTCCTCTATACTCCCAAAATATATTATCCCAGCATTATTTACGAGCACGTTCAAGTAGGGAATATTCTCGCCAATCTTTCTTAAACCCTCTTTAACGCTTTCCTCACTAGAAACATCCATTCTAATAAAGAAGCCTTCTCCATCCTCCTCTTTTACTAGCTTCAAGGTTTCTTCAGCAGCCTTAAGGTTACGGTGATAAGTGAAGACAACATAGTATTCATTGCGAGCAAACTTTAATACAATTGCCCTACCTATGCCTCGATCTCCTCCAGTAACTAGAACATAACCTCTAGTCATTTCACTCTCCCTCGGAAAAGAATCTATTCGTAGCTCAGAAAAAACTCTAACTAAAAACCATTCTTTGATTAGACTATACGTTTATGGGACGTTTGCTATTACATAGTTGGTGTAGTGTATTCTCTTACATGTCCTCTTATCCTTAGGAAACCTAGTACTGCAGCTCCTACTAACATTACTAGTCCCGCTATAATAGCTGGTGCTCCTACTAAGCCTGCAGATATAAGTCCTCCAAGGCTCAATGGTTGTCCAGTATATTGTGTCATTGTTGTCTGGCTAGTCATGTATCCTTGGATAAACGCTGTATTAGTGAAGGCTAGTACTCCTAATAATATGAATATTATTCCTGCTAGAATCGTTAGGACCATTCCTAGTGTAAGCCAAGCGGATTTCCTCTTATATAGTTCTACTAGTCTACCCGAGGTATCTCTTACAATAACATTGTTTAATGGAAAATCTATCTTCGTCCTAAGGAAGCCGAGAACCATTATATATAACAGCATCGCGATACTACCAGTAATACCAGCAATAATGGTTTCAAGTCCTATACCACTTGTAGCGTAAACATATGCTCCATAGCCTGTAAGCCCTACTGCTCCAACCAATCCTATTATAGCTATAATATAGGCCAAGGTTATCCAAATACTAGTCTTCTTGGTAACTTCTACCGAGCCTCCACTCGTAGTAGGTATAACAGCTTTATCGACATTCATATCACCCTTCTTCCGCAAATGATTAAATATAAAAGCATAGATGAGGCTAAAGAGTCCTCCAACAATCAAGGGTACTGATGCAGCAATACTCTGAGTCATCACATAGACAGCTTCACCAAAGAACCCTATCGCTGAAACCATGGTGAGCACGAATACCAATGTTAGTATAATTGAAGTTTTTTCTGAAAGCACTATAATACGTCCCTGCATGTCTGCTACATGGAATTTTTTCTCCATTTACTCTCACATCATCTCAAATATAGATACACTATGTACGCCGCCCCTATTAAGGCACTATGACAGCATGAGCTGGGATAATATTGTTGTCCAACAAAGCTACGAGAAGCATTGGCTACGTTGCTTTTATTGGGATACGCTAAATGCTTATGAGCTTAATGTTTAAAACTCCTCCATTATATATTATAATATATATTGGAGTCTATCCCGGATGAAAACTATGAAGGGGGTGAAAGGAAGATGACTCTCCCACTAGTAAGAGATGTAATGAGTAGGAACCTCCCATTAGTAGCAGGAGACCAGAGCATAAGAAAGACGGCAGAAGTAATGCTTAACACAAGGCTACTAGGGGTCGTAACAGTAGATGTAGACCGTAGACCAGAATACGTGTTAACTTATAGAAGACTAGTGAAGCTAGTAGCAGAAAACATTGACCTAGACGAACAAGTAGTAAAACATGCTGTGAGGAAACCGGTAACCGTAAGGGAAAATGATACTGTAGTAGAAGCTCTCGAAGTAATGCGTAGAGAAAATGTTAGATTCATACCAGTAGTAAATGATAAAGGTGAAATTGTAGGCGTAGTAGAGCCACGCCATATAGCGCAGAGCATCTGGGATCTCCTACCCTACGGCTTAGCTATTGTTGAAGGCATGCTGAGGAGAACAGTTGTACTTGGAGGAGATGTAACTATTAGAATAGCGGCAAAAGCCATGAACGATAACAGTGTACCAGAAGTCTATGTTAAGTCTAAGCAAGGCGTATTAAAGATACTAAGAGAATGGGACTTCCTAGAAGCAATAGCGCGCGGTAACATCGACGAAGATAGAATAGAAGAATATGCTAAGACCACTATAATCAGAGTACCAAGAGGGTATGATGCAAAAGCAGCTGTAGAACTAATGGAGCACAATAACATCCTAAGACTACTAGTAGAAGAAGACGGCAAACTAAGAGTAGTAACACTAACAGACCTAGCATTCGAGGCACTAAAATACATAGAAGAACTAAAAGCAAAGACAACATCATTCATACTAGTTAAAGCAGAGCCAGGCAAGGAAATAGACCTTGCAACAAGCCTACTAATGATACCAGAAGTAAAAGAAG
>JALVFK010000084.1 GCA_027030065.1 Desulfurococcales archaeon | reverse complement strand
TAATGTTCGTATTAGACGATGGAGAACCAGTAACTAATACTGATCTAAAAGAGGGATATAAGGTAAACGTATTGGCAGCTAAGGCACCAGAAATGTGGCGTACACCCAAAGGACTCGAACTCTTCGGCCCCAGACACTTCGGCTTCGACTACGACTATGTGCCAGTAGAAGAACTAGTTAGGAGGCACGGTATTTGAAGATCCTCGTAGTAAACCCCGTTGGACACCCTACATGGGATAAACAAGATAAGGAGATCTATGAGAGCTTCGCCTCTCCAGAGACAGAAATAGAAGTCGTATCTCTACCCCAAGGACCCCCAAGCGTTGAGACGCCAGAGGCTCATGCGGAGGTTATATGGCCTGTAGTTAAACGTGTTCTAGAATTCAAGGACAAATATGATGGTTTTATCGTTAACTGTTTCCTTGATCCAGGAGTATCGTTGCTTAAGGGGATAGTAGAGAAACCAGTAGTAGGTCCATGTGAAGCGTCTATGGCTTTAGCTTCTACTCTAACAAACAAGATAGGTATTGTGACTGTAGGTGGAGAAGCATTATGGATGATAGAAGACCATGTTAGAGAAATAGGCTATGGCGATAAACTAGTAGCGTTAGAGGGTGTGGATCTAGGAGTACTTGATATTGATAAGGATAGAGAGCTAACCGTAAAGAAACTAGTAGAAAAATCCAAAATAGCATTGGAGAAAGGAGCGGAAATCATAGTATTGGGGTGCACGGGGCTAGCTGGACTAGCAAAGAGGGTTGAAGAAGAAATAGGAGTACCAGTAATAGATCCAGCTGGAGCCGCGTTAAAAGTATTGGAGGGACTCATAAGGCTGGGGCTACGTAGCCCCCGAGCACTACACACTAGATAACCGTGTTTTCCTCCTCATATAATATAACATGTATAATATGGTTTAGATCCCCATAGATTCCCGGGTCTAATAGGTGGTGTATACATGCCTTACGGCTTAGATATGGAGTTAGCTCAAGCCGCATATAAGCTTGTAAAAGACGTTATGAAGGTCTCGAAGGGTGAGGAAGTAGTTATTACAGCTGATACAGCTAGTGATTGGCGTGTTGTAGAAGCAACAGCTAATGCCGTGAAAATAGTTGGGGGAAAACCCCTCGTTGCATGGTATAGTACTCCACCGGGTGTTGGTAAGGCAGCTGACCCCTATATACCCTTAAAGTCTCTTGTAGCCCTCTTAACCAATGCTGATGTTTGGATAGAGTTTAATAAGGCATGGCTACTCTACTCTACACCCTATGAGAAGGCTATGGAGAAGGGAACTGTTAGGTATATCTGCTTAGTGGGAATGGACACCGATATGATGGTGAGGAATATTGGTAGAGTAAACATACCATTACTCTACAGGTTCCAGCGCAAACTAGCAGAGATAACACGTAGAGCAAAGAAGATGCGGATAACAACACCTGCTGGAACCGATGTAGAATTCGAAAACGATCCAGAAAGACCAGTACTAGTTGAAGGGGAAGTAGAGGGGCCAGGAGAATACATGTTGTTTGGACAAGTAGACTGGGCACCCATAGAGGAGAGTATTAACGGTGTAATAGTATTTGATGGCTCAGTATGGCCTCCAGAAGAACTAGGCTTACTAAAAGAACCTATCAGACTATACGTTGAGAACGGGAGAGTAGTTAGAATAGAGGGTGGGAGAGAAGCAAGAATCTTTGAGAACTGGCTCAAAAGCTTCAACGACCCCAAAATGTTCTACATAGCCCACCTATCCTACGGATGTAATCCAGGAGCAAAGCTAACAGGAAACATATTAGAGGACGAGAGAGTGTGGGGAGTAGTAGAATGGGGGCTTGGAAGCCAGTCATCAACGTTTAAAGGCAAGCTCGGAATGGCTTCATCACATACCGATGGAATATGCCTAAACCCAACCGTATGGGCTGACGGCGAGAAAATAATAGAGGATGGAGAATACGTTCACCCAGAACTAAAAGACATGGCCCAACAACTAAGATACGGGAAAGAGTAACCAGTGAGGATAGAATATTTTTCAATCCCTTCTTTTCCCATACCAAACCCGTATAATCAAGGAAGCTTTCCTAGACCACCTTAAATATTTCTCCGCCTAACTTGTTTAATGGAGTACGAGGAATATTGCTCTTTATTGCAACGAGTATTGCTGGTTTAGAAGAATGTGTTTGTAGAGAAGTAGGGCATGGTAGATGCTTTATCCTCGATAAGGGCCTCATAGTGTTTGAGGCTAAAAGCACTAGTGAAGCATTATCCATGCATAGTATTGCTAGTCTTGCTAGAGTAATAGGGGTTTACGGTGTAGTTGAGCCTAATAGACGTGTCCTCCGTTACGCTATAAGGGAAGCCCTCTATGTGCTAAGAGACAACAATGTAGGCGTAAGCAGGGTTAGGGTATGGTGTAGTGATAGAAGAGTCTATGAGACCCTAAAAGTTGTTGGAGCTAGAGAAGTCAAGCGTGTCTTTAAGGATGTGGGAAGGGGTTCTAGGCTATGGCTAATATATAGTTGGGGGAGACTATGGCTAGGCTTAGAGACTGCTAGGAGAATCTATGCTAAACACTGGGTTACTAGTGCTGGCTTAAACCCAATTGTAGCCTACTGCTTAGTACAAGACTATAGGAAACTAGTCGGAAACGAGAGGGTATTAGAGGTTTTTGCTGGTGGAGCAACAATGGCTCTAGAAGCATGTAGACTAGGTGCAAAGCATAGCGTGGGGATAGAAGTAGATGAAAAGAAAGCCCTCCTATCCCTAGAAAACGCCTCCAAGAACAAGCTAGATGCATGTTACGACCCAGTAATAGCTGACGCCTTCAACCCTCCTCTCCGAGAAAAATCCTTCAATATAGTATTAGGAGACCCTCCAAGAGGAACAAGATTTCCAGCCATAAGCTTTAGAGAACTAGTGGAAACATTGAAGAAGCTTTCACGTAGAAAAATAGTAATAGTCTATGATAGAGAAATACGTGGAGGAAAAATAGTTAGAGAACTAGTAGTTGGCGGTAGAAAGCTAGTTGCTATAGAACTATAACGTCTCCAACTACAATATAGAATAAGATGAAACACACTTGGTTAAACAATATTTAGGTAGACTACCAGTAAAGTTATCTAGTGGTAGAAGAAATGGTAAGAGAAGAAATAATGTTATGGATTAAAGCCGCTGAAGAAGACCTATACGATGCGGAACTAGCATTTAATAATAAAAGATGGTTCCGTACAGCATTCTTCGCCCAACAAGCAGTTGAAAAATGTTAAAAGCCCTATACATGTTGTTAAAGAGAGAGCCACCACCACGTACTCATAGAATAACAACACTATACATGGAGTTAAAGGAGGCTGGCTTCAACCTACCCGAAGACCTCGAAGAAGAACTCCCTTCAATCAACAAGTACTACACTATAACCCGTCATCCCGATGCAGCTAACGGACTACCGAGTGAAAGTGTTAGTAGAGAGGAAGCATTGAAAACCATTAGAATAGCTAAAAGGGTGCTCGAATATGTCAAAGAAGAACTCTCAAAACATACCAGACAAGATAATTAAAGCGATCCAGAAACTCGTAGAAAAACTAGAGGAGAGAGGTTATCGAGTAGAAAAAGTCTACCTGTATGGAAGCTATGCTAGAGGAGACTGGCTGAAAACAAGCGATATTGACATAATAATAGTTTCAAGAGACTTCGAGAAAACGCCCTTTACTAAAAGACTAGACATAATAAACAAGATAATATGGAAAGAAAAAATAGAACCGTACATAGAGGCACTCCCATATACCCCGCAAGAACTCGAAGAAAAACTAAAGAAAAGCATAGTAGTGAGAGATGCATCAAAATACTGGATACAACTCAAAAACATAAACCCCTAAGCAATCAAACACCAAAATAAAACATTAAAGTTTTGTAAAGAATACTGACAATAGTTTTAAAACCCTCTATAATCTTTCCAGAGACCAGTTTAATGTCAACCTCTACAGAATTAAAAGTATCCAGTTAAATCATTTTTCCAATAGCGTAAGCAATATATTTCGCCTATTCTTCAACAGAGATTTCTTTCCAAAATATTTTCGGGTGAGCCTTGCTCTAATGTTTTTAATGTGCTGTCTTTCTCTTTGTCTCTCCACGCTTCTAGTATTATCTTATTGTCTCTGGTCTCTATTATTGTGTAGCATTTTTCTTTCTGGTCGCTTGATATGTAGATGTACTGGGTGCTCCAGGGAAAGTTATGTGTCTTAACGCATCCGTTATGCATGTGTCCGTTGAATACTAGTCTGGGTCTCACAATTTCAATGGTTTTTAATGCTGTTCTAGAAGCAGTAGAATCACGCATGAATGGGAAGAGTTCTGGTAGGTAAGGTGTTTCGTGTATGAGCAATACGTCTATGTTCTTGTTCTTTAGCTTCTCTGCAACTGCTAGGAATTCTTGGGGTGTTTTTCTGGGAACGCCTTTCCTAATCTTCTTTTTCAAGGCTATGATGCCGTTGATCCCGGTTATCCTTAGGTTATTGAACTCGTATACTCTTCCATCCTCTACTAGGACGGGTAGGTATTCCTTGGTTTTAATATTGTATAGTCTTGTTAGAATATTCATGTCCTCGTGGTTACCATATATCGTTAAAACAATGGTCTTCTTAAGCAACTCGTAGAACTCCTCTACACTAATACTAGTACCCCAGTCGCCACAAGATAATAGTAGGTCTGGTTCATGGTAA
>JALVFK010000083.1 GCA_027030065.1 Desulfurococcales archaeon | reverse complement strand
GTTCCCCTAAGCATACCTGTAGGACTACTATTTAACGCATTAAGTTTTATATTATAGTGTCTTCCTCACAACATAGCAATTCAACTATAGAATAGAGGGCTATGAAGGAGGAGCTGAAGAAAGTCATCCAGAAGCACAGGAACGAGATAGGGTTAAGGGCAGTGGTAGTGTATCTGGTAGAGAGCGGGCTGATGGGAGCGAAGGAAGTGGCGAAATGGTTAGGGATAGGGGAGAGGACGATATACACGTGGAAGAAGAGGTGGAAGGAAGAGGGGGAAGAGGGGTTGAGTGACAAGAGGGCAGAGGGGAACAAGGGGAAGAGGAGGAAGTTAAGCGAGGAAGATGAGGAGAAGTTGAAAGAGATGCTAAAAAAGAAGGAATATTGGACGACGAAGGAGGTGATGAGGTTGATAAAGGAGAAGTTTGGGGTGGAGTACAGTTATATGGGGGCATACAAGTTGATGAGGAGGATAGGGATGAAGTACGTGAAACCGATGATGATAGACGAGAGGAAGCCAGAGGGGGCAGAGGATATGTTGAGGGAAGCGGTAAGGATAGCGATAGAGGAGTTGGAGGGTGTGGGGATAGATGTGAGGGACATAGCGATAGGATTTTTGGATGAGACCTCACCGCAGATGAGTAGCAACACGCAGAGGGTGTGGAGTTTTGAGAGCAGGGTAAAGATAAGGAAGAGGACGCTGATGAGGGGGAGGGCGAACATAATAGGATACTATGCGATACAGGGTAGGAGTGTGGAGGGGCATATGGAGAGGAGTACAGGGGAGAACGTTGCGAAGTTCTTAGAGAAGATAAAAGAAGCGAACAAAGACAGGAAGGCGATAATAGTGATACTTGACAACTTTTCATCGCACAAGGCGAGGGTGGTGAGGGAGAAGGCGGAGGAGTTAGGGATAAAGTTGGTGTATTTACCGCCGTACTCACCCGATTTGAACCCGATAGAGTGGATATGGAAGAGTGTGAAGAGGGCTATAAGTTTGATAAATTTCAAGAGTGTAGAAGAGTTAAGGGAGAAGGTGAAGGAGATATTTGCTCAAGAAGCGAGAAAGATAAGTTATGCCAGGAAATGGATACCAGAATTTGCCCCCGCGTTCAAATATTTACTCCCCCAAACAAGTACTGCCTCTTTGTGAGAAATGCACTATAATCATGTTTCTGGCTGAATCCACCCTCTGTACGTTCGTCCCGGCCCTCCACAGCCTTGCAGTCTCCCACAGCGAATCCACTACTGCGGTGTCAAGCGAGAGCAGGATAGATAGCACGGGGAGATTTTAAGGGAGAGGGAAAACGACCCCCGTATAATCTACAAACTCATGGCAGCAGTGAAGACAGAGGTGAAACCCAAGAAGCCCATCACCCTGAACGAAGTCAAGGCCCACCCCAAGGTTGAAGCCCTCATTCTCAAGGCAGACAAGAACCTTGAGGCCCTCGGTTATACGGAGCATGGGAAGAGGCACGTATCTTGGGT
>JALVFK010000082.1 GCA_027030065.1 Desulfurococcales archaeon | reverse complement strand
TACTACCCATCGGAGGCCACTTCACCATGGACCCGGTGGAGGCGGCGAAGGCGGTGGAACTAATCAAGCCAAAGGTAGCAATACCAATGCACTACAAGACATTCCCCGTACTATACGGGACCCCCGAAGAGTTCGAGAAACTCGTCAAGGAGAGAGTGCCGGAGACGAAGGTAGTAGTGCTGAACCCCGGCGAGAAGTACGAGTTCAAGTTCTAAAACATTTATTCTAATTTTTTAATTTAACAGTTAGACTCGCCACCCACTATTCTCCAGCTACTCTCGGTGAGTTGATAATCCTCCGGCTAGGATTACAGTGGAGGGTGCTCTAAACGATGGCTGGCAAGGTGCGGCTCGCAGTAATAGACTACGATGTGTGCAAGCCGAGAAAGTGTAGCTACGAGTGCATCAACGTGTGCCCCATTAACAAGAGCGGGCGTGGCATAGCGATCAAGGCTGACAAGGAGAAGAAGGGCAAGCCCATCATATTCGAGGACGTGTGCATCGGCTGCGGCCTCTGTGTGAAGGCCTGCCCCTTCGACGCCATATTCATAGTAAACCTGCCCAGCGAGTTGGAAGAAGAGGCGGTCCACAGGTACGGAATTAACGGGTTCAAGCTCTACAGGCTACCAGTACCCAAGGATGGGAAAGCTGTCGGCCTCATAGGCAAGAATGGCACCGGTAAGACTACGGCCGTCAGGATACTCGGCGGGGAGTTGAAGCCTAACCTCGGCGACCCGAACCATGAACCTGACTGGGACGAGATCATTAGAAGGTTCAGGGGGAGCGAGCTCCAAACATACCTGAGAAAACTGGCGGACGGGAAGCTCAGGGTTGCCCATAAGGTACAGCACGTCGACTTAGTTCCTAGGTACCTCAGGGGGACTGTTGGTCAATTGCTCGAGAGAGCGGATGAACGGGGGGTTGCGAGAGAGCTAGCCCAGGAGCTTGGCCTCGACACTATCTGGGATAGGGATGTTAGGAAGATTAGTGGGGGCGAACTCCAGAAGCTCCTCATCGCGGCCGTCTTATCTAAGGATGCCAACGTGTATATCTTCGACGAGCCAAGTAGCTACCTTGACGTCAGGGAGAGGATGAGGGTAGCGAACCTTATAATGAGGGAGGTCAAGCCTGGCCGCTATTTCCTCATAATCGAGCACGACCTGGCAGTCCTAGACTATGTTACGGAAATTGTCCACATACTGTATGGAGAGCCGGGCGCCTATGGAATCGTGTCCACACCCTACGGCACCCGGGTTGGAGTAAACAATTTCCTAGAAGGATACCTGCCAGCCGAAAACATTCGGTTGAGGAAAGAGCCCATCAGGTTTAGAAAACTCTCGGAAGCGTCCGTCGAGGCAGGCCCAAAGAAGAGGATCAAGTACTTGGAGTGGACCGAACTCGTCGTGAAGAGGGGCTCCTTCACGCTTCGAGCAGAGGCGGGAGAAGTCTGGAGCGGAGAAGTCATAGGAATCGTTGGCCCCAATGGCATTGG
>JALVFK010000081.1 GCA_027030065.1 Desulfurococcales archaeon | reverse complement strand
ATATTATCATAGTATCTCTGAACTCGTTTAACGAGTTGCTCTACTTTTGGCTTATAGCTTACATCTCCTACAAGCATTTCTAGTACTGGTCCTAGAACCTCTTGTAATTCCTCATCACTTAACCCTAGGTAATCTAAACCTAGACCCATTGCAACATCTTTTACAATAGTCTTCACGTATTCTTCTACGTTTATCCTCTTCCTACGTGTTCTCGTTTTTCTTTTCTTCTTTTCTTTTTCTTCCTGCGTGCTTGTTTGTTCTTTTTCTTTCTTACTTGTTTTCCTCCTACGCCGCGGCAGCTTGAGTACACCTTACTCTATATTATTATAAGCGTTAAGTAGTGTTATGGACATATATCGTGTTCTTGACCCACCACTTAATAGTGTTCGAGCTTTGATAAGTTCTTTTGAACTAGGAGAAGTAGGATTTAGGTTATATATGAAGTGGGAAAGTAAGTATTCTTGACTATGATTAATAATGATTACCAGAGGTCACGTCTATCGCGTTGTATGCCATAAATCTTGTTCCTCATTCTCACATATCTGGATACCAAGTAGCTTAGCAACATGTTTAAGCGGCGCGGATACCTGGTTTTAATGTATTTTACTTTTCTCTCTACTTCTTCTAGTGTTGGGTTTTTGCCTCTAAACCATGTTCTGATAAGATTGCGTGTTATGTATGATAGGAGATCATAGTATTCTTCATTTAGGTCTACGTCGTAGCCATGTTCTACGACTACTCTTTCTATCATATCGCCGAAGTATCCATCTATTATGCTTACTATTTCATCAGTGTCTCTCATCGCTTAAACCCTACCTACTATGTCTAGGTGTTACTAGCGGGTTATAAGTTCTTTGTGAACACTTAATACTATATACGACTATACTATAGTTTTTAATAGTCCCTATTTACTTTTATGCTCTACTTTTAATAGAATGTAGCTCTTATGAGATATTTCGACGGTTATACAGCTTATTTACAGTATTACTTTGATTCGAACATAGTATTACCTTAGATTATATTATCAAATCATTATGGAAGGCTTAATCAATTTCCGAGGCAGATTCAGTTTATTAGCGAGGCTGACACAATATGAATTTTGGAGAACAAGAGAAAACTAGAGTAATTGAAGAAGAGGGCATAAAGGTAGTGAAGGCAGCTACTGTCCTAGAGACATTGAATGTAGATAAGCTTAGGAGAAGCATAGCCAAGGCTATTCTCCCAGCTGGACTCGGGGAAAGCGAGGTCCAAGAGATATTCGATGAAGTATTGAAGAATATAGTTGAGAGAAAAAAAGTCACAACAAAAGATATACGTGATCTCGTTGAAAAGGCAATGGTTTCAAGGATAGTGAAGAACCCTAAGTGGGAGGAGGCTGCGAAACGTTACTTGCTTGCTAGAATCTATAATCAAGTCTACGGTAAGGGGAAGTGGAGGGACTTTGACTCAAGGGACTTGAAGCTAACCTATAATGCGTTAAAACTCTTAGAGATAAGGTATTTGCTCAAAGACCCCGAGACCCAGAGGATAATTGAGACACCACAGATGCTCTTCCACAGAGTAGCAAGACATCTTGCTAGAGTAGAATACCTCTACGGTAAGAGTGAGGAAGAAGTAAAAAGGATTGAAGATGAATTCTACCGCATCCTAAGCGAGCTACGCTTCATACCGAATACCCCAACACTAATGAACGCTGAGACCAGGCTCGGAATACTTTCTGCATGCTTCGTCATCCCGGTTAGAGATGCCTTATCTACACCAGATGGCGAGGGGATAATGGATGCTGTAAGGGCTATGGCTTTGATACAGCAACAGGGTGGTGGAACGGGATTCGACTTCAGCGAGCTGAGACCAGAGGGAGATGTTGTAGCCAGCACGAGTGGAGTTGCTAGTGGACCACTCTCGTTTATGAGGCTCTTCGACACGGTTACAGATGTCATCAAGCAGGGCGGGAAGCGTCGTGGAGCCAATATGGGTGTAATGCACGTATGGCATCCGGATATAGAGAAGTTCATAAAGGCTAAGACGGGGGAGGCTAAGGAGAAAGTCCTACAGAACTTCAATATAAGTGTAGGCGTATACGATGAGTTCATGAAAGCAGTACTAGAGGGGAGGGAGTGGAAGCTCGTTAACCCGAGGAAAACCTTCCTCAAACCCGGAGAACACTTTGACTCAAGATACTACGCGATAGTGAGAGCGAGGCACAATATAAGTGAGGAATGGGTTCAAGAAGTAATCCTACGGGAACTAGAAGAGAAGGATGGAAGCATACCGTTAGATGAAACACTAATCATAACACTCGATGAAGCCTACGCTATAGCAGAGAAGGAGGGAGCGATAAGAAAGACAGTTAATGCACGAGAACTCTTCTACGAGATAGTAAAGGGTGCGTGGGAAGGCGGAGACCCGGGAATGCTGTTCATGGACGAGATAAACCGGAGGCACCCAGTATGGTATCTAGGCAAGATAACAGCAACCAATCCTTGCGGTGAGGAGCCCTTACTCCCATGGGAGAACTGTAATCTCGGGAGCATTAACCTCGAGAATTATGTTGTATATGATTCGAGTGGTGAGCCACGTGTTGATTGGGAGGGGTTAGCACGGGACGTTAGGGTTGCAGTACGCTTCCTTGATAACGTTATAGATGCTAATAAGCATCCGTTGAAGCAGATTGAGGAAGCAAACAAGTTGTCAAGGAAGATAGGGTTAGGTGTTATGGGCTGGGCTCACATGTTGATAAAGCTGGGGATACCCTATGATAGTGTTGATGCAGTCTACCTAGCATACCATCTCGCAGAATGGATAGCCTATAATGCTTACTTGGAGAGCGTTGAGCTAGCTAAGGAAAAGGGAGTATTCCCGGCGTGGAATCCAGAGCTCTACCGCCCCATGTGGTGGACTGCTAGAACCCTAACAGAGCTTCTAGAGACAGCGGGTATCGGGGAGAAGCCTTCAGCTAGGGCTGTAAAACTCGTTGCTGAGAGACCGCCAGTGAACTGGGGTCTTGTTGAAAAACTTATGCGAGAGCATGGGTTAAGGAATGCTGCGTTACTAAGCATTGCTCCGACCGGTAGCATTAGCATTATTGCTGGAGCAACTAGTAGCATTGAACCAGTGTTCGCGTTAGCCTTTATGAGATATGTTAGTGTTGGGACATTCCTAGAAGTAGACCGCTTGTTCCTAGAGTACTTGCGGAGATATGAGATGGATGAGCCAGAGCTATTGGAGGAGATAGCTAAGACTGGTAGTATAGCGCACTTCCCATTCATGCCACGGACACTAAAGAAGCTGTTCCGGACAGCCCACGATATAGACCCAGTATGGCACGTACTACACCAGGCAGCGTGGCAACAGTGGATAGATGCCGCTGTATCAAAGACAATCAACATGAGGAGTGAGGCGACAATAGAGGACGTGTGGGAAGCCTACATATTGGCGTGGAGGCTGGGTTGTAAAGGCATAACAGTCTACCGTGATAAGTCAAGGAGAGAGCAGGTAATATACTTCGGGTTGAAATCAAAAGAAAAAGAAGAAAAAGAGAAAGAGAGAACCCAGATAACATTAAAAACTACGGCAAAACAATACGAGAAGAAGACTCCACTAAGGATTACGTCAGAGCCAGTTAGGGAAGCTAAGGCACACGTGCAGGCTACGAGTGCTAGGCAAGCAACGGTTACGATTGTTAAGTCTAGTAAGCCTTCAAGACAGCCTAGGAGAGAAGAAGATGTTTTTGGCAAAGAGACACGTATGACTCCTAAAAAGTTCCGTATAGGTAAGAAAGAATACATTACTGTAGCGGAAAACTATGCTGGTGGATGCCCAACGTGTGATATCTAGTATTTAGTTTTATGATTAAGGTTTAATTGATTTAGTTGAAAGTCTTAAAAACATTATTTACGTTTAATCTTCGACAATGATATAACTCTTTCAATGAAGTCTTCTTCATACGGTACTCCTATGAATGCCACAACACCATTTATCGCTATTGTTGGAACACTCATTACCTGATACTTGTATGCTATATCCATGTTTTCATATGCTTCAACAGTATCTGCTACTATTAGGGGTTTACCTAGTTTCCATGCCTCATAGGCTAACATATTTGCCAGTAGGGCCGCATAGGGACAATATGGACATGAAGGTGTTACTATTACCTCTATGTATGCCTCGTTTTCCAACTGCTCCTGTATACGCTTACGCGTTGTATCTTCTAGCTGTGAGTCTCCTTCACTTATACGTATGATTGTTTCAATTACTGCTCTCAACTCTTCACCACTTGGTGTTCCAGTCCATCTAACATAGCCATCAACTAGAGCGAAGGTTGGTGTTCTCTCAACCCTAAACTTCTTGAATGCTTCATCATCTTTACCTTTATAGAACCTGTATAGTTTTATTAGCTTCTGACCGTTACGAATGGGTGCTTCTCTCTCAATAATCTCTGCTAGCTTTAATGTTTCTCCACAAGTGGGACACTTGTTTTCAGAGTCCAAGAACACGTATATTTCAACGGGATTAACCATATCTTCTAATGCTTCTCTTAACGCTTCTATGTCTTCTTCGGTTAACTCTACCTTTACTTGTTCTTTTGCTGTCATATCTACCGGGGTTATTTCTTCTTCGTGTACTTCTACGTCTTTCTCGTAGCCTACCATGGCTTTAACCCTCCCTCTTTTTCACAGTGTTAAAGTTTAAATATTTTTACGGACATGATTACTCGGGGAGACTTACATCTATGAGATTACCTTGCGA
>JALVFK010000080.1 GCA_027030065.1 Desulfurococcales archaeon | reverse complement strand
GTTCTTATTAGGAGTGCTATAGACTATGGTGTTGGTAAAGGAGACTTTACGGCAACAGTATACTATGCGTTATTGTTGCTCGGCGTGGTTGCTGCTGGTGGTGTTGCATGGTTTCTTGTAAGATACTTTACCGCTAGGCTATCCCAGGAGGTTGCTCACGAGATACGTGTTGAGGCTTTTCGTGCTATTCAGGCTCAGTCTCTACGCTTCTTTGAGAATATTCCTTCGGGCCAGCTTATCTCTAGGATTACGAGTGATACTGATAGGCTTGGAAGGGTTCTTTCATGGCAGGCTAGGAATATTGTTAACGTGGCTTTTACTCTAGCTATCTCACTATACTATATGTTTACTATGAGTCCGAGTCTATCCTATATCGTTATAGTAGCCTTGGTTGTTATGGGTTTAGCTAACGCTAAATACGTTTTAACCATCCGTCCCCTCTACGATAAGATTAGGCACCAGCTAGGAGTACTAGCATCAATTGTAACCAATAACTTGAACGGGTTTAAGACCGTTAAAGCCCTAGCAATAGAAGAATACGAGATAGAGAAGTTCTCCAAGGAGAACCAGGAGTTCGCTAAACTAAACTTTAGGGCGGCTAAGGTTAGAGCAATCTACGGTAATGCTAGTCAACTAGTCTTCGGGTTAACTCTAGCCAGCATACTATACTATGGAGGCAACGCCATAATAGCTGGGACACTAAGTGTTGGAGAACTAACAGCCTTTATAACCTATCTAACCCTACTCATGTGGCCCATGAGGACTCTAGGATTCATGATAGGTTCCCTGCAGAGAGCCCTAGCGGCTGCTAGCAGGGTTTTCGAGATAATAGACAGTGTACCCGATGTCCAAGAAAAACCAGATGCAATAGAGTTAGAAGATGTTAGGGGAGAAATAGTATTCGAAAACGTTTCCTTCTCATACATACCGGGTAAACCCGTGTTAAAGAATATAAGCTTCCGGGTAAGACCTGGCGAGAAGTTATTGATAACTGGTCCTCCGGGATCGGGTAAGTCTACGATACTTAAGCTCATAATGAGGTTCTACGATCCCGATGAGGGGAGGATACTATTAGATGGAATAGATCTACGGGATATTAAGTTGTCTAGTCTTAGAAAACACGTAGCAATGGTTATGCAGGAGCCCTTCATCTTCTCGCGGAGCATTAAGGAGAACATAGCCTTCGGTAACCCTAATGCTTCAATGGAGGATATTGTGAGGGCTGCTAGGATAGCTAAGATCCACGATTTTATAGAGAGCTTACCCGAAGGCTATGATACGGTTGTAGGGGAGAGAGGTATAACATTGTCTGGTGGGCAGAGGCAGAGAATAGATATTGCTAGAGCCCTATTGAAGAATCCGCGGATAATCCTATTGGATGACCCTGTATCAAATCTTGACGCTGAGACTGAGAGGAGGCTTGTAGAGGACTTAAAGGATATATTGAGGGATAGAACTGTGGTAATGGTTAGTCAGAGAATGAGTCTAGCAGCTCTAGCCGATA
>JALVFK010000079.1 GCA_027030065.1 Desulfurococcales archaeon | reverse complement strand
CTAAAACCAGGTATCCTACAAGAATATGAGCATGAAGTATACATCGACGTTGCCAGCCTATACGCGAAAATATTCTAAACAATGAGTCACTGAATACTATGTTTTATAAGAGTTGCTAGTATCTTCCTTGTTATCGGGTTTAGGGTGTATATTTGGAGTGAGCGGTGTTTCTAAGCTCTCGGAGATCTCACGAGTTCTCGGTGATAGGATTCTATTGTTTTTCGAAGATATTTGTCGTAGCGAGGGTGTAATCGGGTTAATTATTTATGGTTCACTTATTCGTGGAGACTATGTTGAAGGTATAAGTGATGTTAATATAGCTGTTATAGGCTCTGACATTATTGATCGTAAGCGTTTATGGAATATATTGTTGTTTGACTCTAGGATATCCCCTATATTCTTGCGTAGAGACAAGCTTGTATCTATTTGTATGGAGGGAGATCTCCTCTGCCACAGCTTATTTAAAGAATCAATAATATACTGTGGGTCTAGGAATCTCCGCAAAATACCTGAAGTCTATGGCCCACGTGTAACTCCTCATACAGTAGAGCAGGCCAAGTCATTAGCTCTTGATACTCTAGGCCTAGCAGTTGAGGGCTACCTGCAGCGTGATAGAGTTAAACTAGTACGCAATGCCTATCATAGTCTAAGGTATACTATAACCTATTATACAGCTAAGAGCCTCTCAACAGTTCCCTTGCGGGATAAAGATGTTGTTGACCTATGTATTAGGATTGCACCATCAAATCTCTGCCGCTTCTTCAGCGATGTAAGGGCTATGAGGATAAGTAAGCAAGAGCTTAGATTAGCTGAAGTAGAGACGCTACTACACTTAGTTACAACTAGCTTAAAGATAACACTACCGCCAATATCAAGCCTCATGCTCGCCTTAAAGAACCTGGGAGGAGCCAAGCCCATAGCATTGAAGATAAAGATAATTGATAGAAAACCCTATGGGCTAAGAGCACACTACTTTCTAGTAGCAAATATTCCAAGTAAGAATAGAGTAGTTGAGGCAGAAGTTTCTTGGAACGGTATGAACGTCTTAAGAGAAGACTAGTTGGTGTGAGGGGAGCCTACCTCTTATACTTTAAGCTAGAAAAAGAATACAATGATATAGTAGGATCGCTGGGCCGAGTCCGCCTACAACCAGGACACTACGTATATATTGGAAGCGGTCTAGGCGTAAACGGTATATGGAATAGAGTAAAGAGACACCTAGACAAAAAGAAGGAAAAGAAGCACTGGCACATAGATTACTTATCAGTTAATGAGTACTTTAAACCAATTAAGATAATAGTAATTGAAACAGTAGAATCATTGGAAGAGAAAATAGCCCTACTCCTACTAGAAGACAAACACTACACTATAGCCTACCCTAGATTCGGGTCAACAGATAAGAAATCTCCCACACACTTGTTTAGAATAGTAAACGATAACGTAGAAAAGGTCATCAATTATACTGTTAAGCTATTAGAGGAAAAGCTAGGTAAATCAGCCCACTTGAT
>JALVFK010000078.1 GCA_027030065.1 Desulfurococcales archaeon | reverse complement strand
ATGATGTGGGTTTATGTTAATGGTAAATGGGTTAGGAATATGGATGTAAAGGTTAGGGATGGCGATGTTGTCTGGCTTTCGCCTGCTTTATACGAGGGTGGTTAGACTATAAGCTAGCTTCATGTCTGGTTTTATACTTGTCTTATGTTTGTTCTCTTCTTAGGGTGTAGTGTTTTTGGCTAGTGGATCATGGTTTGCTGGTGGACTAGTCTTTGGGTTACTAGTTGGTATTGTCTTGGCTTCTGTTTTTGGGTTTACGTTGCCTGGTTTAGGTGGTTCTAATGTGGTTACGAGTACTGTTACGGAGACTGTGGTTTCAACTGTTTTAACTCCTACGACTATAACTGTCCCTATTACAGAGACAACTACCTTAACTAAGGTACTCAATAATACGGTTACCATTGTGTCAACGAAGACATTTACATCTGTGATAAGGGAGACTGAGACAACAACTACAACGACTGTTCATGAGGAGAGAGTAACTGAGACGAGTATTTCTCCAACAACTATTACTGTGACGAAGACTACTACTATCACGGTTGGTGAAGGATTTCTCCCACCCACTATGAGGTGTTTCTACCTCTACTCGTTTGAAGATACTATTTGGGTTAAGGTTTGTACGAGTGTTGGCCCTATTAGTACTAGTGCTATGAGACCCATTCCATTGTATCGTGGAAAGGAGGCTGAGATTCTAGTCCCCTTAGTTGTTAATGGGTCTGAGGAGCCTAGTATTAGGGATTTAGCTGATAAACTATGGGAGCTTAGTGGCGGTAATGTTGAATTGTTTGCCCATTATGCTTTATGGGCTCTCTATCAGTTATCGTATAATAAGACGAGAACTTATGGATACAATATTGGTGTCCAGTATCCCGTCTATACATTGTATTCTGGGAGTGGTGTTTGTATAGATTATGCTGTACTCTATGCGTCTATATTGAAGGCTAAGGGTCTTGACGTTGTCTTAATACTCGCTAATGTTACTGGAGATGGAGTAGTAAATGCTCCTCATGCAATGGTTGGTGTTGAACTAGGGTCTCCGCCACAGCTTCCATTGAAGTATCATAGAGTGTTTAATAATGTTAAATTATCTGATAGTATAGTACATGATGGCAAATCCTACTATATAGCTGATCCATCGCCTCCTCCAGGAGTCTACGTGTATGATAATGGTACGTTAGTGCCTCCTACAATAGTTTACCCAGCTTTTGTTGGAGAAGATATTTGGGAGAAAATTGATCTAATAGAGGTTATCCCCGTAGACCAATGATGACTGAGTCCTATTGAGTAGGAATAAGTGTTAGGGGGTTGTAAAGCTGGGAGGAAAAAGGGATTATTTTTTCTCTAATTCTTCTATTACTTCGCTTACTCTCTTTAATCCCTCCTCTATTCTCTCGGGAGGCTCTGTTACGAAGGTTACTCTTAGGTAGCGGTTGCTTCCAGGGTGGAAGGCTGAACCAGGCAGCATTACTACGTATTTTTCTTCAGCTATTCTGCGGGCAAACTCTACGTCTGTTAAACCTGTTTTCTCTAAGTAGGCTGAGATATCGGGGAATAAGTACATGCCTGCTCTAGGCTTTATTACATTGGCTTCGGGGAGGTATTTTCTGAGAGCAGTATAGGCTGCATCTCTTCTCTCACGGTATTTTGGTATGACTTCTCTTAGATACTTCTCCTTTATTCCTTTCTCAAGGTATATCATCGCTATTTTCTGCGATATATTGGGTGCGCTTATCGTGAGGTATCCCTTGAGTTTGCCAGCGTGTTTTATGAATTCTTCTGGTCCAAACATGTATCCTAGGCGGAAGCCCGGTATTGCTATATCCTTTGAGAAACTATCTATTGTTACCACTACTTCCTCGGCACCCGTGTAGCGTTGGATCCATAGGTGTGAGCCCTCATAGTATATGTGGCGGTAGGCTTGGTCGTAGAAGACCCATTTCTTCTTCTCGTAGGCTAAGTCTACTATTAGTTTAGCTATATCCTCCTTGATGACACGGCTAGTAGGATTACCTGGACTAGCAAATAATACGGCTCTTACCTTCTCGTCGGATAATTTTTCCTTAATGCACTCAGGATCGGGTTGGAACTCTGTATCTATTTCCTGTTTGCATACCTCTACTTGTACTCCGTGAATGGTGCCTAAGCCCCAGTACACGCTATAGGTTGGAGAGAAGAGTAGTAGTTTCTCGCCTGGATTGAGTGCTGTTAAGACGGCTATGTTTAATGCCTCAGCACCACCAACTGTTACCACTATCTGCTTTAGTGGGTGAAGGTCTAGTCCACCATACTTCTTGATATCTTCTGCTATTAGCTCTCTAAGCCTGGGATATCCCTTGCTTGGAGCATAACAGCAGGTAGCAAAGGTTTGCTCTCTTAAAAGCTTGACTAGTTCTTCTATTGCTTCTCGGGCTGGTGGAAAACCTGGTTGTCCAGCGTGAAAGCTTATTACATCCTTGCCCTTGGCCTTGAGTTCTAGTGCTAGGTCTACTAGGACTCTATGAGGAGATACAGGTGTTTCTACTGCTCTCCTAGATATGGGTGGAACCATTACTTATTGTGCACCTCTTTTGTGGATTAAGTTCTAGGGTGGGATATGCGTGGTATTATTTAGAGTAGAGAGGCTACAAGATAGAAACATTAATCCGTGTTTAATAAGAGTTTTAGTAGGACTAGTGCACCATGTAGATGAGGGCAAAGAATTTGAATAAAACCGTAGTAGTGAAGATCTCTGGCAAATGGATAAACCCCGAGAAACCCACGATAATAGGCGAATACGCTAGAGTATTAAACAAGTTACACGGAGAAGGCTATAGAGTAGCCGTAGTGGTAGGGGGCGGAAGAGTAGCACGAGAATACATTAATGCGGGTAGAAGCCTTGGATTAAGTGAAGCCATGCTAGATCTCCTCGGAATAGCTGCTACAAGACTAAATGCAATGCTCTTCACAGTCATCTTAGACGATCTAGCATACCCAGATGTACCACGTAGCCTTGAAGAATTTCTACAGGCATGGAGTAGCGGCAAAATAGTTGTATGCGGCGGATTCCAGCCAGGACAATCAACTAACGCTGTATCAGCTGTAATAGCTGAGGCTATAGGAGCAAAACTCCTAGTAAACGCTACAACAGTTGAAGGAGTCTACAATAAAGACCCGAGAAAACACCCAGACGCCAAACTACTGAGAGAACTAACAGTAGACGAACTATACAACATACTTGTAAAAGAGCAACATCCCACTGCTGGAGGCTACGAGCTCATGGACCCCATAAGCCTAATGATAATAAAGAGAAGCAAGCTAATAGTAAAAATAGTAAACGGAGCAAAACCAGAAAACGTATACAAAGCAGTAAAAGGAGGAAACCCTGGAACAACAATAAAACCAGAATAGAAAAACAAACAATAAATCTTTAAGTAACACACAAAAACACACAGAAACATAGGTGCGGGGGTGCCCGAGCCAGGCTAAAGGGGGCGGACTCAAGATCCGCTGGCGTAGGCCTGCGTGGGTTCAAATCCCACCCCCCGCACCAATAATTACTCAGTAATTGAATGACCTTCTCTACCGTTAATCTAGATTCCTAGAATCCCGGTTAGGAGAACCGGGAAACAATATTCCCAGCAGAACGCGTCCTAATTCTTCCCGTGCTTTAGGTCATATTCTCTTAGTTTGTCGAGAGCTGGTTTTATCTCGTAGAAAGCCTCCTCTATATCACGCATAGTAAACCTTATAGGCACTAATACGTATCTTACCTTCTCCTTCTTCGATCTCTTCCCCTTACCCTTCTCCCTAGCCATATCTATTACACTCTCTAGCTCTATCTTTACTCTTAGGTGTCTTCTTGTCACACTTATATTATTTAAGCTTCAACTTCTTTTCAACTCCTTTATGAGGCTGAAGACTGGTTTGTATCTGAGTTTACGTGAATTTGAGAATCCTATTACTTGCTGTAAAGGTATCTTGGATTTCTATAGGAGTGCGAGGTAAGTGACTCGTATGTTATCTATTTTTAGTTCTCTATAATCAACGCATATTCCGATAATAGCTGGTGTTAGCTCGCATAATATGAATAGGTATGGTAGTCCGTCTGGTTCAACGCATGGGTCTAAAGTTATTACTCGTTTTCTATTATTGGAGTGCATGTATAGTTTTACTTCTAAGGCGAAATCACTAGAGTATGATATTACTTCTATAGACTCTATTCTTCCCTCACAGGCTTCTTCAGCCCATGGTATTAGTTTCTCAATGACGTGGGATATTACTTTGAAGCATAGATCTACTACTTTAGCTCTACTGTCCATTTCTAGCATTTCTAGAAAGTTTCTTATCTCTCCAACTTTTTCGGAGGCAAACTCCTTACGGAGAGGATCATGTGATAACCATAGGGATGTGAGAAGCAGTAATTCGAAGTTTCTTCCATATTTTTCTCTAAGCTCGCGGGTAAGCTTTATTGTAGAATCATTAGCGTAGTCTTCAAGGAACGCGTGTATATAGTATTCTATATAGTTCTCTAAGGAATCACCCGAATTTATGGCTACCCCTTTAATACTAATATATTTAAAATGTTATGGGAACCGGGGACCGAATATGGTGGAAACTGGTGAGAAGTGGTCTAGGATAGCATACTGGGTTTCGCTCATTACTAGTGCCCCCATAGTAGCGGGCTTGATTTACTTGTGGATTGGGTTTACGACTGGTGTTTACTGGTTTGGTTTGCTCGGTTTTGTTCTCGGGTTCTTTCCTCCAGCAGTCTATGTATGGTTTCTGCTTAGGAGGAAGATTGTTGATAGCTGGTT
>JALVFK010000077.1 GCA_027030065.1 Desulfurococcales archaeon | reverse complement strand
GCCTCCCCCAACGCGGCCAGCTTAACTTCCGGGTTCGATATGAGTCCGGGTGTTTCCTGGCCGCTATGGCCGGGTCGGGCCGCCGACACAAGGCTACAACAAGACCGGTAATAAACCTTATCCTTGTTGTAGTATTTAAGTGTAGATAAACAAGTCTTCATTGTTTGTTTAATAGATGGTAGAAGTTGGAGGAGTGGTAGCCGGGCGGGGATTCGAACCCCGGTCACGGGGGCCAAAGCCCCGCATCCTTGACCGCTAGACGACCCGGCTGCTTGTATCTGCTAGATAATCTATTGTGGTTGGGTTTATAAGTTATTTATTGTGCGTGGTTGGGTTGATATTACTTGTGGTCTTGTTTTATAGTCTCCTGTGGGGATACTATATTTTCTGGTGCTCATAGTTGAGCGGGTCTATTAGAAAGTTTAGGATAGCAGTATTGTCGAGAGTGCTAGGCGAGATCGGCTTTAATAGTTCTATGTTTAGCAATAAGCTCGTTATACAGAAGGCGGCATACATGCTTCAAGAGGTTTTCGGGGTCAAGCTTGGGGCTAAGTTCTTCTGGTATTCTTATGGTCCATATAGCTATGAGGTTGCACGTGACTATAAATTGATTATTGAGGGAAGATATATGGAGTATGTTAGCATTGATGAAGAAGGTATTAAGAGATTCCTAGATTTTGTAAAGAAGATTGGAGACGAACTAGTTGTAGAGGATAAGGGACTAGACTATTGGTTAGAGATCATAGCGAGTTTGCACATGCTCTCTAAGAAAGTGTATCCCCCTCCCGAAGATGTTGTAGGAGAACTAGTTAAACGCAAACCATACTTAGATGAAAACGATGTAAAGCGGACCCTAGAATTTATGAGGCGGGAAGGAATCCTATGAACATAGGAAGAAGACGATGCGTACTAGGATAGTAAAGCATTCATGGATGCCTAAGCTAACTACACGTATCTTCGACGAGCTCCACGGCTATATTGCGTTAACAGAATTAGAAGCAAAAATAGTTGATACAGCCGTTTTCCAAAGGCTCAGAAGGATAAAACAGTTATCAGCAGCCTGGCTCGTCTACCCCGGAGCAGTTCACACCCGGTTTAGCCATAGCTTAGGAGTAATGTATGTTATGGGCATAGTAGCTGAGAAACTAGCTAGAGAGGGATACATACCAGAAGATGATCTACAATTACTTCGTGTTGCCGCTCTACTCCACGATATAGGACACTATCCCTATAGCCATACGCTAGAAACATATTATCATATGAAGAAGAAGGGGCCGAGTCATGAAGAACTAGCACGCTATATTATTCTACGGGACCCCGAACTCTCGGAGATTATATCCGATTATGGTTTGGATCCATGGGAGATCATATCTATAATAGAAGGCAGGCATAGAGAACCAGTATACAATATGCTCTTAGGAAGTGATCTAGACGTTGATAGGGCAGACTATTTGCCACGAGATGCCCTGCATACTGGTGTAACCTATGGTGTAATAGATCTACATAGAATAATTGACACATTAACAGTTAGTAGCGATGGCTCACTCGCAATAATATATAAGGGAGTGCATGCTGTTGAAAACTTCTATACGGCTAGATTACACATGTATCAATCAGTATACTATCATAAAACAATAATAGCATACGAATCGCTCCTCAGACTAATCCTTGAAAGTCTCTTTGACGAAAAGATATCTGAGCAATGGAAGCTTGAACCAGACTGGGTATACAAGGCAATTAATAGTGGAGAATACTATTATTGGGACGACTACTGGGTTCATACTCTACTATACAATGCCCTCACATCAGAATATATAAGTGATGATACTAAGAGAATGATAAAGCTCTTCCTCAATCGTCGTGGTCTTAAAACAGTAGTTGATCTCTCACGCCTCTCCGATACACCTCTAAGCGAGGAAGAGAAAGAAAAACTACTTGAAGTATACAAGGAAATAATTGAGGAAGTACCGTCCAAGGCAGTCATAATATTCGTTGACTCAATACCAGTTGTGGGTGAGGAGACAGCAGTAAAGGTAATGTTACCCAATAAAGAGCTTGTAACGATAACCGAGATGGATACAATAGTTAGGAGACTACCAAAATACTATGTCGTAGTAAGAATTTACGCAGATCCCATGTATGTTGGAATAGTTAGAAATCTAATAGAGCAGAAAACAAGCCTAGAAACTAGGAGAAGAAAACAGCAATGACTGGACCAGCACCTGGAAAAATAAAGCTACATAACGCCAAGGTATTCGTGAAAACGAGTTCTAGTAGAACCTTATTAGAGAATGCTGAAGTATATATACATTTAAAGGGATATTCTAGAGCAAGAGTCACACATATAGACGTAGAACACCCAAAACTCAATGAGATAATACCCGTTAAAGGTGGAGGATTCTATAGGATCCTATGGCATCCCAGAGGAATAGAGATAAGTTTATCCAGACTAGTACCTGGTTTAAGCATTATAATTGAGGATCCAGTACTAGCGAAACTTATGAAACCCATGGAGAAGTCCTGGTGCTATGTTGGTGGAAAAGCTGGCGGAATATTCATTGGATTGAAGAAGCACCTCATAGAACGTTTAGAGAAACTCGTAAAAGATTTAGAAAAGTAATTTAATACTCACCGTATTTTAATTATGTTTCCCCAGATATACAACTTATGTTATTTTCAGTGAATCTTACAAAAATATTTAATAGTCTGTAACTTCTGTTAGAATCACGGCTGAACAGTATTGAGTCAGCTAGTAACAGTTGCTGATGATGTTAACAAGTTCATAGACGCCGTAGAATACCGCGTGAATATAGTACTTAGTGTGCTAGAAGAATTCTTATACGAGAAGAACATACTACTAACACCGGATACGAGACTTATGATACAAAAATACGTTGCCGAAGCATACCGAGAAATATTCTCACGCAAGGAGCTTTCCACTCAAATATTTATAAACACCCTTATTGCTCCCATTCTACGCCGTTTTTACCCCGGCAGAAAATACAAGAAATTCATTAAAATAATAGAAGAAAGACTACGAGAACGATTATCTAATTTATCCTAGAAAATGGGGTGTAGATAATGGAGTACTGGCTTATCTCCTCTCTCGCGGCCTTCGCCCCCATCATAGCTATCATAGGCGCCTTCATAACCCCCCTACTCTTCACGGTAACTAAGAGTAAGAAACTCGTATTCACGTTATCGGAGCTAGTCTTAACAACTAATGCGATAATAGCAGTACTTGTAGCATACTATGTTTACACGAACAATGCGGTACTGTACTATATCTTTGCTGGATTTCCACCACCACTTGGAGAAGCCTATGAGATAGATGCTATAGGAGCATACATGGGCCTCCTAATAGGCCTCGTATTTCCCTTCGTGAATATATTCTCTTATCGTTACCTTGAAGAACATGGAGGCTATGAGTGGTATTATACATTATATCTCGGCTTAGAAGCCGGATTACTAGGGATAGCTTACACCGGCGATATGTTCAACTTATTCGTTATGCTTGAAGTAGCGTCTATAGCCTCCTATGCTCTTACAGCCTTTAAACGAAAACTAGGCTACCCCCTAGATGCAGCAATAAAATACGCTATAGTAGGCTCAGTGGCATCCACAATGTATTTCATAGCAGTTGTCCTGGCATATAGTGGCTTCGGAACCCTAAGCATGGCTGATCTCGCAGCCCAATTAATGGGCTCTCCTACGGGCTTCGATATAACCTATGGTTATACCTCAAGTATTGTTGGTGCAGCTACTTTGTTCTTGGGGCTAGCTGTATGGGCTTTCCTCATAGAATCAGCACTAGTACCTCATCACTTCTGGCTTCCTGATGCATATTCTGCGGCTCCAGCAACAGTGGCGGCAACTCTAGCGGCTGTAGCAGAGGGTGTAGGAGTATATGTTGTCTTAAGATACATGTATACCATAGTAGGATTGAATTATTCGCTGTGGCTTCAATGGATCCTACTAGTACTAGGTTCACTTGGAGTTATTGTTGGAGGCTTATTGATGGTCTTACAAAACGAGTTGAAGAGAATAATAGCCTATAGCACTATAATGGATGTAGGCTTCATGTTCATAGGTGTTGGTATAGGAACACCCCTAGCCATAGAGGCTACATTATTCTATGTGATGAGTCATGCAATAGTAAAGCCGCTCTTATTCCTAGTTGCTGGAGCAATAGAACACACTTATGGTACAACTAGATTAGACACGCTCACGGGTCAGCTAAGAGCAACACCAGTACTGGCAGCAGGGCTGATAATCGGTGGACTTGCAGTAGCCGGAGTTCCACCTACAAATCTGTTTGTAGCAAAACTATCATTAATAATGTCTGTACTAGATACAGGCTACTATCCACTACTAGCAATAATAGCTCTCGGCTCAGCTCTCGGGCTTGTAGGTTTCCTTAGGGCCCTCTATTCAACATATTTCGAGATCAAGGAACCAGTACCAAGGAAGCAAACCCCACTTTCATTCAGTACACTGATAATAGTACTCGTAGTACTCGTAATAGCTACGGGCTTACTCTACAATTATATAAGTAATAACTTGCTTCAACCCGCAATCCATTCTCTTATAGACCCAGCTTCCCGTACACAATATGTGAAAGTAGCTGAAGAGTACTTGAAACTCCTCTCCGGGTGATTAACCCATGTCTAAACCCAACTCTCAGCCCCAAGGTAAAGGTGGGAAAAAAGTAGAAGAGAAGGCCAAGACTAGTCTAAGCAAGTGGATACGCTCAAAATCCATGTGGATGGCGCATTATTGTTCGGCTTGTGGTGCCGTAGAGCTACCACCCGTTGTTATGTCTCCAC
>JALVFK010000076.1 GCA_027030065.1 Desulfurococcales archaeon | reverse complement strand
ATAAATTACGCAAACACATGCTAGCAGTTGAAGCAATAATGCGAGCACTTGCTAGAAGACTAGGCAAAGACGAAGAACTATGGGGCCTAGTAGGACTATTACATGATCTTGACTATGAATTAGTAGGAAAGGATATGAGAAGACATGGTTTAGTATCAGCGCAACTACTAGAAGGGAAACTACCAGCTGAAGCACTAAACGCTATTAGGGCTCACAACGAGCTAACGGGCTTTGAAGACGAATCAGAGCTCGCTATAGCATTAAAAGCAGCGGATCAAGTATCTGGTTTAATAATAGCAACGGCTCTGGTAATGCCTAACAAGAAGTTAAATGAAGTAAAGGTAAAGAGCCTTAAGAAGAAATTTAAGCAAAAAGACTTTGCTAGAAATGTTAAAAGAGATAAGATAATGCTTTGCGAAAAATTAGGTTTAACATTGAACGAGTTCTTTCAGATAAGTCTAGAAGCCCTACAAGGTATTAGTGAAGAATTAGGATTGTAGACTTCTTAAAAAATATTGAATTATTTTTAAATATTTAGTCTAGTTATTTCTTCATTTTACCAGCTACTTTCTTCTCCGTACTTTTTCGTCCAACAAGTATTGCTGCAATGGCTATTAGTATAGCTATAACTGATAAGCCTAGACCAGCAACGGCATAACCATTAATAGTGCCTATCTTGCCTTCAAGTCCGCTTACCTTCTCATCTAATCCATTGATGTTTGATTCTAGCTCGCTTACTTTCTTGGAGAGATCCCCTACGTTTGATTCTAGCCCACTTACTTTATCTGATAGATCCTTAATCTTACTCATACTGTTTGTCAAGTTGTTTACATTTGTCTGGAGACTCGATAATCGGTCTTCTACACTCGTTATCTTGTCTTCTAGAGGTTTAATCTTCTCCTCGATTAAAGCTGAAACATTACTAGCAATGTTTTTGCTTGCTTTCTCTAACTCTACTAGTGGCTTCAAGTAGCCCATGTATCCCGTAGCCCAGAGTATAACGTTTCTAAAGAATGTTGGTCCATCTAGTTTTACTCCATAGTATAGCCATGTTGTTATCGGCTGATATCCTCCATAAGGAGTCTCACTACTTACCATGACTACACTTACACTACCACTATAATTCATTACTTGTGCTGCCATTAGAGGGAATACACCAGTATCGCCTGCCGCGTAGGCTTGGCCGATATTGCCTGGTTCTCCCGGAGCTTTCGGCTGGTGTTCTACTATTTGGCCGTGCTCAGTAGTTGTAACTAGTATATACGTGTTAGCTGGTTTTTCATTCTCACTTAACTTGTGCCATTGCCCGTTTTCATCAACCCATGCTACAACGCCTGGTCCGTGGAATAATACTTTGTATGCGCCGAAGCCAACTGCCTCTGCGCCTGGACTAGGATTTACTATTCCTACTACACGATAGGATCTCTGACAATTGCTTACCGGGTCTTCTACTGATACATAATCCATTCTTAGATTGCTTCCAAGCGACTCCAATATTGCGTTAGCATTAACCTGGGACTGCTCGCTACCACCAGCTGGATAGTCGCTATCAGCAGCTATCCATAATACCTTATTTCCATCGGTAAACCAGCTTGTAATAGCCTGAATTTCCTCGGGTGATAGCATTGATGTAGGCTGCCCTATTATTATAACGTCAACTGAAGCTAAGTCAACTGAAGCGAAATCACCGATCCATATATCCATAGCCATGTTCTTTATGGTTTGAGGCAAAGCATTTGCATCGTCTTCGGAAGGTACTAGGAGAATCCATGAAGCCTCCGGCACCATTTTCATCATAGTCTCAATGCCATTCGTACCCTGGCCATGAGACAAGTCAACTAGGATTACTATTCCAGCTGGTCTCGCTGAAGCCGTTAAAACCGGTATTAGTAATCCTAGTAATAGAATTAAACCCAAGATCTTCTTCATACCATATAACCTCATAAACTACTATTCGTTTCCGTGCTAAATTGTGTAGGCTCTCCTTTATCAGATTACTGGTGTAATACCTTCAATTCTAATAATTCTATAAAATCAGTCTGAGTATTATATTACAAAATATTCTTAAATAGAGCGTAGGGAGACAAGAACACGGGGACAAAAATGACCTCTAAAACCACAGTAGCAGTAATAGGTATTATAATAGTCATAATAGCAATAGCAATTGGGGTATACTTTGCTTCCCAGAAGCCGGCTCCAACTACAACAACACCAACAACTACTAGCAGTCCATCACCTTCTCCAACAACTACTCAAACAACAACCACTAGTCCAACAACTATGAGTCCCACAACTCCTTCTCCAACTAAGACTACACCTACAAAGACTACTACCACTACGACGCAAACAACTACTTCTCCGACAACCACTACAACTCCAACAACAACCCAGGCACAAGGTATAGAAATAGTAGTTATATCAAGGCATCCAACCGATATATTGGAAAAGGCTAGAGTAGAGTTTTTAAAGAGTGATTATGCAAAGAAATACCATATAACCAATGTTAAAACAGTTGTATTGGCAGCTGGTCTATGGCAACAATACATAGAGTCTGGTAGAGCAGATGTAGCATGGGGTGGTGGTCCAACCCTATTCGACTATTTGTATCAGCAAGGATTGCTCGCCCCCTTAGGGACAGATGAAGTCCTAAAAGCTGTGGCGCAAATACCCGATGAGATAGCTGGTATGCCCATGAAGAGAATAGGACCGGATGGCAAGATATATTGGGTAGCAGCAGCAATAGCTAGCTTCGGCTTCACAGTCAATCATAAAGTATTAGATGAATACGGATTACCCGTTCCCAAACACTGGGCTGATTTAGCATCACCAATAATGGGTCAACCTCTCCTAGTAATAGGTACACCAGCAGTAGGCATAGCAGATCCCACCCAGAGTACCAGCAATACAAGAATGTATGAGATAATTCTCCAAAAATATGGCTGGGATGAAGGATGGGTTATACTAACGGCTATGGGAGCAAACTCCAAGATATATCCAGCAAGCGGTGATGTTAGAGACGCAGTTATAAGAGGCGATATAGCCGTAGGAATCACCATAGACTTCTATGGATACACAGCAATGATGTTAAACAAGGAGTGCGAGTACATATTGCCCGAAGGAGAAACAATAGTAAACGGTGACCCAATAGCATTAGTAAAGAACTCCAAGCACCCCGAAGCAGCACAAGCCTTCATAGCATGGGTGCTCACAGAAGGACAAAAGATATGGCTAGATCCAGAGATAAACCGTTTACCAGCTAATCCCAACGTATTCAATACAACCGAGGGACAGAAACGCAAAGACCTCTATGAAGCATATATAAAGGCTACACAGAGTAAGGGTATGCCTTTCAATGACTCATTAGCACTAAGCTATGAGTTTGCAATGCAACAATACTTCCGTGCAACTATAGTTGAGGTAGACGACTACCTAAAGGCTGCGTGGAAAGCTATACTAAACAAGTACTTTAACGGAGAACTAAGTGATGACCAACTAAAACAGTACATGGAGAAACTTGGCGCACCATTAACATTCAAAGACCCAGAAACGGGTAAGACCGTTAAGTTTACAGAGGATTACGCGATTAAAATAAATCAGCGCCTAATCTCTGATCCATCCTTTAGATCCGCTATGATAGATGCTTGGAGAAAAGCAGCTATAGAAAGATACAATAGCATAGTCAATGAACTCGGAGGATGAAAATGGGGCTATTAAAGAGGCTTAAAGAGTCTCTCGACCCCGTGCTAGGATTCCAAATAGGATTCCCTATATTCATGTTAACTTTTTTCTTAATAGCACCTATATTAATGGTTCTCGTAGCTGTAACCCATTACAACTTTTTCGGGATCTTCACAGATCCCACAATGTTCCGTGTACCATCATTGGGAGAACTACTTAAAGGGTTTGTTAAAACCGGGGTTCTCGGAAAGAACACAATTATACGTATAACCGGGGTTAGCTTTGGAGTAGTCTTAAACTCTCTTGTAACAGCTACTGTAGTAACAATTATTGCTAGTATACTTGGCATTATAGTTGCATTTGTTTTAGCGAGATATACTTTCCCAGGTAAAACCATCTTTAGGATTCTCGCTATAGTCCCATTGCTCATGACCCCTTTTATCAACTCTTTCGTTATACGCAGAATGTTTCATTGGAACTACGGCTTACTATCATGGTTTGTACACGACGTAATGGGGTTCCCGTTTAAAATAGGAATAGAAGAATACGTTGGTGTGGCACTAGCCCAAATAATAACGTTTTATCCAATAATATACCTCAACGTATACGCCAGCATGATGAACATAGATCCCAGTCTAGAAGAACAAGCTGAAAACCTAGGAGCACGAGGATTCAAACTCTTTAGAAGCGTCACCCTCCCCCTATCATTACCTGGTCTAGCAGCGGGGGCTGCAATAGTATTTATATTCTCCTTAGAAGACGTAGCGGGACCTATAGTCTTTGATAGAAGAGACTACATATCTTACCGCATACTTGAGAGATTCCAATCAGCTTATACAGGACAAATGGATCCAGAAGCAGCAGCCCTATCGCTGATATTATTGATGCTTGCTTTATCGGCTTTCATAGTAATAAAGAAATATGTATCACTAAGACAATATGCCATGATAAGCCGTGGGGGTCGGTGGACCCCACGCGTAAGAAGACCCGGAATAAAGGGATTACTTGCAATATACTTATTCGTCCTACCACTAATACTCTTCACAGCTTTTCCTCAAATAGGTGTATTTGTATTCGCTTTCAGTCAGGAATGGATAACTTCTCCAATACCACAAGGATTTACATTCGATCACTTAGCTCAAATAGTTGCTGA
>JALVFK010000075.1 GCA_027030065.1 Desulfurococcales archaeon | reverse complement strand
TTCAATTTCATCACTTTAAGAAGATATTCTACATGAGGATATAATATCACGTATTCAGGGTCAATGTATTCCGGTAAATGTTCATCTATTTCTCTTAGTTTCTCCTTAAGATATAAAACATTTTCCTTTGTCGAAAAGCTAAGCATCACTGCAGGATACACTTCATCACCCACACTTAACCCGGCTTCTATAAGATTTTCAAGCGCTCTCAATTGTGTAAACCAGTACTCCCTAGGTGCTCCAGTAAGCCTTGTGAATTCTTCGGGCGAAGCACCCTTTATGGACACGCGTACTTCGATGCCCCGTCCGTGAAACCTGCTTATTTCTCTTGCATATGAGTAGTTTAATCCTATGAGGATGCCATTTGTCTCTATTACAAAATGATAACCCGCATTAATACTTAACTCAATTAGTCTTATAAGATGATTAAACCCTATAGTCGGTTCCCCGCCACTCAATCTCATCTTCTTTATTCTACTCCCAGCTTTCTTTTCCATTATATGGAACGCTTCTTGTGGTGTAAGCATTTTTCCCCTAACTCTAGTGTTCCAGGTAAATCTCCAGGCCCAACAGAACTTGCATCTAAGATTGCATCCAACTACGTCTCCGGTGACTATACCGCCGTACCATCGATCTCTTCTAAAACGAAAATATTTTCGCCTATAACCTCTTACGGTTTCTTTTTCAACTATATTTGTTAATATTAGCGGATCATAAGTCATAGTTTCTACTCTAACTTTTCCCTGCTAATTAGTTTGCTTATTTGCTTTATCCTCAACGGGTATTGATCTTCTTTGTTTTCTTGCGCTCTTATTCTCGTTTCCTCAATTATTTTCTTAATTTCATCTTTATCTAACAATGATGGATCATACCATCTCTTTTTAGATCTTATTAAATGTGCGGTTTCAACTATAATTTTACCTATATTTGCTGCATCTAATACGGCATTCTTGTTTTCAAGTACATCTCCTTCTCTGGCATGATATGCTAGAGCCCAAGGTGGTATTATGAATCCCATACTGTTTAATACTATTGATAGATACGATATGGTATTGATATCTCCGCTATCAGAACCTGTGGCAATGAATGCAGCTACTTTTCCTTCAACCCAGCTATATCCGTTAATAAATATCATGTTCTCGAAAACAGTCATCCTATCTATTAGGTTCTTTAAGTGTCCGCTTGGGCCGTACCAGTAGATAGGTGTAGCTATAATTAGGCCATCGGCTCGCAAGATTTTGTCTAGAACTACTCTTGCCCCATCATCTATTACGCAAGGATACCTACAAGCATGTTGTATATCGCTCAAGCAGCCAAGACAAGGTTTTATATCATAATCATATAGATGAACTAGTTCTATATCCGCTCCATATTTTTCAGCTGTTCGTAAAGCAATGTATAATAGTTTAAAGGTATTACCATATTTTCTAGGAGAAGCATTAATACCCAATATCTTTATCTTCTCTTCTTTGCTTGCCATGTCCTATCTCCAAGTCAGAAAGATTAAGAATGTTCAAGAATAAATATTTTAGTTCGGAACCATAGCTACTATTGAAAACAAGTCTATGATGATGCCCCTACTCGAATGATAATTAATGATTATGTGGTCCTTCACTGAGACCCTCTACTATATCTTTGTATAGTTTTGGTCTTCTAAGCTTCAATACTGGTAGCTTTCTTCTAACATCATATATGTAGTCTACATCGATAAGGTATTCATAGTATATTTCACGACTACTCAGGTCTAATACCACGGTACCCATCGGATCAACAATCATGCTTCTCCCCGTAAATGTTTTCCCAGTTTGATTGACTATTACAATATACATTGTGTTTTCATGGGCTCTGCTCTGGGCGAGGAATCTAAGAGTTTCTTCTTTTAATGGTCCTCGGTACCATGCTGAAGGACTTATTATGACTTCAGCTCCTTTCAAGGCATATATTCTATATATTTCGGGAAAACGTATATCAAAGCATACGGTGAAGGCTACCTTTACATCCTTAATAGTTTCTATGGTAGAGAGCTTATCGCCTGGTAGCATATAATCAGATTCTTTATAGCCATATGCATCAAAGAGATGGGTTTTTCTATACACTATTTTTACATTTCCGCTTGGTTCGACTAAAACTACTGTATTGTAGACTTTTGGCTTTATGCTAGTTTTCTCGAATAATGTGCCTACTACTGCAGTTGAGTATTCTCTAGCTATTCTAATGTAGTTATCTACAAATTCCCCGTGTATATCCTCTGATACAGAATAGAGAACCTCTGGCGAAACATCCTCTAGTTTAAACATAAAATATTCTGGAAACACTATGATATCGGCTTCAACTCTATGATATTGTTGTATTATTTTCAGTGCTTTTTCTATATTTTTCTTTTTATCTCTTGTAGCCTCTAATTGAACTAATCCTATCCTTAAGGTTCTGCTCATTATAGTACCCGTTAATGTTACAACTATATAGGTTAAATACTTTAAAGACACGATAACCCTTATCTCGCTGGTGCACGAATATGGCTGGGCTAGTGTTTGCTGATGCACATTGTCACACTAATCCCGTAAAAGGGTTAGGTATGAAGAACATAGCATCTAAGTTCAAGGAGAATAATGGATGGTTTCTAAGTATTGTGGGATTATCGCCTTGGAGCTATGATATCACGCCTTCCTATGAAGGTTATTTAAAGACCTTCGATCTAGTGATAAGAGAATGTCGTATTGCAAAAGAATATGGCCTTGAAACGGCTTGTATTGTCGGTATACATCCAGCAGACATAGATAAACTTGTATATCGTTATAACATGAAAATAGGAGAAGCATATAACCTAGCACTAAGAGTTCTTGATAAAGCCATTGAGCTCTGTAAAAACGGGGTTATCAATGGTATCGGTGAGGAAGGTAGGCCTCACTATAAGATCGATCCTGTATTTGTTGTAGCATCGGAGCTTATATTAATGAGGGCTATGGAGGCAGCTAAGGATTATGACTGCATTATACATATGCATTTAGAGCAAGGTAGCAATGTAACTGTTCTATCGGTTGATAAATTAGCTGGACTTATAGGGGCACCTAAAAAGAGACTATTATTTCATCATACTAGGCCAGGATTAACGGAACATGTTATTGCGGAGGGTTACTGGGCAACTATCCCGGGAATAGAGCCAGTATTGAGGATTATTTTTGATAGAGTGGAACCGAAGTTCATGGTTGAGAGCGACTATATAGATGATCCTCGCAGACCTGGCGTCGTGGTATACCCGTGGGAAATGATAAATAATGAGTTAAGATTGTTAGAGAAAGGTGTATTGAGCGAGGAATTATTGTATAAGGTTAATGTTGATAATATTGTAGAGTTTTATGGAGTCAATCCTCTGTAATTGTCTCTCCTTTACTTAAGAGCTTATCTATCTCGGATAATAGTGCGAGATATTTCTGTTTCAATAATTGAATTTTTAAGTATCTTCTAATATCCCTGTAGGTCTTAAGGTTTCGAGGTATGATATTGTTCTCTTTTAGTTCACTTATTTTCTTAATGAGTTCTTTTACATTATAACCTAACCTCTCTGCGGCTTCTACGATATTCTTACTGGTCGCTAAGGCTTCAATGACCTCATAGTGTTGTGGTTTCAACTTAATAGTTGTTTCGAATAGGATATCTATATACTTCTCTATTGTTTCCTCTACTGCTGTTTTCACAATATTTTCTAGCTCGTCAATATCTACTAGTAGTTGGTCTGTTAGTTCTATTACTTTGATATCTAATTTCTCGGCTAGCATCCTGGCAGCTTCATCAGCATACCCTCTGCAAACAACGAGAGGTTTTGCGTTAACGAGCATAGCATTTACTAGGGCTTGGCGCAGACCGTTTACATCAATGCGTCCAGCCTTTACTTCTACAGCGTATTTTTCATTAGTTTTCTTATCAACTACTATAACGTCTATCTCTGCTATTTCTATTCCCGTTATAACTATCTTATAATGTGTATCAATGACTTCATATCCCATTGTCTCGAGTACTTGTAGCGCTATCCTCTCACTCGTTCTCCACTTAGTTTTAGGAGATATATTCATGGACTACCGCCGGACTTCTTGTTTATTTTTCTTAGTGAAAACTATATTAAAGATCTTCTTAGGAAGAATATCTAGATACGAGGGAGGACGCATTGGACAACAAATATAGAATCGCTATAATAATAGTACTTTCTGTACTGATATACGCTAATATTTTTGTAGTATATGCTCAACAAGAAGTACTGGTATATCATGTGTATTATAATGATGTATTGATAATGCAGATGGAAGTCATCCCTACTAGTGCTGAGGATATTAGAGTAAAAATTGTGCCATTGTATGATATTGATTCACGTACATTCTATGCAATATCGGACTTACTAGTTGCGCCAACAAAGTATAGGTTTATTCTCAAAGACTTAAATTATCTATTAGAAAAAACTAATGCTAGAGTAGAGGTTAAAGATAACGTTACGATACTAGAATACAAGGTTGATAATTTTATGAGAAAGTCCATCTATGATAGGAGTATGGGAGTTCTCCTAAGAGAATCAAATATCTATGATGATATAAATATAACTGTCTCTCTAATAACTGTCATAGGAACGTGGCTCTACTACAACACTATAACTGCTACTATTCCCTTGGTAATATTAATACTAGGATTAGCGGTTTACAGTTATGTAAGGAGAGAAAACATAAGAATACTTTAATGAAGTAATGGCATATTGTTACTTCCATGAGGGCGTGGTAGAGCCGGGATACCTAGACGCCTTCTAATTTCCCTTGCAAATACTTCTCCTGCACCCTGTCTATATGTGTCAACAATGACTATCTTGGGGT
>JALVFK010000074.1 GCA_027030065.1 Desulfurococcales archaeon | reverse complement strand
CCTTCTTTCTACCGCTCTTTACACCTATGTGTAGTGAATCATAGCCTCCATGCCATCCTCCCTCAAATTTCACTATCTTCTTCCTACCAGTATAGGCTCTAGCAAGTCTTATTGCATACATATTTGCTTCTGTCCCACTATTAGTAAATCTTAAAGACTCTATTGTTGGTACATGATTGACTATTTTCTCAGCGAGTCTTACAGCGTATTCGTGCTCGTATCCCCAATGACTCCCCTTATCGAGGATCCCCCTAACCTTATCCATTACTAGATCATTTGCATGTCCCAAAATCAGTGCTCCATGTCCTATCCAGTAGTCTATGTACTCGTTTCCATCAACATCCCATATATGTGAGCCCTTGGCACGGGATACGTAGAAGGGATAGGGTTCAAAATACCTTATATGATAAGTTACTCCACCCGGTAAAACATTTCTCGCTCTCTCGTATAGTTCAGCGCTCTTAGGGGTCCTTGCCTTGTATTCTGAAATGAGAGTGTTATAGAAGTCTTCTAAGCTCAAGCCTTCAGCCCTAAGTCTAAGCCCATATTCTACCATATATTACTCTTACCCTTATACTAATACAATTGGATAGTTCTTTGAGGATAGGGTAAAAGTACATTAAAGTCATTAACAAGTATAATATATTAGGTATCCTAATGGTTAAAGGTGTACTATTTTGTCAAGTGAGCTAGAAGTACTCGAGAAGATTAGATCGTGGCTTAGAAGAGAGCCCGTAAAGTCATCGTGGCATCCAGCTGATCAGGGATGGGAGACAGAGATAGTGTTCGATGAAAGAATTGGTTCGAACATATTGAAGGCGAAGAGCAAACGGCTTCCCTTCGAGCTAACAGTTTTCGTGCTACCGAGCAAGCTTTGTGTGAGGCTCACCGTTTCAAGTGGTATAGAGACCGAAAACCTTGACAAGTCTTTGAAGGCTCTAATATACCGCGAACTATTAGTCTTAAACTCGACTGTCGAACTAGTAAAATATGTTATAGTAAAGCCTAGAGACACGCTCGCCGTAGCTGTTGACATAGAAATTAGAACATTAAGTGAACAATTATTTAGAGACAGCTTGCTAGCAGTTTTCGCGGGATTAATAGTAATGATAGAACACTTAGGTTTAGCAGAACTACTACCACCAATAGCTCGGGGTGCTCTTGAAAGGCTTCACGAGAAACTAGTAGTCGAGTACAATATACCCTCGCCAATGGACTTTATAACACGAGTTCATATACCTAAAACAATATCGTAGAACAATATGAACAAAAAGTGTATTCTTTTAATCCTCTAGTTCCCCGGGGTACTAGTTGGTGCTAATAAGTGCCCTTTACCCCCCTCCACATACCAGTGGCCTTCGCTACATGGTTGCTCGCTAAGAAGAAGATCCCATTGGCCCCGCTAGTTCTAGCGAATATGGCTCCAGATCTCGAGGTTCCAGTGATCTATTCTTTATCTTATATGGGCCTTATACGCGTAAATGGTATGATCGTAGATAGATTAGTCTTGCATAGTATTTTTGGGGGATTATTTCTTGTACCCTTGGCTATGATAGTGGTTTACCCAGTTTATTCCCGAATCCTCTCCTATCTAGGGATACATTGCCCTAAAACGAGTTATAGGGACATGATTTTAGCTGGATCTATTGGTGGGTTAAGCCATGTATTATTGGATGCAGTACATCATCCATATAATCCACTCTTATTTCCATTAACATATCGTACGGTAAATAACCTAGTAATAGGGGATTACCATATTACATCAATAATAGTTCACATAGTCTTCGCGATAATTCTACTCGTAATATTCCTTTATGGTTATAGGAAATTTAAGAATTTGAGGAGGGCACTAGGTTTCACTCTAGGCTGTACGCAAAAGACATCTATGATTTACTAGACTTGTTGCGGCAAGGAAGGTGTTCTAAGAGTCCTAGTCCATCATATAGAATTAGGCAATTCTTTAGCATGTTCTGTACTAAGGGGTCTTGGAGCTCGCTTACTTCAATGATGATTACATCAAGTGGTAGTTCTTTTGGCTTATGTTTGTAGAGTTCTTCTACTATTCTTATCTTATCGTCTGCTTTACGCATTACTACTGCTACATCATAGTCGCTAAAGGGTAGGTGTTGTCCTCTAGCTCTAGAGCCAAAGAGTACTATAGTTGATGCAGGGTATTTTTCAGCGATTTTCGCAACATATTCTCTCAACAGTCTATCCGTATCGGTATTGTATAGTTTCTTAAGGATCTTTGGCCAGCTTGGTAGCCCACTCCCAGATCTTCTGCTCATACTCTATACACCTCCTACCAGTATCTTCATCATATTCTACGGGTTTTCTTCCAGGATACCTCGCCATAGTGTAGTGAGGTGTTAGTGCATCAGCATAAACATAGAGTTCCTCTGGCACACTTACTCCGGCAGCCTCTAGTCCGCGGAGAAGCCTTGAAAGATCATGTGTAAACTCATGTACTCCTAGAAAGGCTACCTGTAACCCTTTTAGAAGTATTTCAATTGCTTGTTGTGCCTCAAAACACGTAGCCCAGTAAACTCCCTCTTTGTGTCTCTGCCTACAACTCCTGTGAAAGAACTCTGCTTTCTCTAACCACTCTCTAGGTATCTTAGCCACACATTACACCTATTCATTATCTAAAAGGTATTCTCCGAATTATAATTACTTACTATTCCTAATAATATGATTGTATAGAAACTCTTTATAATGGTTTTAGGGTGGTGGACTTAATATCCCTACGATGACATCTAGCGTTATGTCTGGAAGGTGGCTAGTGGGGATACGTGTTGTTTAGTGGAGACGAATATGTTAGAAGGCTTGAAGCATACATAGAGAATGTTAGGCAAGCATTAGATAATTTGAGGGTAGTAGAAAGAGATGGGAAGGTATTAAAGCTAGTTGAACTGGCGCGTGCTTACCTAGATGATTCACTCTATTACTTTAATAGGAGAGACTATTTTACATCTCTATCATGTATAGCATATGCTGAAGGCATATTGGACACACTTAATCGTCTAGGATACGTTGAACTAGAATGGAGGTCTCTAAGCTCTCTACTCGATAGGCCTAGAGTCCTAGTGGCGGGTACTTTTGAGATAATACATCCGGGCCACATAGAATTGTTTAAGAGGGCTTGGGAGAAAGGCAGAGTATATGTTATCGTTTCAAGGGATTCTAATGCTGAGAAGTTTAAGAAGAGGCCGATAATTGTACCGGAAGAGCAGCGGAGGAGGGTGGTAGAGTCATTAAAATACGTTTATAAGGCGGTACTAGGGGATCGAGAAGACATGTTGAAGCCTGTTGAAGAAATAAAACCAGATGTAATCCTTCTAGGCCCAGACCAAGGTGTCAGCGAGGATTGGCTTAGAAAAGAATTAGAGAAGAGGGGGGTTAAAGCTAGGATTGAGAGATTAAAAGAAAAAGTAGAATGTAGTCTATGTAGTACTTCGAAGATTATTAACGCAATAATAGAGAAGATTGGAAAGAGAAAACGGTCTTGAAAACATTAATCCTTTTCCCCAATAAGGCATGCGGCTATAATGGGTAGCGTTATCGTGGCATCACTGTATACTATGGTTTTCTTGCCCTGAGGCTTAACCTTACCCCAGCTAACGGCTTCTCTTGGATGTGCTCCACTAAGGCTTCCATCGTATTCTACAGCTGTTGTAATGTATACTACATAGTCTAGTCCCTCCATAAACTGGCTCCACCATATAACATGGTGTTTGCTTATCCCTCCACCAATGATTAGGGCTGCAGATAAGCCCTTATTTGAGAATACTTTTTCAGCGATAAGGCTCATATCCCTCATGTAATCTATCTTCAACCCATGTACTTGGCTGTAGGTGAATAATGCTGTTCCAAAAGCACCATCGGGCCAGCCCGGTACTATTACTGGGATCTTCTTCTCGTAAGCGGCTCTAAGTATTGAGTGCTTGTCGTTTATTCTTGAACCTATTTCCCAGAGTACCTCGTATATACTCCACTCCTTCCTATCTTTTGAAACCTCGTCTAATATGTCGTGAATAGTCTTCTCGATAACCATGCCGTAGCTCTCTAAGGGTATAAACACGTTACCCAATCTATGGATTTCAAGGCTTGCTAGATAGCTATCATCTGCTTCAAAGTATCCCTTATAGTATTTTCCTCCAAAGCCTCGCGCAATATCGTGGTCTAGGGCACCCGAAGTAGTAACAACTACATTGAATATCTTTTCCCGGATAAGCTGTGCAAGTATTCCACGCAAACCCGTTGAGACAAGATTTGCCGTAAAGGATAAGAATCTTAGTTCTGCTCTCTTTACAGCCTCCCTCAGTATCTCTATTGCTCTATATAGGTGGCCAGCCATAAACCCGTGTATACCTCCATAGGCTTCTACAAGATCACATATACTCATTTTTGGTGAGACTTCAATATCTATTATTTCTTCTCTTAATAATTTCTCACGTTCACTCATTGTTTTAATCCTCCTCATAGGTAGGTTAAAGGTTTAGGTTAAATAGGTTGTAGTCTTCCTACTAGGCTAGAGGGAGTATTTTAACCGTGTTATTGGATGTTGAAAACCTCGTAGTAGAAGTACATGGTAGACGAGTGCTCAGGGGGGTGGACCTCCATATAGGTGAGGGTGAAGTACACGTCGTAATGGGTCCCAATGCTGCTGGTAAGTCTTCATTACTTGCTAGCATAATGGGTCTCAGTAAATACCGTGTTGTAGAGGGAAAGATAGTATTCAATGGAGAGGATGTTACCAATAAGCCCTCTTATGAGAGAGCTCTTAAAGGGATTGCGCTAAGTTATCAGATACCGCCATCGATTAAGGGCTTGAAGGTTAAAGACTTTGTTTCAGCAATGTTGTCTAAGTATAAGTGTAGTGGGGATTATTTTATTGCTAAAATGCTTGGAGTAGACTATCTAATGGACAGATACTTATTCGTAGGCTTTAGTGGTGGTGAGAGGAAGAGAATGGAGCTCTACATAACCCTTCTCCAAAACCCCAAACTAGCAATGCTTGATGAACCAGATAGTGGTGTAGACATAGATAGTATTAACAGGATTGTCAGTGCGATAAGAATGCTTGTAGAGAGGAAAACTAGTATTCTACTCGTAACCCATACAGGACACATACTCGACAAGCTCGTAGACGAAGGAGGCATTGATACAGTACACTTGATGATGAATGGTAGAATAGTGTTCTCCGGTCTACCAGACGAGGTAATACCCTTGGTCTTCAAATATGGCTATAAGAAGGCCGTGGAAAAGCTCCAGAGGCTGGGACAGAAATGAGTGAATGGTTAAGAAGGATTAGGGAGAGAGCAGAGAAAGCCCTGGACAAGAAAGCTAAATATGGACCGGATATAGACTTATCGAGATACAATAGGAGAGAACCAAGCGATGCAAGCGATATACTGAGACTTGCTTCAGAGCCAGCAAAGCGCATAGGCTTATCCGAGAAAGAGGTTAGCCGGGCAAGCTATGTCCAAGTAGATGAAAGAATATGGCATGGCATGATTGTTGAGGGCTTAAGGAAGCAGGGAGTAATTGTTACTAGTACAGGTGAGGCTTTAGAAAAATATCCTTGGGTTAGAGACTATTATTGGCGAAATATTCCCGTAGATCTTGATAAATATACGGCTGCTGTGGAACTATATAGTGGTGGTAAGGGGTACTTCATATATGTTCCACCGGGTGTAAAGGTTAAGATACCAGTCTATACATGCTTGCTTATAACTAGTTCTTGGGAAGCACAGTTTGTCCACAATATAGTAATAGTAGGTGATGGAGCTGAACTAAACCTCATTACTGGATGCGCTGTCCCCCATAAAGTAGCTGGAGCTCTACACATAGGTGTATCAGAATTCTATGTTGGCAGAAACGCTAAGCTCTCCTTTGCAATGATACATGCATGGGGTAGAGGAGTACATGTTAGGCCGAGAACTAGTGTTAGAGTAATGGAGGGTGGATCATATGTAAGCTACTACCTGGTTCACAGTGATGTAGCGAGTATCCAAGCATACCCAAGCGTAAGGCTAGACAAGAATGCTAGAACACATACAGCATCAATAATCTTGGGTTCTTCGAACTCGATATACGATATAGGATCTGAAGCAGTTCTTCAGGGAGAAGGCTCTAGTGCAGAAATAGTGTCGAGAGTTATTGGTAGAGATGAATCATGGATTGCCGCGAGATCTAGGATAAAAGCTCTAGCATCTCCAAGCCGGGGGCACATAGAGTGCTTAGGCTTGCCTCTCTCCAAGAAGGCGACAATAATAGCTTTACCGGAACTAGAATCACGGGTTGAGGGAGCAGAACTAACTCATGAAGCCGCTATAGGGAAGATAGCTGAAGAAGAAATAGAGTATCTCATGAGCAAGGGGTTTACGGAGGAAGAAGCCAGAGCACTAATACTGAGGGGCTTTATGCGTGTAGAAGTACCAGGGCTACCATTACAGACACAGAAACTTATTGATGCAACGATAAAATTATTGTCAGAGAAGGCTACTGGTTGAAAAGCGTTAACCAAATACTATCTTTGATAGGAGTACACCCACAGCGGTTATACATCTATAGGCTCTCTCACGGAGCTCACCGCCCCATTCTGGTGGTTCTACTCTAGCAGCCCTCATAAATGATTCAACGCTTTCACAAAGGTCTCTTACACTTAGGTTATCTATGGAGTTCTGGTCGAATAGTTCCTTGTATATTATAACTTTTCCCAGTAGCTCGTAGATTTCGTCTTCTCCGTACTCTGTGAATATTTCCTCGAGTCTTGCTGGTTTTATCCTACCAGCCCATTCAATAATATCGCTATAATATGGTAGTGGGTGGAGTAAGTATATGTACTTGTTCGTTAAGCTTTGAACAAGCATTGAAAGATCCGCATCAACTTCACCGAGTCCCTCAAGAATACTATAGACTGATAAAGCAGCCACATAGTCTTCGAGGAAGTCTAAGTCACGTGAGCTTATCTCCTCAAATACGGGTTCTCCTAGTAATGGCTGGCTTACAATTCCACCAATATTTGTGGTAGCTCTAGTAAAGATGGTACTAGATGCATCCACGCATATTCCACCAAACCCTATCTTTAAGTCCATGAAACGGTATAAATACCGAATGCCTAGTAATACTAGTCAATCAGTGAGGGCAGAAACCCATCATAGCCCGATAATAAAGTTGTCGCAGTAATCTCATAGTCTAAGGGGCTCTTACGCTGGCGTATTCATCACGTCATCTATTATCAATGTGTAGAGGAGAATTTAAACGTTAAAGCATAGTAGGAATAAGGTAAGACATCATAGTAATAATGAGTCTCGCGTGATAGGATATGCGGGTTATTAGAGCTAGTGCTCCAGGCAAGATCATATTGTTTGGCGAACACTTTGTCGTTAAGGGTAAGCCTGCTATAGCAGTAGCGTTATCGCCGAGAATCCACGTCTTGGTTAGAGAATGGGATAACGATAAACTAATGGTGATGTCGCGAGATACTGGTTATAGAATAGTTTTCGAACCGGACAGTCTAGAAGTAATAGAGTCTAATGGAGAGTTATTACAGTTGAAGAAGATATTGGAGGAGTTAAAGAATAAGAAGACTATTAAGCCAGCATACATTGAGATAACCTCTGAAATACCAGTAGCAGCGGGTCTCGGATCTAGTGCTTCTCTAGCAGTAGCGTTTACAGCCGCTTATTCAAAATACATAGGATTAGAGTTGTCTCGTGAGGAAATATCACGTATAGCCTTTGAGGCAGAGAAAATAGTTCACGGAAAACCCAGCGGTATAGATAACACAATAGCAACTTTTGGTGGAGCAATACTCTACGAGAAAGGATCATTCACCAGACTTAGAGTTGGCGAGATAAAAGACTACTTCATCATAGCAGACACTGGAGTACCGAGGTCAACTAGAAAAGCTGTTCTTCAAGTACTCAACCTATACGAGAAATACCCTGAGGTCCTCAAACACGTATACAATGCTGCTGAGAAAATAGTAAGAGAAGCCGAGAAAGCTCTGGAAAGAGCCGACACCGTTAAGATAGGCGAACTAATGAACATTAACCACGGTTTGCTCTCAGCTATAGGGGTCTCTGGGCTCGAACTAGAACAACTAGTACATATAGCGAGGAGGAGCGGAGCACTGGGATCCAAGATAACTGGAGCTGGTATAGGAGGTTCTATAATAGCACTAGCTAGTAGAGATAAAGTAGATAGAGTCTATGATGCTTTGAGAAGACATGCTAAGAGATTAATTAAGGCATCTATTGACTGGGAAGGCGTTAGAATAGAGGAAAAGTAGAGGCGACCAATGTGGAAGCTGATGATCCTAGATTCATTGCTATAAAACTATTACGCGTATTAAGGAAGTATTATACCTATCGCGAACTAGAAGAACTCTTTGGAATACCAGCACCCAGTATATGGAAGTATATCTCAGGTAAAATCCTACCAACTATTGAGAAGGCAAAGCAAATGTTAAACGTTATAGTCGAGAAGAAGATCGTCGCCAATCTGCTGAGGAGGCTTATTAAAATAGTTGATGGAGGTATAATAGATTTAAACGATATAATATATGATGTAGGAGTAATGAAGCTTGTAGGACTAGAAGCACACCATTATTTCAGAGAAGAAAAACCCACTATAATATTAAGCATAGAAGTAGATGGCATACCAGTAGCCCTTAGTGTTGCCGAATACTTTAACGCAAAGGTCGTTATAGTAAAGAAGAGACCCGAGGCAAGCCTAAGAGAATACCTCGAATACAATCTTATGTCAAGAGACTTACCAGTAATAACTAAACTATATGTTCCAAAAGACCCCTTTACGGGAAAAGATAGAGTACTAATTGTAGACGATCTCCTTAGAACGGGGAGGACTTGTAGAGCACTAGTAGAAATAGTAAAGAACACTAAGAGTAAACTCGTCGGCATATTCTCGGTTGTAGCAGTAGGTGACGAGTGGGTTCCAATTATAGAGGAGACCGGGTTAAAAGTACACGTAGCGTATTGGTATAAACGATAGAATCGGATAACGGGTTAATAGTTACTGAGAGATATTATCTCCTTCTACGCTTTCTCGCTGTAACCTTTCTGGATACTATTTTCCTCTTAACCATTCTGTCAAAAGCTATCATACCGGTTACATATGATATTAGGATTGATACTATCAATAATGCAACATATCCTCCCTGGAAACCAGTATTAGCGAAAGCGGTTAGCTCCTTTATACCTCTAAACGCGTAGGCTAATGCTGCAACACTTATACCGACTAGGTATCCTATCCCATAGCCTAAAGCAGCTGTAACCGAGACCTTATCCTTAGCGTTTAGGAGTTCGCCAGTATAAACTATTGCCGCTACAATACCTGAGGCTATTGATGCTACTAGTACTGCTATGTAGGCTAAGTCTTTTGATACAATTGTTATCGCGGCTACGGGTATAGCTGAAGCTATAATAGAATAGTAGAGACACTTTTTATCAATGAGTTCTATCATATCTAATCCACCACTTCATTCAATGGCGAATACTATCTATGTATGCTGGAACCCAGTTTGACGCTAGAGGAATAAAATCTTATCCTATACTTATATCAACACTCCTCCTTGCAACACTGATTATTAGTTGTCTAAACCGTTCAATAACTGTTTTAGGAGCGTTATATCTTAGCCTAACTCTAACCCTACTATTACCTACCAAAACACTATATGCCTTTAATCCAAAGTATTCTAAAGCCTCTCTTACATCGCTTTCCGAAATCACTGGTATATTCCTTAAGCTACCACAAGGGCCGAGCCTACAAGCATTACACGCAAGCCCATGGGAATCTATGTTTGCAGCACAAGCTGAGGGATAAACCTTCAACCCATATTCTCCCGCTATACGCGCTATCTTCTTCTTTAAATCTGTTTCACGTATCGTTACCTGGTCTCTACTACTCCTAGGCTTCCGCGGCAACCGCCTCATAATTTCTCCTACATCTACCCCCCTAGCCGATAACCTCTTTATTATACCGGGGGTCACCCTCAATGAGCCTAGAACGATTCCATCAACTTTTTTCTCAGCAGCTAAAGCGATTATTTTCTCTGCTTCCCTATCAGTTATACCTGGTATTATTGGACGCATAAACAATGTTACGTGGAGGCCCACCTTCCTCATAACCTCTATGGACTCGAAGCGCTCAAGAGGAGATGGTGCATTTGGTTCAAGTATCCTGGCTTTATCGATAGTGATAATGGTTACTAGTACGCTTAAACCAGGCTCACTCTCCTTTAATTCGACAGCTAACTCGCGTGATAAGGGTATTTTCGTTGAAACCTGGCTTGGTAGTCTAAGATACTTGTATACCGTTGAAATATACTCTAATGCTCTATCTCTTGTCTCTGGGAGAAAGGGCTCAGTAACACTACCATATGCTGCTAGCGTGTAACCTGGATAGACATAAGGGTTTGCAGCTAACGCGTAGGCTAGTTCAATGCCAGATAAATGGTAGGGCTGGGGCTTCATGGGGAAGCCCATATCGGGAACATAGCAGTAGAGGCATCCCAGATTACATCCTACGCCCGTGTGAATAGTTATACCGCATGGTCTTGGAGGTCTACGGGAATGATGGTCTCTTAATGCTCTTTCTCTCTCCTCCTCCACTAAGACGTTCTCTAGTGTTGATAGGATCTTCTCCTTTCTTCTAATTGCTTCGAGTAAGAGGTTCATATAGGTGACACCGATTACTATCATCGATGTATTGCTTAGACGCTAAGTGATGTTTCTTAAGCCTATTATAGCTCGTTGGCCTGGGGATAAAATATAATATTCGGTGCTATGCCGATACCTAGAGGTAATACTATAGTGTTTACCCACTAGACGACTCCATTATGGGGAAATCATAGTCTACTAGTGATTACTGGCGATAGGCGTTGAGCGATTCGCCGAGAATAGTGTTTAAATGTATGGGTTGTGGGATATGTTGTACGCTTTCACCGATAACCATTCTACCACATGAGGCTCTTATCCTGCGTAGGGAGGCTGTGAGGCTTGGCGTTAACCTGGAGTTAATGGAGGGTTATAGAATATATGATGAAGTCTCTGGTAAGAACATAGTGTTATCTTACGCGATAAAACTCAACAATAATAATCGTTGTCCCTTCCTAGCTAGAGACAATAAGTGCTTAGTTCATTCAACCTATAAGCCTCTAACATGTCGTAGTTTCCCCTATGTCCCAAGAGAAATCCAATACTATATTGACAATAATACCCGGACTATAATGCATAAATCAGTTTACGGTATATCAACGGCATGTACCTTTGTGAAACAATATGCTAGCACTATAGAAGAAGAGGTTAGAAAACACGGTATTCAAAAAGTATTTCCCCAAGAATACCAGTATGCTAGGGAAGCAGAATACTGGCGTAGATGGTATATGAGGACGCTAACTTATCTCTGGAGAATGGGGCTAGTAGACCTCCATAGCGAACCTGTAAGCGATGCAGCGGGCATTAATGCATATATATTCATTATATCAAAACTCATTATCGCGAGGAGAACACTATTATAGTCTTATTCTACTAGTTGTATGAGAAAAACATTTATCATACTAGTATCCGGTTATGAATGTTAGCGGCATGGTTATCCCCCTAAGGGTGCACTATGAATGTCTCAGATAGAATTAGAGCAGCGTAGGAAGCTACGAGAAAAACTATTGAAGGAGGGAATAAACCCCTACCCACATCAGCTAAAGTTTGCTCCTATTCCCGTTAAGAAGATCCTAGAAGCACCTAGAACTGGTGTAAAGGTAGCAGTTGTGGGTAGGGTTGTAGGTGTGCGTAAACATGGTAAACTAGTTTTCGTAGACCTAGTTGACGATGGCTATAGGATACAATTGTTCCTATACAAGAAGGAGCTGGGGGACAAGTTTGACTGGTTTATGGACAACATAGACTTAGGAGACTTCATAAACGTTTACGGAGAATTATTCTATACTAAGAGAGGAGAACTTACTATAAGAGTAGAAGACTACATGCTAGCCGCGAAGGCGCTACGTAGTCCTCCAGTAAAATACGGTCACCGGATAATGGATACAGAAGTAAGATACCGTAAAAGATACCTCGACATAATGATGACCCCCCAGGTTAGAAAAATCTTTGAGACACGGTTCAAGGTTATTGAAGAGATAAGGAAATTCATGTGGAGTCAAGGCTACCTTGAAGTAGAAACCCCCATACTCCAACCAGTATATGGTGGAGCAGCAGCGAAGCCCTTCATAACACATGTTTGGGCATTAGATGAAGACTGGTATCTCCGCATAAGCCCCGAACTCTACTTGAAGAGGCTCATAATAGCGGGGTTTAACAAGGTCTTCGAGATCGGAAAGAATTTCCGAAACGAGGACATAGACGTTCACCATAACCCAGAGTTCACTATGATGGAAGCCTATGAAGCCTATGCCGACTACAACGATATGATGAGGTTAACCGAGAACCTTGTGTCAACTGTTGCATGGAGAGTATTAGGGACTATGAAGGTAAAATATCCCGTTGAAACAGAAAAAGGCGAAACCATTGAGGAAACCATAGACCTATCACCGCCTTGGAAGAGGATAAGACTAGTAGACGCATTAAGAGAATACGCTAACCTTAACGTAGAGGAACTATCAGACGACCAGATAAAGGAGTTGCTAAGAGAATACCAGCTCAAGATAGCTGGAGGCTATGAGCGGGGCAGAGCTATAATCAAGTTATTTGATAGACTTGTAGGTAGAAAACTCCTACAACCAACATTTGTAATAGATTTTCCAGCATCAGCATCACCGTTAACAAAACCCCATAGAGAGAACCCAGAGTATGCTGAAAGATTTGAAGCATATATAGCTGGATTAGAGCTAGCAAACGCTTATACAGAGCTCAACGACCCCATACTACAAGCAAAGTATTTCCGAGAAGAAGAAGAAAGAAAGAGGAAAGGCGATGTAGAAGCCCATCCATACGACTGGGACTTCGTGGAGGCACTTGAATACGGTATGCCCCCTACTGGTGGGTTAGGTGTAGGAATAGATAGGCTAATAATGGTCTTAACGGGCTCGACATCGATTAAAGAGGTAATACTGTTCCCCATGATGAAGCGGGAGGAAGCAAGGGAGACAACTAGTGGCAAACAATAACACAAAACCACCGCTAAACATGACCCGATATACTTCAACATTTCTAAGACTATACGTGGATTCTCTAGACAACGCCGTTAGAGCTATGGCTGAAAACAATATCGTGGAGCTTATTAAATGGACTTGGAGATCCCTAGAATACTTCATAAAATACCTCTCTGCAACCCATATCCACGAATTATACGATATACTAAGAGACAAAATCTATGAGAGCTATCGTAGGAGAAACATAGAGGTAGACGAAAAGGTAATTGTGGAATCAATAATACCCAGACAACATAAGAGTATTAGGGTTAGAGCCTACGCCTTAGAGAAAACTAGACCCGAACTCAGAGGCCTCTATGAAACAGCTATATGGGCTGAGCCACTATTCCTAGCATTATATGAGGGATACGATGATGAAGAAGAAATAAGAAATATAGCATTAAAAGTCTTATCAAGACTTCAAGAATTATCAAAGCGTATAAAACTATTCTAGGAAACCCTATAATGTATTACATATAAGGTCTACAAGCTTTTCTGCAGCCTCAACTACATGCTTATTTGGTTCACCAGCTATGTCTAGACATGATACTTGGATTCCA
>JALVFK010000073.1 GCA_027030065.1 Desulfurococcales archaeon | reverse complement strand
TAAACTGTGGTTCACCATACATGTCTATTAACGCGTTTACTTCCTTAATTATCTCAACGAATCTCTGCTGTATTTCGCTAGGCGATAAGCGTAGCTCTTTGATTAAACGGTCTACTTTGTTTATGAATAAGACTGGTCTTACTCTCTCTTCAAGGGCTTGCCTTAGCACTGTTTCTGTTTGTGTCATAACTCCCTCTACTGCATCCACAACGACTATTGCTCCATCAAGTACTCTTAGGCTTCGAGTAACCTTTCCGCTAAAGTCTACGTGGCCTGGAGTATCTATTAGGTTTATAACGTAAGGCTTATGCTCATACTCGTGGTAGAGGCTTATGTTAGCAGATTTTACCGTAATCCCACGCTTCTGCTCTACATCTAAGTAGTCCATTGCTAATGCTTGACCAGCTAGACGCGGTGATATTATACCAGCAGCTGCTAGCAATGCATCTGATGTCGTAGTCTTACCGTGGTCTACGTGTGCTATTATACCTATGTTTCTTATCTGCTCTAGGTTTTGCATTATCTTGAGTATTTGCTCTACTGCCTTAACACGTCTAGGCATATCTTATACACCACTATATCTCCTAGGTGATTAACAGCCTTGCTATCCTCTACAGAGTACAGACTTATAAACTCATTCACTCATCTCTAGAGAAAATAATTAGCTTAGAACCCTAATCTTGTGTTATCTCTTTTACCTCACGTCGATTAGCATATTTTCTTTCTTCCAACAATTCTATCAATAACTCGAATACCTTCCCTAACAACTCCCAGGCTCCTACATTATAGCCAGTATATCCTCCGGCAGCATCATGTCCTCCGCCGCTCCCACCGAAATAATTTGAAAGCCTGGAAAGCAAATCCCTTCCTAAATGAATCCCCGTTTCCTCGATGAAGTAGGAGCTTGCTCTAGCAGTAAGCCTTACCTCGTTCTTATCTATTTGGTTAGCCACGAAAACAACATCTGAACCTAACTCTAAGAGGCTGCGTGCAACACTGGCTTCGAAGGCCCCTACTTCAGTTAGTGATACTATCACGTTCTTCACTCTATAGTGCTTAGCACGCATTGAGGCTTTTAAACGGGCTATTCTCTCAGATATATCTGGTCTTATATTAAATAATTGAATGATTTTAGAATAATCTACACCACTATCAACTATATCAGCTATTATTCTAAAGGTTATTGGTTTAGCTATTATAAAACGCTTTGAATCAAATACTATGCCGGACAGTAAAAGTTCAAGGACACGTGTACTAAATGTAATACCTAGGTCTACTCCTATGGCATATACTATTTCTGATGTAGATGAAACCATACTAGTCTTTATTTCTAGGAGAGCTTTTTCTCCTAGATCCCCTCCCTCATGGTGATCTACTATAACTATATCCTTTTTAAGGACATTATCCGAGTATTTACCCAATTGTGTTGATGATGAAGTATCAGCTATAATATATAAGTCAGCCTCGTTTACCTCATCGGAGGACGTTATATCTATTTCTAGTGATGATACTATTCTTTTTGAGAGGCTATTAAGTCCTTCAGGAAATATTGTAATGGGGGTTATCCCTGCTCTCTGTAGTATTATTTCCTTTAAACCAATAACGGAGGCTAAAGCGTCTGGATCCGCGTTTTTATGTGTTATTATACCTATTCTATTGTACTTTTTCAGAAGCTCCTCTAGTATCTGTGTCTTCTCTCTTATCTCCTTTAGCATATTCCCTTAACACCTCTTCTATTCTCCTGTAAGCCTCTCTTACTGCTTCATCTATGAGGGAGTCATAGTTTATTCTTCCCTTACTTCTACCTATTATCTCAACTTCTACTCTTATCCTTAGAACATCAGTTATATCTAAGGATAAGGTGATATTGAGCTGTTCTAAACGGCTTCCCAGTTTATTAAAAATATATTCTCTTATATATGATTCCATTAGGCCTGCTATTTCTTCCAACTTGTTTATTGTTATAGTATCTAGATTTAACCCTAACTCTATTACTTTAGGCATTTTTAACCAGCTTGTCCTCGAAGAGTTTTCTCATACGCTTGATATGTTTTCGCGAACACTTCCTTTAGCTTAGCTTGCACTTCTTCTAACTGTCTTCTTACTTCTTTCTCTTGCTTTTCTAATGCTTTAAGCCGTAGTTCTAAGAGCTCCTTCTTTTCTTCTAGTTCTTTTTTAACGTCTTCTTTACTGGTCTTGATAAGAATATGTCCTACAGCCCTGTATAACTCCTCATTTTCACCTACTTTTTCCAGTATAGTTAATATCCTATTTATTTCTCTCAACTCGGTTTCCACAGTTGCTTTCTCCGTTAGGATTTGTGTAAGAGCGTTCTGTAATTGCTGGTACTTGGTTACATATGTTTGTGCTTCCGGGGGAAGTCTCTCAGCCATCATGTACTCCTCCTAACTATGTCTATCGTGTTAGATAGCGCGTGGACTAAATATAAGTATCCGTTTAATATTGCTCTAAGAGAACTAATATCTCGTGCATAGATATCTAGTACTACACAGTTATCGTTTAAGTCTAAGTAAACTTCTCCTCTCTCCTTAGAAGGCTTGCTCTCTACCTCAGGTATAAGTGACTTATAAATCGTCTTTGCTATTGCTTTGTCATCCATACATATGTTAAGGTATGCTCTTATCTGCTTCATAGTCTATTACTCTCGTAATCTTTATTAGTGGTCCTCCAAGCCGTTTTGTTGAGGGATTTATAAAGAATAGCTTTATTATTTTTTCTCTACTATCCCACTTGGGAATAGCTAAAACATCTATTTCGCCAGCTGCTTCCTCAATGGTTCCTAAATGCATTTTCACATTGAATGCCTTCACGAATATATCAATAAACTCTTCTTCTAATCTATGGGATGATTGGCCTGCATATATAGCGAGAACTCTAGGATTATATATTCTAACTGCTTCAACAGTTTCCCTTGAGAGCCTAACTCCTCGTATATGAAATGACGCTAGAGGTTTTAGTTTCTCGTTATCATAATCTATCCCATACACGTCGATACCAGCTGGGTTACCTTTATACTCTCTTAGGATTATTAGCCTAGAAGCCTTTAACTCTATTGCATCATATAATAGGTCTTCTATCTTCTTCTTGCCCCTATTAATTTTTTTAGCATTTGGCAGAATTGATGTAAGGTCTTTTAAGAAACTTCTAAGTCTACGCGAAGGCTTGTGAGATGTTGTTATGAGGTATACCATTACTACTATCCTTGCGTGGAGAACCTTATTCTTCTGTCTTTATTAGCTGTGGGAAGTACTTGTTTAAACCAGTTCTGGGTACATATGCTCCACCAGCCCAGGTGGCACCACATTTCTTACACATCCATAGACCAACGCTAAGCCTTACTACCTTACCCTTGGTTTGACAGAAGGGGCAAACGTGATCCGCGTATCTTCTCTCGAGTATTTCCTTTACTTTCTTTCTGAGAGTAGATCCATAACGTGCTCCGTATCTACCAGCAATACCTACAACTCTTGTTCTTCTAGCCATATCCCTTCAAACCTCTACTAAGTTGTCCCGGGCTGGGACATGATATTATTAAAAGGGGGTTAAAAATACTGTTATCAATAAAAGGAGATTAAATCTTAACATATTCTGATAAAATACGGTGCAGCTCGTTACCAGCCTTCAACGCCAATGATGCTGCTTTCTCTACTTCTTCTATTGTAAAGTCTCCTGGACCCATCTTCTGTATACCAGCTATTCTGCCGTCTTCTGATACTGATATAGCTATCTTAGCGTCAAGTACTAATTCCTCGTCTTCTGTTGGATCTACTAGTAGGTATTCTCCTAGTTTTCCTACTGTTACCGTTACAACGCGGTGATTTAATGGTAGACTACTCGTCTTTACTTTTTTATCAACTTTTACTTCTTTTTCACCAACCTCTACTTTGGGTATTCTTGTAGTCATTAGAGCAGCCATAGCAGCTAAAGCGCTTGCATCAAGTAAATTACCATCATGATTTAGTATGTAGATGTCAACCCAGACGATCCATACTTTCTCTCCGGGTATTAGTGCAAGTTTTTCTAGGTCTATTACTCTTATTTCTCTCAAGCTTCTATCTATAACTCTTGCTAACTCGATAGCGTTTTCATCGGGCGGCCCTGGCTCAAAGGATGGTGATGCTAGAGGAACGAATTCAGCATTAACTGTTAGAACTCCCTCATTAGGTGTATCAGGGAAAGGTGTACCTACCTCCATTTTTACTCCCACAAGCACAACAGTATTCCCTAGCTTAACTAGTGCTGAACCCTCTGCTTTTGGCACGTAGTTTGTCTCAATAACTATCTTCCTATATTCATCTAATCTTCTGCCATCTAGTCTTAAACCCTTAGCTACTAGTGATTTTATTGACTCCTTCTTTAATCTGGGTAATATGGGTATATTTGAGGGGGTTGTGGACATTTCTATCACTCCTCTAAGCTTACTTCAACATATCTTTTACGTAGGGCTTCTCTCTGGAGCCTGTAAATTTCCTTAATACCCTTCTCTGCAAGCCTTAGTGCCTCCTTGAATTCTTCAGGTGTTAGTACACCATTCAGTTGTAGCAACGTTATCTTTCCTAGCGTCGGCATCATTGCAACGGGCATATCCGCTTCACCAAACTCGTCTTCAACTTGATCTATATCTAGTACGAGAACGCCATCAACTTTTCCTACAGCTACTCCCGCTACTAGATCCCTAATCGGTATTCCTGCATCTGCAAGTGCTAGTGATGCTGCTGTTATACCTGTTGTTCTCGTCCCTCCATCTGCTTGTAATACTTCTATGAATATATCAATTGTAGCCCTTGGATATAGTTCCGAGAATATTACTGGTTCTAGAGCCTCTCTTATAACTTTTGATAACTCTATTTCTCTTCTAGATGGCGCAGGGCTTTTCCGCTCCTCAGTAGAGAAGGGAGCCATATGGTAGCGGCATCTTATAACAGCTCTATCCGGCAAAGACATATGGCGTGGGTGTAACTCTCTTGGACCATAAACTGCTGCTAAAACCTTAGTTTTCCCAAATTCTACTAGAGCCGAGCCATTGGCGTTATTTAACACTCCTACTTCCATTTTAATAGGTCTTAGCTCGTCTGGTTTCCGTCCGTCGTGGCGTAAGCCGTCTTCTCTGATTAGTTTTATATCTGCTTTCTTACCCATGTTATAATCCCCTTCTCGCTTTCTCCTCTCTTATGAAGTTTCTTGTACGGTCGGTTAGACCTGTTGTATGCGCCTCTGCTTCTATTTTCTTTAAGGCTAATATTAGTATATCTTCTAGTTCCTTATTACTACAGTTTATCCATATCCTACCATTCTGTGCCACTACTATGTCACAGCCTGTTTCGTTCATCAACATGTTTATCATTGTCCTCTTCTTACCGATTACCCTCGGTACTTTAGATACTTGTATCTCAACTATTCTTCCATGTACTATTTTCCCTAATCCTCTATCCTTTATAGTTAACACAGGATTATGTACTCTATCAAACAAACTTATCTTTGCTAGAACATAGTCTCCTACGTCAAAGTATTTTCTTAAGTCATCTTGTATGGGGTTGAACTGTCTATTTAGTGCATCACTTGCATTCATTATTGCCCTATAGGGCGCTCTTATATCAACAATCCAATTAGTTATGCCTACATCAATGATTAAGCCTATTACAAGATCTCCTACTTTTGGTAGATAGAAGCCTTCTAGTGGGATTATGTTTAACTTGTTGTCTTCTACTGACGCTAAGCCTATTATTGCAGAATAATACTTTTCTCCAACCTTATAGATATATGGTGATTGCGCTTGAACGTCTCCTTCCGCTAGTAGTTCTCCGGGTAGCACTAGTTGTCTATTCTCAACATATACTTTACCTTTAACGGTTTCCGTGCTCAACTACTACACCTTTTACTTAGCCTACGTGTGTTATCCTTATTTCTGCTTCTCCTCTAGTTAATGAATTTATCTTGCCTATTACCTCATTCTGCATACCCGCTGGTATCTCTAATTCGACTATAAGCGAACCATCGTTTTTCCATTCAGTCTTTTTGACCTCGCCAAGCTTTGGTATTTGCGAGTATATTCTACCCGAATAAGCTGGTGGAATACGTATTAGTAGTATTGCCTTAGCGATTTTTATTGGGAGTATTCTGCTTATAGCCTTTATAACGTTCATAGCTTGCTTTTCAACATCAAGGAATGGATCTATTCCTACTCGGGCCTGCTCCATTGCTAGTTCAATCCGCTTGGGAGGTATTGGTGCTTTAGTTCTCGGGTCAATAGCGTTTCTTGATATAAATGTTATTATCTGCTTACGTTTAGCTTCTATCAGTTTTCTACGCTGCTCTGTTGTAAGCTGTATTTCACCGCGTTTAACTATTTCTACAGCAATCTTCCTAACATCAGTTGTTCCAAAGATCTTCTTTAATGCTTCAGGAGAGGCTTTCAGCCCCTTCCGAGCATCCTTGTACACATAGTCTCCAATCAATAGGTCGTCGAGGTTAACCTTCTTACCTTCTCTCAACTGCATAGCTAGTTCAGGATTAACCAGTACTTCAAATACTTGCCCGCCTACTTCAAGTCTCGCTATTACATAAGGCCTTGACATATCTTTGCACCTTAGAATACCATATATCTAGTAGTATATAGCGTCTTAATAGTCTATTTTACCAATAACTCTAGTCCTAGAAAAATACCCAGAGCAGTATCCTTCCAAATATATTTGTTTAATAGAAGAGACTAGAATTAGAGAGACTTTTTTACTCCAACTTGCTCATATATTCTTCTATTTCTTTTGTTGAAAGCTTCTTGAATCTACGTTCATCTACAGTTATGTATCCTATCTCGATATTACCAGCTGTTAGCTTGCCCTCAATCGATGAAGCCAGCGTTTTAAGACCTAGAAGTATTGTTTCCTCTAATCCTAGATCATAGTTATAGTTCTTTTCTAGGAAATCACTTGCTGTCTGACCACCAGATCCTATTGCAACTGCGAAATATGGTGTTACCTGGCCTCCGGGTTCTGTCATGAGGAGTCTTGTTCCACGGTCATCTACGCCTGCAAATATTAGCGCTACTCCAAAAGGTCTTACACCCGCATGCTGTGTATAAGCTTGCTTTATATCTGCAATTGTCTTGGCGAGATAGTCTATTGATATGGGCTCGTCGTAGAGGAGTCTATGCCTAATTGATACTATACGAGCAACATCGATTAGCACTCTACCATCAGATGCGAATCCCGCAAAGGTTGCTCCTACGTGATCGTCTACTACAAATATTTTCTCAAGACTATCAACATCGAGTAGGGGGTTGAGTTTTCTTTTCTCGACTGCTAGCAGAACTGTACTCTTAGTTCTAATACCTAGAGTCGTCCAGCCTCTTCGCACTGCCTCGAAGGCGTATTCTACTTGATATAGTTTACCGTCAGGAGAGAATATTGTTATAGCTCTATCATAACCCATTGCTGGAGGACCAAAAGCCATGTAATCTCACCACATTACTTTGGGTACCTATTATCCCGGGAAACCTTAAGTTTAATCCCCTAAAAACTTTATGTGGAAAGAATGTGTCTGCTGGTAGTCCCTTCTTCATCTATTATCCGCAAAGTCGGGGAAGTCTTCATCCACGTAAACATGATATTAGCATTTATTAGTATCAGATCGTCGCGAGGCTTTCATCCCTTAATGGTCTTTTTGGAGCGGCTTCATCACTAGTACTTAGTGCTGAGTTAGAGATTTTATTTTTTCTCTAGCTTTCCTTATAGTACCGTGCGTAGATAGAGGCACTATTAAAACTCGGCTTTCACCGATTACTCTAATTAGTCCGAGAACTCCTATCAGTATTTTATATGCTTTATTATTCGATCTTATTATACCAATACCTCTTTCCTCATCATAGTCTACTAACATGTATGAAGAATCTGCTAATCCTTTTACGCCTATGATATCTTTTACTGTACTTCTTATTGCACGATCTAGCTCCTTTCTGGATACCTGTCTCTCCGCTACTATTCTAAATACAATATATCTTCTCCTAAGTTTTTTCTTTGATTCAATTATCTTTGTTAATCGATCAAGGACTCTTGGGTAAGCTTCAAGTAACTTTATGATAATTGATACTCTCTTAATTGCTCTAATTGAGACTATTAGCGAGAGCAATGAGATTACCATAACCGTTAATGATAGTAATAATATGATTGTGTCCATTTCTCTATCCCTATTCTCTACCTATAATGGTGTTAGGCGTAAACGATATAGTATCCAATGCCTTATACTCGCTCACACCATATAGCATTAGTAATCCTATTACATGTTTGGGATGCCAGAGTTCATATACGTTACTAGCACCACTTGTTACTACTAATGGTACATCATAACGTGTTAGTAGCATTAGCTTACTTTGTAAGGCTTTAATAAATCTCATATTATATCTATTTAAATACATAGTTGATAATACTAGTTCGAAGGCTCCCCGAGATTTTTCAAGAAGTCTTATTTCAGATAAGTCGACGTACCTTAATGTATCCTCATCTATTGGTATGAGGTCAACTCTTCCGTCGCGAGCAGCTAGTCTGGCAACGCCATAGGACTTCGGCTTAAGTGCCACGATGTCATATCTTTGTTTTATACCACGTAGTTTCCTCTTTGCCTCACCTTCACTAATAGCTTCAATAGTTATTCGCCTAAGAATACGGATGCCTTTTACTTGTAAAGGTTTCTCCTTTAGTCCCTCAACAGCAATTACATAGTAACCAAATTTCTTTAACCACAACAATAGTTTTGAAAACTCATTTGAATTAAAGTATCTTATTTTTAAGTCAACTAGTTTTCTCATCACTTCTTTGTGCCTCTTCAAGAAGTCTCTCTATTCTCTCCCTGGTTGCCGGATAGTCTATTGTTACAACTATCCTTATAACATCGTCACCTTCATATAATGTTATCTTTCCCTGCGAGGCATCTTGTTTACTAATACGCATGTATAGATGTCCTCTTTCATCAACTCTATTTTTTAGAGTTGCTTTCAATATATTTCTATCCGTATCACTTAAACTAGAAACTATGTATTTGAATACTCTATCCGCCTTTTTACCCTTTAAGCGTACTACTAATCTGGTAATGGGATTACCATAATGGCCTTCATATACTGTCTCCTCTATTTCAATGCTTCCACGATATTCTGCTGGTATTAAGGAGAGAAGGGCTTGCTTTACCTTGCTTAAATCCTCTGTAGCATGAGCAGATGTTGATAGCTCTATACGTTTAGTTTTTACGACAGTCATTTCCGATTATATCACCTATCATTAATTGAAAAGTACTTTAAAGCTAATAAAATCAAACGAGCGTGAAAGTGTTATGGTTGTTTAGGTTTAAAGAACTGAGTTTACTGTAGGTCTCCTTTATGATATTTCTCTCTGATCTCATCGGGAGCTATTAGTCTTGAGCCTCTACTTGCTTCATGTCTCTTCTTCTGTTCTCTTTCTTTCTGCTTCTTCTTCCACTTATGCTTTATCGTGTACTTGAGTCCTCTGCTTTTTCTAAGTCCTCTCATTTTCTTTCCAGCACTTGTTAGACCGCGAAATACTCTTCCCTTGTGTTGCTTCTCGCATATCCAGTTAATATCGGGGTCATTACATATCGATGGGTGGTGCGGGTCTACTAGTATTACTTCGTACCACTTATATAATCCGTCTTCTCCGACATAGTAGCTATTTAGTACTTCTAGGTTTGGAAACTTTCTTGCTACTCTCTCCTCCGCAATGAGCCTTAGGCTTTTTGCGGGAGAGAATCCATAGATACCCATTCTTTTAGGTCTTCTCCCCTTATTTGGCCTAGGCTTTCTTAGACCACCTTTTCTAACTCTTATCCTAGCTACTACGAATCCTATCTTTGCCTTATATCCTAGTTTGCGTGCTCTATCAATTCTTGTCGGCTTATCAATTCTAACAATAACAGGCTGTCTGCGCCACTCTATTAGCCTCTGCTTCATCAACTCCTTCATTTCGCCTTCAAAGGGTCTTTTCCAGAGCTGAGCTATATAGTGATACATTGACTGAGCCATCTGATGCGCACCCGTTTTCTAGCCTCCTTATACATTGCTGAGTAGAGGTTTTAAGGTTAACCTAACCTTTGATTATAGGAGGTATGATAGTTTGCCACCACCACAACCACTTGTGGGAATTATAGGTAAAACTAATGTTGGTAAGTCTACATTCTTTGCCGCAGCTACACTAGTACCTGTTGAGGTCTCTAATAGACCCTTTACTACCATAAAGCCAAATATAGGTGTAGGCTATCTCCGTAAGAAATGTGTTCACGTAGAGCTAGGACTACCTAAATGTGATCCAAAGAACTCTCTATGTATTGATGGGTGGAGGTTTATACCAGTTAAAATAATGGATGTAGCAGGATTAATTCCAGGCGCTCATCGTGGAAGAGGTCTTGGAAATAAGTTTATGGATGATCTACGTCAAGCAGATGTATTGATACACGTTATAGATGCTGCAGGAGCCACTGATGAGGAGGGTAGACCCGTTCCCCCTGGAACCTATGATCCAATAGAGGAAGTTGAACGCATAGAATTTGAGGTAAATGAATGGTTTTATAGAATAATATCACGCGACTGGCAAAAATTTGCTAGACATGTCGATAGCGGTGGAGTGGATGTTATTGATGCTTTAACAGAGCGTTTGTCGGGACTATCCATAAAGAAACACCATGTAGTTGAGACTTTGAGAAGAACAGGATTAGAGTCTAAAAAGCTCTCTACGTGGAGCGAGGAGGAATTGAAGAAGTTTGCTTATACATTACGCGAAATATCTAAGCCTATGATAATTGCTGCTAATAAAGCGGATTTACCCCAGGCTGAGGAGAACATTAGACGCTTGAGGGAACGTTACCATAATCGTATAATAGTACCAGTTAGTGCTGAGGCTGAACTAGCACTTAGAAGGGCTGCAAAGGCTGGGTTCATAAAATATTTGCCTGGTGATAGAGACTTTGAAATAATAGATGAGTCTCGCCTAACACCTCGACAGAGAAAAGGTTTAGAATACATTAGAGAACATGTGCTAAAGAAGTGGGGTTCTACTGGAGTACAAGAAGTACTTAATCGAGCCTTCTTCGAACTACTTGATATGATAACAGTATATCCGGTTGAGGATCAAAACAAGTTCACTGATCACCACGGCAATATCTTACCAGATGTATACCTAGTTAAACGAGGGACAACAGCACGAGAACTAGCCTATATGATTCATACAGATCTTGGTAAATCCTTCCTATATGCAATTAACGCTAAAACCAAACAACGAGTTGGTGAAGACTACGTGTTGAAAGACGATGATGTTATAAAAATAGTTGCTGCCCTAGCTCGTAGGTAGTTTATCATAATAGTATTCTATTTTTATCTTGAGAAACGTGTTTTTGGGTACATCCTTGTCTACAACAGCTCCGGGGGCTATCCAGGAATACGCTCCTATCTTTACACCCGGCATCAATGAAACATTTATACCTGTTTTAACGTAGCCTCCTACAATGGCGCCAAGCTTTTTCCGCTTACTTGAAATTCTCTTGCCTTTTACAGTAACTTTTACTTCCTTTTCATCAAAGCGTAGATTTGCTGTGATAGTTCCCGCCCCAAAGTTTACATTTTCACATATTATACTGTCACCGACATATGAGAGATGTTGTATTCTAGTGTGCTCCATTATAACGCTATTCTTTATTTCAACGGCATTGCCTATTCTCACATCATCGCCAACGACACTATAGGGTCTGATATAACTATTGGGACCTATTATTGTGTCCTTACCAATATAAACTGGCCCTGTAATGTATGTACCGCTTCTTATCCGAGAACCCTCCTCTATTATAACGGGGCCCTTAATCTTAACATACTCTTCTACTTCACCCATTATACGTGATTGCTCTAATTTTCTCAATAGCGTCTCATGTATGGATAATATATCCCAGGGTCTACCTATCTCAGACCACTCATCCTTTTCTAATATTATGTAACTTAGCTTTACATTATCCTTTATCATAAGCTTTAATGCATCAGTTATCTCGTACTCCCCACGTGGTGATTTCTTTATTTTATCAAGATAATGGAATATTTCTGGTGTTAAGTAATAAACACCAGCATTTATCATGTTGGAAGGGGGTTCATAGCTTGGTTTTTCTATAATGTCTATGATATAGTCGTCCCTAGTCACTACAACACCGTACTCTCTAGGATTTTCTACTCTCGTTAAACTCATTATTGGTGGCTTTTTTTCCACTATTTTCTTTAAAACCTTCTTATCTATGTATAGATCCCCATATACTAGGATAAAGGGTTCATCTACATATTGCTCAAGAATTTTTACAGCATGACCAGTGCCTAAAGGAGCTTCTTGTTCAACTATTCTTATATTAACTCTGTTTTTTGCCTTATAATTTTCGATTGCTTCTATTATTTTTTCTTTTAGATAACTTACTACAATAAATATATCATTGATGTCCGCATTTTTTATAGCATCTAATGTGTGGAATAGAAGAGGTTTATTCATTACTGGTATTAATGGTTTTGGACGAGTATGCGTTATAGGTTCTAATCTTATACCTTTACCTGCCGCTAATATTATTGCCTTCAAGCGTTTCCCCCAATGATTCATGAAGTATAGTTCCAATTGCTATTAGTGCCGAAGCTACAGCGTACTCGGTTGATAATGTTATACCTGGTGCTATATCAACTACTAGGTCAGCAAACCTATATACGCCTAATGGCACACCCTCACGAGAACCAAATAGTAAGTTAACTCTTTTCCTAGTTTTCAATATTAGTTCTTCTAGTTCGCTTCTAAGCTTGGATACAGGTTCGCCTTCAGGTTCAAATACTATTATTACCTCATTTCTTCTATCGCGAACGAGTGAGTATAGATCCTCTAGCTTAACACTAACTTTTTGTACCTTACGACCATAGCTCTTTTTCTGAATATCATATCTAGAATTTATGCCTTCAATCAATGAGTTAATGAATACAGCTAGTTCGAAAGCGTCTACTAGACCAGTTGGTGCCACAATGTATTCCTTTACTTCAAAGTTTTGTACCTCTCTTCCTATTCGCAGCCCCATAGTTTTTACCGCATCTATGGGACCAAGATAGGGTGTTTGTACTATGCTTAACCTCCAGAATAGTTTGTATAGATCGTGTTTTCCGGGCTTCTTTTTCTTGTACTCTATGGAGCCAGGTACTATTGCTAAAAGAGCTTCATCACCTATTATTTCGACTTGTAGTATCTTGTCCGGTCTCGTTAGGTTTACTTGAGCGCCAGTGTTTTTTCTAACGATATCGCCTAAAGCTATGTTCACGTCAATGCTCGTAAAGGAGTGTTTTCCTCTCCTATTGGTCCTTACAGCAAATGTTTCCTCTCCACCTATTTTATCAATAATTAGTTTAACTGCCTCTATTATATCGTTTATATTAGCTTTTACGCATACTTGAGGAACAAAAACTTTCTCAGCTTCAACCACATTCTTTAATATCTCTTCAGCCAATCTATCCTTATTTTCCGATTCAACGAGTACTAATCCTTTAAATCCTTTTGGTGCTGGAATTACTTTTGAAGAAGGATCTAGATCCTTTATTCTTGAAGCAACTATTCGTTCATAGCCTAGTTTTGTCTTTATGAGGATTTTATTGCATGACAAGTTTCAATCCTTTATAAAAGAAGTATTCTACCTCGACTTAAACATTAATGGAGATACTACAACTGCTGGCTGCGGTCCTTGAGGACCGGGGATTGTTAGTAGCTTTGATTTGTATATTTCAACTTTTCTCAATGGGTATATTTTCTTTGCCTCCTGGAATATCTCATGTGCTAGGTCGCCGAATAACATTGCCTGTATTAGTTCGTCAAAAGTCATTTCAGAAGCTCGTTTAGTTATTATTTCCTGCATTATTTTACGTATAGCCTTCTTCTGAGAGGTCTTGCATCGATGAGCTGTTAGTGCTACCGATGTTATTCTGAGCCCATATCCATCCTTTGTCGTTACATTAAATATTCCTTGGATCTTACTACTCCTTCTCCTTATAAGGCTCTTCATGTAATCTCGAGCTAGCTCATGACCCTTAAACCTAGTGAATGCTTTGTCTTCTTCAACATTGATTATCTGGAAGTAAAGCCTTACATGTACTTGTGTAAAGTCACCAGTTAGATCATAGAGAGTTACCTCCATGACCCTACCTATTAGCTTTAATGGATCATCTGCTGGCGTGGTACCAAGAATAGCATTATTGAATACAGGTGGAGCTATTACAGTATACCACTTCTTGAGCTTCCATTTGTCTCTTACTGCTCTTGCTGGCACGACTACTCAACCCTGCAGACTTGCTAGATTACCTAGCAAATAAGTGTTAATTATTTTTTACGCTCTCTATAGCTTTAACAGCTATATTTAAGTGTTCGAGAAGATCATCAACAGTATTCCTAAGCGTTAAAATATTTCTAGGACTCCCCATATATTCAACAATGATCCTAATCTTGTCTTCTTCCTCCATTATTTTTATACTTATACCCTCAGGGACACCTATATTGTCCGGCTCTAGCGTCTTTCTTATTGCTTCTGCTAAATGCGGGTCTATTCCGGAAATTATTATTTCAGTTTTTATTTTAGTATTCAATATATTGATTCCTCAAGACTCTCATAGTTTTTATCTTCTAGTATTAGTCCGTTTAGCTTATCCTCCGTATCTTTTACTCTATAGTTCTCTTGGAGTAGATTTTCAAGAGATAATATGCATTTGGATTCTGTACAGACTACTACTGGCTTCCCCGTAATGTTATGGTATATTTTTAATATGCTTGAGACAAGTGATGGAGGGACGAGGAAGTTAGCATTAACGACTATCGTTTTCTCTGTTTCGAGTGGTTGGGATTTTATTATTTGTGCTAATTCTTGAGCGTATCTTGGAATGTTCTCCTCATAGAGGCTACTAATATAGGCCATGTATAACTTGTTCAATAGCAGTGCGGTAACGTATTCAGGGCCATATATTTCTGAACCATAGAGTAGTGATTGGTAAAGGAATCGTATATCAGTTGCTCCTACAAAGTCTTCTTTTAAGATGATATAAGTTTTTGAAACTATTTCACTTGGGCCTAATTTTATCTTGCTCTTAGCTGAGATAGTAGTATATAGTAGATTAACGACCCGTTTCAATTCATTCTCGTTTAAATCAAGTATTTTCCTATAGTTACCTTTCTCATCGATAATTTTTATGCCTTCACTAGACAGCATAGATATACAGTTATCCTTTCTACCCGAAATACCGGGTATGTAGGGTTCTATGGTTAAGGCGAGTGCATCGCATAGAGGCTTTCTATGCCATTCATATATTTTTAGCGCAGCATCATATTGTTCCAATACTTTTTTCTCTAATAGTTTATTGATGTATTCATAGTCTATGCCTTTAATACTCCCACGCGCTACTGATGAGACTATTGAGAAAATCATCACTTCATCGGTTATAACAATATTATTTTCAAGCATTTTTGCAACAAAAGCTGGATACGAGGAGAAAATCCCTATTCTCCTACCCTTGCCGAGATTCTCGCTTATCCTCTTGTTCTTGACTATCTGTAGTACATATGGAGCTATAACGTCCACTCTATCCCTAAAACCCAACACTATAGCTGGCTCATCGTATTCTCCACTCTTACTTAAAGTAGGATTCACTATAACCTCAATATCACTAACAGATAATGTTTTCAAAAGTATAGCTGAAGCCATATATCCTTCTAGTGAAGGATAAAGTATTATTCTGAGCGCTTTATAATCGTATACTTGTTTAAAGAATTCTTGAGATACCTTTACCGCTAGGCTGCTATCCTCTTCCGCACCAGAAATATATGAGTGAAGCAATGGATCATCTTCCTGTTGCCTGGAATAGACTCGCAACTAATAGTCTTGCTTTCTCTGGTGAGTACTTCCAGTCTGGCGGTAATTTGCCTATTCTCTTATAGTATTTCACAAGTCTATGTATCTTAGATTCTAGGTCTATCAATCCCTTCTTAGCATGCTTGTCCTTAGGGTGCTCCTCTAAATGCCTCCTAAGGTTCACGGCTTTCTTTATCAACTGTAAGAGGTCCTCTGGTAATGGAGGAGACATTCCATGCTCCTCCAGTACTTCTGTTATACCTTTACCTAGAATAGACTTTACCAGCGGTATACCGTACTGGTCTCTCAGTATTATACCTATCATTGAAGGACCATAACCCTTTCTCGCCAACTCTATTATAAGACCCTCTATTTCTTCTGGCGAAAACCTTACCCACTTTGGAGGACCAATGCGTGCAGGTCTTGTTGAGTGAGATTTACCTTTTTCTCTACGCTTGTTCAATATTTTACACCCTTCTCCAAACGCGTTGACTTGGTTAGACTACCTCTTATTCAGCACATAGCATTATGTGTGAGAAACTTTAAGCTTTGCTGAACCTAGACCTAATCCACTCAAAGAGTTTTCTAAAAGCCCTAGCCCTATGCGAATACTTGTTTTTATCACTAACAGGTAGTTCAGCGAAGGTTTTCTCCTCTCCTTCGGGCACAAATATTGGATCAAAACCAAAACCACCAGTCCCCCTAGGATAATGTGCTATCCTACCATAAACTATCCCCTCAAATACTTGTTCCCCTAGAACTGGGTGTTCCAGTACTGCTACTGCTCTAAAATATGCCCTCCTATTCTCTATTCCATCTAATAGCTTTAATATACCATTTAAACCTAGAGTCTTATATACATAGCTTGAGTAAGGACCAGGAAACCCGTTCAATGCCTCAATGAATAATCCAGCATCTTCTACTACTATCGGAATTTTTCTACGAATCTTAGCGGCTACCCATCTCGCTGAGAATAAGGCGATTTCTCTTATGTCATCGCTCTGTATTTCTATTTTTTCTATATTTAACATTTCTACTACTAGGCCATACTTTTTAGCTAGCTCTGCCACCTCCCTATATTTTCCCTTATTCCCAGTAACAAAATACAATACATTCATGTCTACGATGTTATTGTTTTCGAAGTTTTCTTTCTTCAACATATCTTCCACGCATTCTTATCTCTCTAACTTTTTCTAATATTGATTCTTTTCCTCTACTACCAACTATTTCTTCGTAGCCTTTCATAAATGCTTTGAAAAGCCTATCCACGAAGCGTGGATGTGTGCTTTCTAGGCTTCGTAGAAATAGGTGTATGTCTACTCCTTTATCTTCTAATTCATCACTATATTGTGCTAGTCCAAAATCAATAATGTATGGGGTGTCTTCTTTTACTATAATGTTAGATGTCGTGAGGTCTCCGTGGACTATACCCGCGCTATGCATTATTCCTATGCTTCTCCCGACTTCTCTTACATAGGTTTCTATAGTAGATATGTTTGCATGGTTTATTAACTCCTTTAAACGTATACCATGAATGTACTCCATTATAATTATTGCTTTCTCCGGGTCAACCATGTAGAGTGTTGGAACAGGGACACCTAGTTCTTTTATTCTTGCTATAATTCTCGCTTCCAGAATCGTACGGTCTCGACGTATTCTCCTATCCAATAATGGATCACGATATGGTTTCGGTAACCTGTATTTTACAATTACATCTGTATCAAGAAATGTTGACCTAAAGAGGTAGGCTTCAGCCCCCTTGTATATTAATTCTAGCTTCTCCAGGGTATCTCCACCTCGTCTAAACGCCATCTCTGCCTTACTACTGCCTTTTCAACTGGAATTACTACGCCATGTTTATAGGCTAATAACCCAGTCCATGCTATCATTACACCATTATCTACTGCATATCGAGGCGGAACTACGTGAACGCTTGCATCGTATATCTTTGCCATTAGTTTAAACTTCTCTTGTAATCTCTTACTTGCAGCTACTCCTCCAACCAATAATATCTCGTTCTTACCTGTATGTGCTAGTGCTCTCTCAGATACTTCAACAACCATTGAATAAGCTATTTCTCTAAGCGTGTAACAAATGTCTTCTAATCTATATTTACCTGTCTTATAATGTTTTAATGCAGCTGTAAGTAGGCCAGAGAAGGACACGTCTTGGCCTTTAACTATGTAAGGTAGGTTCAATAGTTTGGATCCTTTATCGGCGCATTCGTCTACGACATGTACTCCTTTTCGAACATAGGGTGGAGCTAGTCCCACTTCTCTAGCGAAAACATCGATAAGGTTTCCTAGCGCTATGTCGAGTGTTTCTCCGAAAACTCTGTAGCGTTTATCGTTGAAAGCTATTATCATAGTGTTCCCTCCTGCTAGATATACTATAACTGGATCCCTAGCTCCCGTTAACTTCAATCCTATTTCAACATGTGCTACTGAGTGATTTACTGGTACCAATGGCTTGTTAAAGAACGACGCCAGTGCGCGTGCTATAGTCGCACCAACACGTAAGCATGGTCCGAGACCAGGACCTAGTGCCACAGCTATAGCATCGGTATCATTTATGCTTATTCTAGCTTGCTCTAAAGCTTGTTTAATAACCTCATGAGCTTTTGTGGCAAAAAATCTAGAGGCCTCTCTTGGATGTATACCGCCCTCTTTCGGGACATAATTAGCTCTGACATCTGCTAAAATAAAAGGATCTTTGTCTCTAACTATTCCTACACCAAAAGTGTGGGCTGTAGATTCTATTCCTAGTATAATCATCTCTATTATAATCCCCAGATATCAGAAATATTATTTTGTTTGGGAGACAAACTCTGTGTAGTGACAATACCCGCAGTGCCATCTCGGTCTAGGTTTCTTATGGAAGGCCATAATCCTACCGCATCGAGGACATTTCTTGTTCTTTAATCTTATCTTACCAGTATTATAGTCATATTCATATAATTTGTGAACCCAGGACATTTTAGGCACCACCCTCTGCTTGTATTACAACCATTCCTGTATGTCTTTTCCTAATATATTCGGGTTCAAACTCCTTTGCACGTTCGGGTGAATCATATATGTGTACGAAGGCTCTTGTAGCCCCCATACCAAACTCTGATACCATCTTTCTAACATATACTTGTTCCTCATCGACTTGATAGGCTTTAGCCACTGCTTCTCTTAAAGCCATTCTCTCAGGTGTTCCCTTACCGATGTGATGAATAAGTAAGACTAGTTCTCGACGCTTTATTAGCGGATTATATTGTTCACTTATAATACTGACACTATAACCCTCGCCTAATTCTATCTTTCTTTCAGAGCTCACGGTCTATCCCCCGTATGTTCTCGTTTTTCTCCCACCCTCTTGTTTATGCAAGGTTTTAAGAGTATCCAGAAGTTTATAGCTGTTTTCCTCGCTAGAATATTGTTTTCCACTATAACCATACCTCTACCCGGTTGACCGTATACTATCAAGTAGCCATAATATCTTGGTAGAAGAATGAAGGGAAGGAGGAGTAGGTCTTCTTCACCTATAACTTCTACTAGAGTATCTTCGCTTAAACTTTGTATTTTTTTCAACGAGGAAGCACTTATCATTGCGGGAGGATTAATGATTTTTACTTGTTTACTATAGTATTTTTTGAAGTTGAAATTTATGTTTTTGGTTCGAAGCGTCTTATAGTCTATTACAGCTATTGTAGGCTTAATGCCTGCGGATAACATGTTATATGTTACATAGTCTCCTACAGCTATTACCCCCCTATAAGAATTCGTTATCTCTTCTAAGTAGTGGATGTTTGCTTGAGGATTACTTGAGAGTACTACCCCACGTGGAGGCTTGAATTCACCTCTATACTTATCTGGTAGGCAAAAACCGTATACGAGCATTAAGCTAACGTACCCTTATTGCATATTTACCTGGCTTGGTTATCCCTAGTGCTTGTGCTAGTCTAGATTCCTCTGGATCGATTACTATTAGCATACCCTCCCATTCCTCTGTGAAATCCGTAGAACCACAATTAGGACATCTCTCTTCCTCTAATGGTACTAAAAGCTTACATTTTCTGCAGGCCTTGAAGGGTCGTTTATGTCTTCTACTCCTACTTGACATTTCTCTACTCCTCACCAGCTTTTCTCAATGCCTCTATTTGTTTCTTAATCCACTCTAATTTACCTAGGAATGGCTGGCGCATTGTTAAAGCAATTTTGGGTTGACGTGCCGTAGCCTGCATACTAACTGCCGTTATCATACCCCTTATTTTATCGCCTCTACCTATTACACGCTTTGTTTTCTTACCAATGAATATTTCGCGAGTCGCATCATAGTCTAATGGTTCCTCGTCGGTTATCTGTGATTTATGTACAAGTGCATCAAGAGGCCCTATGTTTACGAATAAGCCGAAATTCTTTACGCTAACTACCTCGCCTTCTACAATTTCTCTTTCACGTGGTGCAAATACTAATAATTTGAAATGGACTTCGTGGTATGTTGCACCGTCTCCATGTATTATTAGGCCTTCATCTGAGGCTTTTACATCGTATACTGCAATAATTAACCCTATTGAAGGATCTATGTAGCCCTCATATTGTGTTCGTAGGACTTTTGCGGCAACACTATTTACATCGGCTACCCCGAAGTATTCTGGCGGTATTCTTACTATTCCTTTTACCTCATATATTTTGAACAATATAGAATCGCCCTCCTCTTTTACTCGTCGCGAATTCTATGCTTAAGTCCTAGATAAATTCTTTTGACGCTTCTAACATTCCCTTTTCCTCCCTATAATATATTTCGGGTATGCTTCTTCTCCGAGCTTTTGCTCTCAAACCCTTATCATTGGAGGCTATATAACATCCCATAGACACGGCGAGATCAATTAATGTGTCATCGACACTAAATCCTACAGTATTTATCTCGACTATCCTTATAGCGTATTTTTTCTTGAGTTTCTCAAGAAGTTGTAGCGATGCTAATGCCTTACGCTTTAACTTATTCTTCCCACTACTAGCTATCTTGTTTATCTCTCCTATAACTATAGAGGGTATAATGTATTCGCATTTTGTAAGTAATAGCTCATCTATTTGCTCAAAAACATTTAATCCATCCGCTAATAAGAGTAGAATATTCGTATCTATTATAACACAGCACTTCCTTACTCTGCTACTATACCCCACCCTATAAGCCTCCACCTACCGCGTACCTGACGACTTATAGCTACTCTAGCACCCTTCCAAGCAACAACTGGTCTTCTTAAAACCACTTCTACTTCGTCTCTTGTAACCTTTGTGACTATTCCTAGAGTAATTGCTGTACCAACTGTTATCATTAATGGCTCTTTAACTCTAAGTTTCTCAACTTTGATTAATTCCTGTGTTCCAACAACTCTTTCCAACAACTTATACTGTATTCTTAGATGATTATATACTGGTGGCAACTGGTCAGCCTTACCTACAACATTTCCTATTAGTCTATCAGCTTTTGTTAGAGAAGGGTCAAGTTTTGTTCCAACAGCTACTAACCCTCCCGGTCTAGCCTCCTTTACTTCTAAGTTACCAAATCTTAGACTCACAACCTCGCTATAAAGAGGCTGGTACTCTGATTTACCGTGTTTTCTTATTTCTATTCCAGGTCTAATCTCTATTTCATCGCCTACTCTTAAAACTCCTTGCAATATGCTTCCTCCTACTACTCCTCCCTGAAGTTTTTCTGGAGGAGTACCTGGCTTATTTACGTCGAAACTTCTTGAAACGAACATTAATGGCGGTTTTGTTGGATCGCGTTTAGGTGTAGGAATATATTCTTGTATTGCTTGTAGTAATATATCTATGTTTGCCTTATGCAACGCACTTACAGGTATTATTGGTGCATCCTCAGCCCACGTGCCCTCAACGAATTTCTTTATCTGCTTATAGTTTTCTAATGCTTGTTCACGTGTTACAACATCTACTTTATTCTGAACAATCACTAGGTTTCTTATACCTATAATGTCGAGAGCTACAAAGTGTTCTCTCGTCTGTGGTCTAGGACATGGCTCGTTAGCAGCTATAACGAGGATAGCACCATCCATTATAGCTGCTCCCGATAGCATTGTTGCCATAAGAACCTCGTGGCCAGGCGCGTCAACATATGATACTCTTCTTAAAAGTCTTGGTATGGAGTCGCTTCCACAGTGCTTACATGATGGCTCGGTTGTATAGGCTTCCGGTTCTTTGCAGTCTTCGCATTTAGCTATATTTCCTTCAGCATATCCCAATTTTATGGTCATTCCTCTCTTTAGCTCTTCTGAGTGCCTAGCAGTCCATACTCCAGTTAAGGCTTGCACTAGCGTAGTCTTACCATGGTCGACATGGCCTACTACTCCTATATTTACTTCTGGCTGTCTGGGCTCCCAAACCATTGTTATCACCCTTGTTCTTGCATACTACTATCTGTAGTACTGGATAAAATAATGTTCTTGGAATTGCTTTTAGTGAAGTTTAGGGAGGCGTATAGAAAGACTAATCTTGTGGGGAATAAACTATTACGGTGTTTATTTGTACCATTTTGTCTCTCTTTACTGTGCCATCTGAAATAACGTTTCCTCGAACCATTTTCCTTCTTCTTTCTCCCTTCAATCTGGGGTGAAATCCTGGTGGCCCGCTTAGTAAGACCCTCTTCTTTACGGGACCTGGTACGTCTGGTCTCATCGGTATTCCTGTTGCATCCGAGCCTCCAGTTATCTTTAACTTAACGTTGTCTAATCCTACTATTGATCCGTCAACTATGTCACCTATTTTTAAACCGAGAAGCTTTGATGCTATCTTATCATCGACTACTACTTGCCATGCTTTTGCTCTAAAAGCTTCTACTTCTACTTCTGTTTCCCCAATTTTATCTAATAGTACATCCATTATTGTAATGGCTTCGTCTTCCGGTAGGTCTTCTTTGGGTTCAACAATTGCTCTAATGTTTATTTTCTCTCTTAGGCTTCTATCCTTCCAGTACCTAAACGTTACTATTCTATGCTCAGCCTTTAGTTTCTCTATGAGCTTGGGGTTCATGTAGGCTATTGGTAATGTGCGTCCCTCTTTTATCCATGTATTGATTATCTTTAATGCGTCGTTTACTAGTGCATCAGCTAGCATTTCCTCCTTCTTTACTTCTTCTAACGCCTTGTTGAGGCTGAAGCCTTTCTTTCTCGCAAAACTATTTAGGGCTTCTTGGAATGCCTCAAACATTATTTTTTCTAATAGGCTCTCTGTTTTGAAGGCGCCACTTAATGTACTTTCTATTAGTTTTGATACCAACTTCTTTTTCGTTTCCTCATTAGTTAATCCCAATAGTTCATCAAGTCCTACTCCCTTGAGCTTCACTTTCACTACTGGTGTATCCTTTGCCTTAGGATCCGAGACTACGATCCATCTTTTTAGTTCTGTCAACGAGTTCCCACCTAGTTCTTGTCCTTCTAAACTTGCTCTGTGCAGGGGTATTTGTGTATCACGGCTTTAAAATTGTTTTTAGAGTCATGACTAGTTATAAACTAGCATTTCTCCATAGTTTTCACTAGGTGAATGAAATGAGTGCCTCTCGGAGTAAAAGGGAGGAGGGAAGGCTTAGGCAGCCGATAATAGCTGTACTAGGACACGTAGATCATGGTAAAACTACGTTATTAGATAAGATTAGGGGAACTACCGTAGCGTTAAAAGAACCGGGTGCGATAACCCAGCATGTAGGTGCAAGTATTGTTCCATCAGATGTTATTGAGAAGATAGCCGAGCCACTAAAAAAGATTATTCCCTTTAAACTCAGAATACCCGGTCTCTTATTCATAGACACTCCTGGTCATGAGATGTTCTCAAACCTACGTAGGAGAGGTGGAAGTGTAGCAGATTTTGCAATCGTCGTAGTCGATGTAATTGATGGATTCCAAAATCAGACTTATGAAAGCATTGAAATATTAAAGGCACGTAAAGTACCCTTCCTTATAGCAGCCAATAAAATAGACCGAATAAGCGGTTGGAAACCTTATCCTAACCAACCCTTCCTCTTCTCCATCCGAAAACAAGACCCACTAGTACAGCAGGAACTAGATGATAGAATATACCGAATGGTCGGAGAATTATATCGTCTTGGATTCCAAGCTGATAGATTTGATAGGATAAGAGACTTTACAAAAACAGTTGCTATTGTCCCCGTTTCAGCGAAAACTGGTGAAGGTATTCCCGAACTCCTAGCAGTACTTGCTGGCTTGATACAACAGTATATGGCGAAAAGGCTAATGATAACTAAGGGGCCAGCCAAGGGAGTAGTACTCGAAGTAAAGGAAGAACCCGGTCTTGGCACCACAATAGACGTTATAATATATGATGGAATACTAAGAAAAGGCGATATAATAGTAGTTGGAGGATTAGAGAAACCTATTGTAACAAAAGTAAGAGCCCTCTTAATGCCACGCCCACTCCAAGAAATGCGAGCCCATGAGGGTAGATTTATTAGCGTAGAAGAAGTCTCTGCTGCTGCTGGAGTAAAGATAGCAGCCCCCGATTTGGAAGGTGTTGTTGCTGGCGCACCTCTCCTCGTTGTTCCAGATAAGTCTCTTCTAGACGAGTACGTAAAGAAGGTTAAGGAAGAAGTAGAATCATTAAAAATAAGAACTGATACCAAAGGTGTTGTCGTAAAAGCTGATACTCTTGGCACATTAGAGGCTCTAGTTATAACATTAAAGAATAAGGGTATCCCCGTTAGAATAGCTGATGTAGGCCCCGTTACGAAACGCGACGTCCTCGAAGCTGCTATTACGAAAAATGAGATAGAAGAATATGGTGTAATACTAGCATTCAATGTAAAAATACTACCTGAAGCTAGAGAAGAAGCAACAAAGGCTGGTATAAAGATATTTAGACACAATGTTGTTTATAGACTACTAGAAGAATACGAAGACTGGGTCACCAAGCTTAGAGAGGAGCGTAGGAGAAGAGAACTAGAGTCTCTTGTGAGACCTGGTAAGGTTAGAATAATACCAGGTTTCGTCTTTAGACGAAGCGAACCTGTCATAGTTGGTGTAGAGGTTCTCGGTGGAATAATAAAACCTGGATATCCCTTAATGCGTGAAGATGGAAGACCTCTAGGAAGAATTATGCAGATACAGGATAGAGGGAAGACTTTACCAGAAGCGAGAGCTGGTATGTCAGTAGCTATATCGATAAGAGGGAACATTATGGTTGGACGACATATAGATGAAGGCGACGTAATGTATACTGATATACCAGATAACCATGCTAGAACATTGATCGCAAAGTTCCTCGAGGATCTTAGTGATGACGAGAAAATGGTGTTAAAGGAAATAATAAAGATTAAGCGGAAACAGAACCCAACATACGGGTTTGTAATGGGAGTAAAATTCTAGGCCTTTTTAAATTTAGTCAACTATTTCATTAGGCTTGAATATTAAGTTTATCTCTCTCTCCGCTGTTTTAAGCGAGTCGGATGCATGAACTACGTTTTTGGTGATATCTAATGCATAGTCTCCTCGTATACTGCCAGGTGAAGCTCTTCTACCATCTGTTATACCTATCATAATCCTAACGGTTTCTACTGCGTTTTCTCCCTCTAATACCATTGCAACAACGGGACCCGATGTAATAAATTCTATTAAATCGTTGAAGAAATGCTTGCCTTTATGCTCAGCATAGAACTCCTCTGCTAACTCACGCGTAAACTTAAACATTTTTAAGGCCTTTATCTCAAACCCCTTTCGCTCGAATCGCGAAATTATCTCTCCCACTAGTCCACGGGAGACAGCATCGGGTTTTATCATTACATATGTTCTCTCAACAGTCACATTCATCGCCCTTTTCTCTATCTCTACATAGTTAGTTAGCTTTGATTGTACTTTAACGTGAACGCGCTTCTTTAAACTTTACCGTCCACTTTAGCCTGCGCGGGTCTCTACCCATTTTATAACTCTTAAAACACTTACTTGAACAGAACCAGAGGACGGTGCCATCGTTTTTTACATACATTAAACCTGTACCAGGCTCTATAGGCTTTCCACAAAAGCTACATACATGTACCTTCGGCATCCTCTCCACGCTCCAGAGCCTAATCCTAAGTAAAGGTTTTTAGGGTTTACGGATTCATATATGCAAAAGAACTTTAAACCTTCCTATACTCGTATCACGCTAGGGGTGAAGCCAGAAGATGAGTGCTAGGAAAAAGACATCGCCGATAATAGAAGAAATAGGATTTCCAGCTGAAGTTATACAGCTTATTGGGAGAACAGGTGTAACTGGCGAGATAACTCAAGTTCGTGTAAGAGTACTTGAAGGCAGAGATAAAGGGAGAATACTAACGAGGAACGTAAAAGGACCCGTTAGAGTAGGAGATATACTAATACTTCGTGAAACAGAGAGAGAAGCCAGAAAGCTTACAAGCCGTAGGTAAAGTATGTTCAATTCTACTTTAAATATCAGAAATATCCTAGCAGAATTATTGTATTTTTAGTTTAAAAAATACTTATTTTGCGATGTTGTGCTGACTTAATATTTTATTGCTTCTTAAAGGCTAGGTTATTTTCCGGTCTTTGCTCTTATCTCGTTAACTTCGCGGATTATTTCGTCTACTAGTTCCTTAGCTGCACCTGGATCTATGATGCATGCACTTGCTGCAGCTACTTCTATTCCTGCTGCTTCTCCTAGCTTCTTCTTGCTTGGCACGTATACGTATGGAATCTTCTTTTCATCGCATAGTAATGGTAAGTGGGCTACTATTTCAGGGGGATCTACGTCTTCAGCTATTAGTACTAGTTTTGCTAGGCCTCTCTCAACTGCTTTTGTTACCTCATTTGTACCCTTCTTTATTTTTCCACCAGTTTCTCTAGCTTTTCTTAAGGCTTCGTACGCTTTTTCTGCAAGTTCAGGGGGTACTTCAAATCTTACGTAAAATGGTTTGGACATGTTCATCCTCCTCCCTATATTTTGGTCGTCGCTAAGAACCGTATTATAAGCGTGGAATATAAGGGTTTAGCTGTATTAGAAGTTTAAGGAGAAAGTAGTTATTAGTCGTGAGCATAGTAGGCTATTATTTTCTCGCCTATACTATGTATTCTAGCAAATCCTACTCTCAAGAATTGTACTATAGTATTCTCTTTAACAGTTCTCGTATAAGGCTCGGCTCTCCCAGTTATACGTAGTAGTTTATCTCCTAAGGGTTTCTTTAGCACTAGTTCGACATTATCGTTGAGGGGGACCCATTGTATTATCGGTAGTTTTTTGCGCCTAGCCTCCTCTAGTACATTACCCTTATACACTGCTACAATTGTTTTGTTTATTTCATCGATATCTTTTAACTCAAGGTTTCCTAGATCCATTAACCTAAATCCACTATGCTTTCTAATCAATTCTACATCATTTGATGAAATATACACTTCTAACGGGTCTCCTTCTAATATTATTTTTCTCTTACCGAGACTAGTGTTGGAAGGGTGGAGTGGAATTTCTACTTCTATTTTATTGGGTGCGTTCTCTATTATTAGTTTGACAGGATCTGGAGTGAACATAAGACGTATTGCAATAGGGTCTACTATTTTACGGTTAACTGCTGAAAGGTTCTCGTAGCTTATTACGGCATCAGTATGTTTTACGCCAACCTCCATTATTATATTTCTAATAGCTTCTGACATTATACCTCTCTTTCTTAGTGCACTTAATGTACCAAATCTAGGATCATCATAGCCTTCGTAGTCCTCCTTCTCCATTAACTCACGCATCCTAGACTTACTTAGCATGAAGCCTTCAAGTTTTAATCTACCGAAATGTATTGCTTCGGGATAATCCCATCCCATATGCTTGTATAGGAATTGTTGCTTTATAGTATTCGTTTTATGCTCTTTAGCTCTAAGAATATGTGTTACACCCATTAAATGATCGTCTACAGCAGCTGCAAAATTGTATGTAGGCCACACAATATACTTGTCGCCCACTAAAGGATGCGGCGTTTTAGACGTATCTATTATTCTGAAAGCAACCCACTCCCTAACCGATGGGTCAGGATAATCTAGAGGAGTCTTTACACGGAGAACAGCCTCGCCCTCCCCAAAGTATCCTTCAAGCATTTTATCCCAAAGCTCTAATTGATCCTCAACAGGTTTGTCTCTATGAGGACACGGTTTTCCACTATTACGGTATTTCCGGAATTCCTCCGGTTTACATAGATCTACGTATGCTCCGCCTTTTTCTACTAGCTTTCTAGCAATGTCATAGTATATGTTAAGCCTCAATGACTGAATGTATTCTTCATCCCATTTTATACCAAGCCATTCTAGGTCTTCCTTAATGATTTTATACGCTTCTGCTAGAGGTCTCTTTATTCTTGGATCAGTATCCTCGAATCTTAAGATCATCTTACCCTTATATTTCACTGCATATTCATAGCTTAGTAATGCTGGTCTCGCATTACCGAGATGTAATACAAAGTCCGGGTTGGGAGCAAATCTTGTTTTAATAACCTTGTATTTCTCAACATTGGGAAGTGGGGGAAGCTCTGCTTTTTTCTCAACTTTCTTCCTTTCAGTTAAGAGTTCCGGCCATTTCTCTTCTAGTATTCTACGTTGTTCGTCAAGGGGCTTCTTATTTACTTCTTCTACGATCTCAGATACTATCTTTGCTATCTTTTTCGCTATTCTTCTATACTCCGGTTTCTCTCCTATAATCTTGCTCATTACGGGTCCTAACTGGGCTTTACCCTCATGTTTCACCGCGTTTAGGAGTGCGTATTTTAGTGCAAGTTCTCTTATCTCTGCTTCATTTGGTTCTCCCAATGTATTTGACGTCATCTTTATCTACCATCACTATTACGTAATGCTCGGGTTTTTCTCCAAAAACATAGCCTATATACGTTACTATACCCTCCCAGGGGGACTTAATAGTTCTTGTCTCATATTTTCTAGTTAAAACATATGCTATGCGTTGCCATTTCTTAACAATGTCCCCTTCTTGTACTAAGATTCTCACAATCCATCCTTGAATATCAATTATCTTAGGCACAACACTAGACTTAACAAGTAGGAGCCTACCATCTCTTGTTTTCGTTATAAATGATCTTTTTATCCTATTATTGTATACATCTACGATTAGTTCAAGAGCATTATCGTAAGGTACTTTTGCAAAACAAACTACTTCACGGTTTTCTATATTACAATTATCTGAGAACTCTACTTTTTCGCCAGTATCTTTTAATAAGAGGTAATTATTTGATTCTAATTCTCCATCTTCAACATAGATTTCGGGAAATACATAGTCTTCCTTCACTACTTCTCCCTAGAGACTATGTATTCGGCCAACTCGCTTAGCATTTCATATACTTCGTTGTTGACACCTGATTTCTCAAGATGTTTCAATGCATCATCTATTAGTTTCCTAGCCTTTATCCATGCATACTGGACGGCACCACTATCTTCTATGAGTCTTGCCGCATAACGCAACTTCTCTATGGAAGCTGTACGATCACCTAGTATGGATAACAAGTCTCTTCTCTTATTAGCATCTAGTTTGCTTAAAGCATATATTACAAGGATTGTCCGCTTACCCTCTCTTATATCACTTAAAACTGGTTTTCCTAGTTTCTTTTCATCAGCTTTTAAACCCAGGATATCGTCTCTTATTTGAAATGCTTTACCTGCTAGCCGTGCATACTCGCCTATATGCTTTATTTGTTCCTCGGAAGCACCAGCTATTATTGCGCCTATCTCAGCGGCAGCCTGGAAGAGAGCTGCTGTCTTCTTTTCAATCATCAACATATAGTCTTCCTCGCTTACGTCATCTCGTTTCTCAAAATCCATGTCTAATGCCTGACCTTCCGCAACTGTTACAGATGCCCATGCGAGTTTTCGTGTAGCCCTAACTACTAGGTCGTGACGTATACCTTTTTTCTCAAGATCTAGTATTGCTTCAAAAGACTTTGAAAATAATAAGTCGCCAGCAAGAATAGCTAATGCTTCACCCCATATGCTATGGACTGTTGGTACGTTTCTCCTAAATGCGTCTCTATCCATTATGTCATCGTGAACAAGGGTGAAGTTATGCAGTAACTCTATAGCTATAGCAGCAGGTAGTGCTTTATCTTCTTCTAACCCGTAGCCTCTTGCGACTGCAAGTAATAGTATTGGTCTTAGCCTTTTACCCCCAGCTTTCAATAGATGAGCCGATGCTTCGTAGAGATCAGCTGGTTCTCCTTTAACATAGGATAATAATTCTGCATTAAGTTTATCAATTATTTTTCTACTATATGCCATTATCTTCAAGTTCTTGCTTTCCATGACTCCTGCCTCTTACCACATTACTCGGACTCTCCTAGGGTTGAATACCCCAGAGTTTAAAACTTATTTATCAAGGATAATCTCATTTTTCTTATATCGTTGTACTCATTAATATCTATTCCTTTAGAATACATCCAATTAATTATATCCTCACCAAAATATAGATTACGAGACCATAACTTTAGTGGCTTATTTGACCCCGTTAGAAATAATGCTATTTTTAGTTCTTCAATTATCTTTTTGATATAGCTCTTAGCAGATTCTTTGCCTTCATTAAGTAATCTTCTTAAAACTGGTGCAGCAAAAGCTACTATCTCCGCTCCTAAAGCTAATGCTTTTGCAACTTCAAGACCGTTCCTTATGCCACCACTAGCAATTATATGTGTAGATGGAACGTTGTATACAAGGTCTATTATTGATAGTGCCGTAGGTATACCCCAATTACCATATAGACTAGCAATATTGCTGAGAGTAGCATCTTTAGAACGATATTTTTCGACCATAACCCAGCTTGTTCCACCTAAACCTGATACATCAAAGTATTCTACTCCGACTTCAGCGAACATTCTAGCAGTACTACCGGACAACCCGGCGCCCGTTTCCTTTATTATAACTGGTACTTCTAAGTTATCAACTAGTTCTTCAACTATTTTTACTAGCCCTTTGAAGTTTTTGTCCCCTTCAGGCTGGAATACTTCTTGAGCTGGATTTAAGTGAATTGCAATAGCATCAGCTTTAATCATAGATATAGCTCTCCTAACCTCCTTTATACCATACCCCTTAACTAGTTGTGCGCCACCAATGTTCGCGACAACTGGTATCGAAGGAGCTTTTTCACGTACAATACTGAAGGTGTACTCTAGGCTTTGATCTTCTAAGGCGGCTCGCTGACTCCCCACACCCATAGCTATATTTAATTCCTCTGCAATCTCAGCCAATGCCCCATTTATCGTAGTGGTATCCGGGTGGCCACCAGTCATTCCAGCAATCATAACTGGCGCTGCTATACGTTTTCCTAGAAACATTGATGATAAGTCTATATCATCAATACTGAGGTCGGGAGATGAATTGTGTTCGAGATATACTTGTTCTAGAAGAGTCGTACGCTGTGGTTCTACTTCTTTTTTTAAGACTATTTCTATGTGTTCTAATTTTCGCGTCCTTGTTTGTTCAGACAACTACAATAGCACCCTTGTACCTACTATTCTCTCTCCTAGTAGGGCTTTCCTTATATTGTCTTCTACTAATCCATTAAATATTAAGACGTCTAAGTTCTTACACCCATATTTCCTTGCTGACCTTATTTTATTCCATATTCCACCAGTAACATCGTACCCATGTACGGGTAAGCCTGGTGCGTTATTGAAAAATGCGTTTATTGCTCCATTTTCTCTGAAATCTATTACGTCTATGATAGGGCTCCGACCTATGGGGCCAGCGTATATACCGTCAACGGAGGTAGCAAACAAGAGTCTATTAGCATTTAACTTACAAGCAAGATACCAGCCTATATCGTCGCCAGAGAGTACTGGAAACCCCTTCTCCCCTAAAACTAGGTCACCATATAGCATTGGAATAATGCCTTTATCTAAATGCCTCTGTATAATTGATAAGTCGTGGGCTATTATATTTCCGTTATCATCTAGTTCAAATAGGGTATGAGATACTATTACGGTTACGGGGAGATATTCTATCCTAAATAATTCTGCTACTCTAATAGATAGCTCATTCATAGCGATTGTCACTTTACTATAATATTCGGCGTCTTCCTCTTTACCTATTTTTTTGTGAAGATCTACTATGTAGTGACCATAGCTGCCTCCCCCATGTATTATTACTAGTTTATTACCTGTCTCTACGTATGGTTTCACCTCTCTAGCTATTCTCTTAATGACGTCCTTCCTAATACTATATGGTCTTGACTTGTCTGTTATAATACTGCCTCCTATCTTTAGCACCGTTAACATAATACTTCTACACCTCCTTTACACTCATTGCGATTAAGCGTGATAGAAACTGGTACTGGTGAACCTATATTGGATATCCACTTGTAACATACTTCTTGTAAGCCCTTCGGAGGAGGCAAAAAACTGTATTCTAGATACCATAACATGTTTTCAATCCTACAATAAGTGTTAATTAGCATTAGATCTCGATTTGCATCATGGATAGTATTGTAGGCTTTTATTACTGTTAAACCAGCTATTTTTGTTACGAGATCACCTATTTCGCTATCATAATCTCCTATACTATAAACGAGTTGCTTGGTGTAATTTTTCTCATTACTAACACTGATTTTTCTAAATGAAATACAGCAAGGTACTGGCTCCTTCACTATTACGGGTTTCTCACCATATCTGTATAGTAGTGGGCTATTGTTAACAATTGATAAACGTAGAGCTTGAATAACTTGTATTAGCACGTGATCGAAAAGTTCTACCTCGATACCCATTAATGACTCTGTTACGTCTATTATATCTAGTTCAAAAAGCTCAGATAATAGGAGAGATAATGCTGCTGTAGAAATAGAGTAATGCGATATATATGGAAGAGAGTAATCTGGATTATGAATACATATCTTAATATTAAGGTTCTCTCCGAGTTCTTCCTCTAATATATCAATTAGCTTACTTACTTGAGGTATACTACTACATTCTTCTTTTTTATCGGTAACAAATACTTTAGTTTGCTTAACTGTTATAGCTGAATATATGGGGTTATTTCTCCCTCTTAGTGGCACGCCGAACATGGGTATTGAGTAATGTAGAATGTACTCAGCTAGTTTATTCACTTTGAAGGAACCCTTATTGAAGCATAGCCTACAACGAGTCTCTTATCTCCAGTTACGTCTCCAGAAGTAGCATATTTTAGTAGTTCAGCCTTTTTAACTCCATAGATTTTTGCAAGGTATAATAATGTCATTACTGGTCCGGGACCACACATGGAAATATTATATTTCTCTATTACTCTATATAGTCTCTCAGGATCTATGTCTAGAATAGCGTCAATAGCTATTCTATCCTTCTTAGAAGCTATCTCATGCGGCTCATAGTGCGAAAAATCTGTACTAGCGATAAATATAATGTCTCTACCGAGTTCTTCTGAGGCCTTATTTATGGCATTAGCTAAATCCTTTGCCACGCTAGGTGTTTGGAGCATTAAGACTATTGGAACTATCTTTATATCGCCGAAGATATATTGCAGGAATGGTATTTGAACTTCTACTGAATGTTCCTCCATGTGTGCTAACTCGTCTGGAGCAGCATATTCTGAGTTCTTTACAATATTTTTTGCAAGCTCCGTATCTATTACAGCATCACCTAGAGGCGTTTTCCATACTCCTTCAATCATTACAGATACTCCGGTGCCAAGACCCGTATGGTTTGGTCCAGCTATTATTATGGTATCCGGCTTACCCTCTTTGGCTAACATATAATAGGTGTGTGCTGCTACGGGTCCACTGTACATATAGCCGGCATGTGGTGACACGTAACCTATACTTGTCTTTACTCTACTATTGTTTACCTTAGGCAGTGAGCCGGGGCCTATGGGATGTAAGAATGATTCCTCTATTTGTTTTTTCAGTAGTTCTGGATCGGATTCATAAAAATAGCCTGCTACTACAGGGTATCTTATTTTCATGAACTTACCTCCTAATCTTTACCTCAAATTCTTCTACTGGTACTGGAAGATCTTCGTCTGGTTTAAGTTCTCCCCTTTCTCTCAAGACTTGCCGTGTTAATAGCCAGTATAGTAAGGCTAGTGATCTTCTACCCTTATTGTTGGCTGGTATTATTAAGTCTATATATGATGTCCTGTTGTCTGTATCAGCGAACGCTACTATTGGTATACCTGTTTCAGCCGCCTCCTGTATTGCTTGAGAATCTGCTCTCGGATCTGTTACTATTATGAGATCTGGTTCAACATACCATTCTAGTCTCGGGTTGGTTAGTGTACCCGGAATAAATCTCCCAAGTATGGGTTTACATCTAGTGAACTTACAGTATTGTTGTACTGGTCTTTGACCATACTGCCTAGCTGAAACCGCCACAACACTCTCTGGCTCGTACCTTGCTATGAATTTTGCCGCTATTCTTAGGCGCTCATCTACCTTCCTTATATCGAGTATGTATAATCCGTCTGGCCTGACCTTGTATACGAATTGCTCCATGTACTTCGTACATATATGTGTTCCGATATGTACTCCAGCTGCTAAGTACTGGTCAAGTGGAATTAATAGTTCCTTCTCTATGCTTTGAGCAATTTTCCGTGTTTCTTCATCTACTTGAGCTACCATTTCTTACACCACATGGCATGTAATGGTTTTATACGGGTCTACTGTAGTGTACGAGTTCTTCTATTAACTGAACATGGGATACAAGCATTCTCCTACAACAATATCTTTTTACACCTAAATCGTCTAATACTTTTTCCGGATCCTCACCGTTCTTTACTCGTTCATAAAACTTTTCCCAGAGATGACCTAAGGGGGCTCCACACGTAAAACATCGTACTGGTACTAGCACCATGTTTATCATCCTATCTGTATGATTTCTGCCATCTTCTTCTAGCACTTCTTCTCATATACTTTTCTGGCTCTGTTCTTCTTGGATCTCCTGCAAGCATTGCTCTATCATAGTCTAGGTATATTTTCTTTAGCTCCGGGTCTCCGGTATACTCTATTAATCCTCGTGCTATTGCCATTCTCACTGCATCTGCTTGGCTCATTACTCCTCCTCCCTTCACATTTACTACTATGTCAACTGTATTCCATATGTCTTCACCAGCCAATAATAAAGGTTCCATCATTTTTAGGCGTGCGAGTTCAATGGGATATATCTCTATCGGTATATCGTTTACCCATACTCTCCCATAGCCCGGCTTTATGATAGCCCTCGCTATAGAGGTCTTCCTCTTACCTGTTGCTATCACTATTTTTTTAACATTAGCATTATTACTCATTTAGGTACGCCCCCTTCCAACCCATATGTTTTGCTATTTCTCCAACTGTTATATATTTACCTTTGAGTCTGGATACGTCAGCTTCTGGAATAGTTATTTTCTCCTTATTAGCGTATTCCTCCGGTACACCTATGAATACTTTGAGGTTTCTTAATGCTCTGGTGCCTTTTGGAGTATTCTTAGGCAACATACCGCGTATAGCACTCCTTACAATGCGATCCGGAGTTCTCGGTCTTCTAACACCCCATTTATATGGGTTTCGAAGAGTTTTTACTCGTAACATTAGCTGATAGGATGCTATAACCATTTTCGGTTTACCGCTCACTACTGCCTTCTCGGCATTAACTATGACAACCTTATATCCTTCCAGTAATTTCTTTGCTACGATGCTGGCCATTCTACCTAGGATGAGGTTTGATGCATCAATTATTAGTGTTCTACTCATATTTCATCACGCTATAATTTTTATATTTGAACCCTTCTTATTTTCCTCAACGAGTTCAAGGATGTTTAAAACTCTTCCACCAGCCCCCTTTATCTTCCTTATTGCTTGTTCTGAGAAAGAGAGAGCTGCGACTGTCACTGCATGATCCATTCTTCCAGCTCCTAAAACCTTACCTGGTATTACCACTACATCTCCCTCATTTGTATGCCTGTTTATCTTTGATACATTAACGGTTATCCTCTTACGTGTCGGTTTCTCAAGTGCTTCAGCAATAGCCCTCCATATGGGTGCATCATTTTCTTTAGCGTATTTTCTCAATAGTCTTACCATTTTCCTCAATACTATATTTGTTGGACCAGTTCTCTTCACTTCAACCACCCCCTCATTTCTCAAGCTCACTTAGCAGTTGTTCCGCCTTCTCTTCCAGTATTCTTGAGGCTTCTAAAACTATTCGCTCTGGCCTAAGAACCCCCGTACTCTCAACATACATTATATATGAGTTAGGCTTCCAAGAAACAAGAATAGCATCGGTTGGACACACTTTTTCACATTGCCTACACAGTGAACATGAAAGCTCATCTTCAACAACAAGCCTGCCATCTTTTATCTTTAAAACATTCTTAGGACATACATTCACGCATTTTGCACAAGATTCCCCGTAACACTTCTCTGAATTCACGATTATCTGTGGCACATACTTATGAGTAGCCGCAGATACCGGCGACCATTTTGCATGCTCCCTTCCTCTACCTAGACGTGCCCGTGCTTCAAAGGAGATCTTCTGACCAGGTCCTAGAACTACTATTGGTATATTCTTGTAAACTGGTTGTACATCCTCGTCGTCTGAAACCAAGTCACCACTATACACTACCTTTGTACCGTCAGAAGCTTCTGCCTCTAAATACAATCTCGCATAACAATCTGGTCTTTCCTCATTATCCCTACACTCCTCAGGCGGACCGTATTTCTCTAACGCTCTATCCGATGTTAAAGGTATTAGGCCCAATCTATGTGCAACTATTTCATCATATAATGGACTGCTGTTTTCTATAAAGTATACGTAATCTATAGCCATTGATGGAACATCACTTATAGTTAAACGCCTAATAGCGTTTAGCAAAGCTAAAGGAATATTTTCCACGAGAAATCTTATACTTCTATCATCGTATTCTAATATCTTTATTTTCAATCCAGTAACCTCTCCGAGCATTAGACTCTTCTACCACGCCTTCCGCCGGGTCTTCTAGTAGTATCGTGTGGTATTGGCGTTACATCCTCTATTCTCCCTATAATGAAACCAGCACGTGCTAGTGCACGTATTGCAGCTTGTGCTCCAGGACCAGGTGTTTTTGGTCCATGGCCTCCGGGAGCTCTTACCTTGATGTGTATAGCTGCTATACCCTTCTCCATAGCTTCATGTGCGGCTCTACTAGCTGCAAGCATTGCTGCATATGGTGATGGTTTTTCACGGTCAGCCTTTACAACCATGCCTCCACTTGCTCTAGATACTGTTTCCGCTCCAGTCAGGTCTGTTATGTGTATTATAGTGTTGTTTAGTGAACTGTATATGTGTGCTACTCCCCATTTCAATTCACGTGCGTGAAAGGCCATTCACTATCACCTTATGATTGTACTTGTTGTTCTTGAAGTCTTTTAGTATAATAGGGGCTCGTGGGTGTGTAGTCTATTAGATCTTCTTCAGCTCTCTTTACAAGATATCCTGGAGCATTTATGACTCTTCCACCTATTGCGATATGACGATGAACTATTAGTTGTCTCGCCTCATTAATTGTTCTAGCTAATCCCTTCTTGTATACTATGGTTTGAAGCCTACGGTCAAGTATGTTCTCAACTGTTAGACGTAGAACGTCGTCTAGTGTAGCTTTTTCGGGCAACAATCCCATTTCATATAATCGGTGAAGTAATTCTTTCTCAGCTTTCTCTCTTACCTCGGGAGGAAGGGCTAGTAGTGAGCGTGCACGGTGACGTATACGTTTTAATAGTGTCTTGGCCTTCCAGATTTCTCTCTTATTTCTAAGACCGTATTTTCCTAAGAGCTCCATTTCCTCCATTAGCCTATCTT
>JALVFK010000072.1 GCA_027030065.1 Desulfurococcales archaeon | reverse complement strand
GATTTGAGAGCAACGGATCGTTGGACTGGTACGGCTTTTATGGAAAAGATTTCAGTCCAGCCGCTTTACAGATCGATAGCAGTGGAGTTTATGTTGTAGGTTATAGTGATTATAACTGGACGGTTGACGGCGTTGCACCCAAACACAGCCATTCTGCCTCTGATATATATCCAGATATAACGATATTGAAACTCGACCAAAATGGCTCCTATATCTGGCACGCTTTTTATGGAGGGAGGCGTAGCGAGTATCCAACATCTATTGTAATAGATGAGAGCACCCTGTACTTTACAGGATTTAGTTATGCGAGCTGGGAAGTGGATGGACAAGCGCCCAAACATGACTACAATGATAGCACAGATATTTTTGTCCTGGCGATAGCCAAAAACGATGCTCACTACAAATGGCATACCTTTTACGGATCAGATGTGATTGATCGTGGCTATGATATCGGAGTGGATGAGGATGCCGTTTATGTGATAGGCAGTAGCTCTAAAAAGTGGGAAGTCAACGGCACGGCTCCTCTGCACGATTTCAATGGAACAAGCGATGATGTGGCCCTTATCAAACTCTCAAAAAATGGCGACTATCTTTGGCACTCGTTTTATGGAAGTAGTCGATACGATCATGGATATGGAATAGCAGTGGACGACAACTCCATCTATTTGGTAGGTCGAAGTAGAGAGAGTTGGGACTACAATGGCACAGCTCCCAAAAATCCCTTCGATACGGATTATTACACCAATGCTTTCATACTGGTTTTGGACAAAACAGATGCCAACTACAGATGGCATACATTCTATCCCCTCTACTTTGAGGACCATTTTTATCACTCCTATTACAAACCTATCTCATTGGATGCGAACAATATCTATATCGGCGGAAAAGCTACAGAATCTGTAGATATCGCCGGACACTCCCCTTTGCACCCTTTTACGGGAGGAGAGGATATAGCGGTGATCAAGACATCCAAAGCGGGCGATTATCGATGGCATACTTATTATGGTGATTCGAGAAGTTACGCTTATGGATTGGCGGTACATGAGGATAGTCTCTATGTCAATGGCTATAGCTTGGTGGGATGGGATGTCAACGGCACCAAACCTCTCCATCCCCACTCTGTGCAAAACAATGCGGAGATTACACTGTTGAAGCTCGATACCAATGGAAGCTACCGATGGCATACATTTTATGGCATAAAGGGAGGATACGAAAGAGGAATGGGTATCGCCGTAGATGAACAAAACAATATCTATATCACGGGATACTCTTATGACTGGCGTGGACCAAAGGGAGAGTATCCTTTGCGTCCATACAATGGGCAGAAAGACATTTTCCTCCTCTCTTTGGATGAGAATGGGAGCTATCGATGGCACACCTTTTATGGAAGTAGATATGATGATTATGGAGAAGGAATAGCGGTGGACGAAAGCGGTATCTATGTGACCGGATATAGCCACGAATCTTGGGACGTCAACGGGACAGATCCGCTACATCCTTACAATGACCGTTATGATTTTACGATCCTCTCGTTGGATAAAAACGGCTCTTATCGATGGCATAC
>JALVFK010000071.1 GCA_027030065.1 Desulfurococcales archaeon | reverse complement strand
CTATAAGGGAGCCTATAATAGCTGGGATAATTAATAAGTAGTTGCCGCTCATTTCAGCAACCATAATTGCTGTTGCAAGTGGAGTATTTGTTGCAGCACCGAAGACGCTAGCCATTCCTATATAGGCATAGGCGCGTACTGGTAGTTTTGCTATAGGGTAACCTAATACTAGCCCGTAGAGTACTCCGAAGAGTCCTCCGATAAAGATGCTTGGAGCGAATAGTCCCCCGCTACCCCCGCTTCCAATACTAAACGAGGTAGCAGTCATCTTAGCGACTACTAGTATTGTTAGAGCTATAATGATATTCATGCCTAAGAGTCTTAGTTCAAGATAATTAGTGTAATCCATGCCCAGTATTAATGATAGCGTTGAACTCCCACTGCCAATAACATGGGGTACTAGGAATCCTATGAAAGCGACTGGTAGAGACCCTAATAGAGGGCTAAGCCATGGCCTACGATGCTTTCCCTCAAGCCACCAGAAAAGCCTTGAGACGCTATGGTATAAGCGTATGTAGGTTAGAGTGAATCCAGCGGCAGCTACTCCTAGGATAATATATGTTAGGATAGCGGTTGGCTTGAAGAGCAACGGTATTGTAGTATATATTTGTGGGAAAACCCATTGATAGCCTAGGATATTAGCTGAAACAGTATAAGCCGTAATAGAAGAGGCTAGTGCCGATACAATAGCATCTGCCTCGAGATCCCTCCTATAAAGTACTTCAACTGCAAATAACGCTGAGCCTATGGGGCTATGGAATATAGCTGAGAGAGCACCAGCCATCCCAGCTATCATCATAATTCTTCGCTCGATAATGTTTAAGCCGAGTATCCTCGAAATAATTGATCCAATACCAGCACCTATTTGGAGACTAGGCCCCTGCAATCCACCGCTTCCACCAGAGCCTACGAGGAGGGCAGAAGCAACGGCCTTTACTATTGGTGTTCTCTTACGCATTTCAAGACCATAATGGTATAGTCTTATAGTAATGTTTGCTCCCGGACCCTTTGCTAAGGGCTCAACTTTATACACGAGTAAGCCGCTCAACAAGGCTCCGAGAGGGATTATCGCTAACAGTAGGTAGGGTCTCTCTGCTCCTATAGCCGTTACGGATAAGTCGCTAGTAGCTATGGGTTCCCCTCCTACTAGTATGGTGGAAAGCCATACAACTAGTACTACTAGCCAGTAAAACAATACTACTACAATAGATGATATCAACCCGGCAATTAATCCTATTAGAAGCCTCTTCTCAATAAACCCCAGCCTCCTTATCCTCCAAGCAATACTATTCAGTAAAGCCGCCACGACTTTCTCCTCCCCTCTATGAGAAAAATAGTTATAGCTTCCAAGTATTCATCGCTTAGTTTTCCTGTATATTACGAAATAGACTGCTACTACTATTACAATAGCTAATGCTATAATAGACAATATTATTGTCTCTACTCTGGCTCCCTCTATGCTACGAGTTATTGTAACAGTATGGTTTATTGTTTTTGTAATAGTCTTTGTACTAGTTATAGTCTCGGTTATGGTCTTAGTCTTCTCTATAGTAGTTGTCACCGTA
>JALVFK010000070.1 GCA_027030065.1 Desulfurococcales archaeon | reverse complement strand
CTCTACTCTGGCTCCCTCTATGCTACGAGTTATTGTAACAGTATGGTTTATTGTTTTTGTAATAGTCTTTGTACTAGTTATAGTCTCGGTTATGGTCTTAGTCTTCTCTATAGTAGTTGTCACCGTATAAGTCATTGTCTTCGTTACCGTCTTAGCAGGCTGAGTTGTAGTAGTATTTGTTGGTGTCGTCTCCACTACTTCTACGTGGAGCTTCAATGGTTTAAAGAGCTCTACCCTATTAGGCTCAACTACTACCCTAAGGTTCCCAGATTCTGCCCCAACTATGCTGATATCTAGTGGTATGAGGTGTTCTACTCCCAGTAATAGGCGGTAGGGTTCTAGTATTGCTGTAAGATTCTCTAAGTACTCTTTAACTATCCTAACAGTCTTCTCAATCCTCTCGCTAACTGGGAGTATTTTATTAGGGTATTCTAGTCTTCCAGTTGTAACCGATATGTTGAAGGATATGTTCTCTTCCGTAAACTCTATTCTAGTATGAGCGCGCATAGTGTAGGGTGTCTTCTCTACAAGCCCGGGTATCCTCGTATAGTCTTGAAGACTAATTAGACTTAGGGAAGGACTCGACACATTAACCCCGATTACCGGGAATACTATGTTTAAGAGTGGGAGACATCTTCCTAGCTCTCCTACGAGTGTTCTCAACGTAGTGTTATTATCTTCTATTCTTATGTGGGCTTCAGTTTTAGACCCTATCCTCATGGAATTAGAGTATTCTTCAGCCCAAACGGATTGAGCTACTCTAACCCGAGTTCTAGCCGGGTTAGATAAGTTTACTAAACATTTCTCGACCTCTCTCTTCTGCTCCTCGGATAAAGTCTTCTCTTCCACGCCATGTTGTAGTAGTCTAGTATAGTTTACTTCTATTAATCCACTTATCCTGTAAGTATGGTTTACCTGTTCTATACTGTATTGTGTGAACTTTATCCAATCTAATCCCTTCTCCACGAGGGCCTTGTTTAAAGTACTCGTGTTCTGTTTCAACAATACTTCTAGGATGCTGATGTTCTCTCCCTTCAACTCTACCGTAAACGAGGCTCTTAGAGTATCTGGAGTGAGATTAGCTACCAATCTACTCACGTTTACTATAGAGTGGGCTGTTACATTGTGGTGCCTCTCAACTACATCTATTAGGATCATACCACTGAGATAGGAGGAGTTCACAGTCCTCGGCTCTAGGCTTAAACTAGCTCCAAGGAAGAATATAGACTGGTTTCGGGGTTCACCAGATGGGATCCCATATAGGTTTACTTCTAATCCCCCAGTCAATGCTAGTTCTACGTCTCTAGTTGTCCTAGTATATGTTAGAATATAGTCTACATGGCCACCACTTATACTAGTAGGAGCCTCAAGGACCCCGATAATAGAGTAGGCGAGCACTATGCTAGAATCCGGGTATACTATTATACTGATACTCGGGGAAGCATGAATAACAGGGTTTGAATCAGCAACTACAGTTAAGGCTCCAAGTACAATACATGATAATAGGATTAGCGTGACCAATCTAGAAGACATGGGGGTCGTTGGCAACCACCTATAGTCTATCA
>JALVFK010000069.1 GCA_027030065.1 Desulfurococcales archaeon | reverse complement strand
TTCTCTAACACTAGTAATACTCGGAAATCCCTTTTATTTAACTGTTTGTAAATATATGCTAATTTGCTCAATACTACTACTCCTTCTGGGAAAGAATATTCTAGAGACCTAATATTTGTTTGCTACACCAATACTTATTCAAGCAAAGTTCTTATAAGTTAGCTAGTGAACAGTTAGAGGGGGTGTAAACTTGTCTACTGGAGGCGGTAGCGGATATAGATGGAACAAACCGGGGATATATGAGGAAAACGGCACACTAATAGTAATAGGAGACGAGTATATTCAGCGAGTAGTACAAGCACTAGCCAGTCCAACGAGACTAAAAATACTAAGATACTTGCTAGAAAACGAAGCAGATGTAGGAGAAGTAGCTAAAATCATAGGTCAGAGTAAGGCAAATGCTAGTGCACAGATAAGAAAACTTGAAGAAGCAGGATTGATAAAAGTATCATATAGGCCAGGACAGAGGGGCGTTAAAAAGGTCTGCTCAACAAATATCAGGGAGATAAAGATATTGTTTATACCCTAAGCTAAATATCGTAAAATTCTATACCAAACATTGTCTACTTTATATTCTTTTCTTGTAAAATACTTCATTAAACAATACATTCTTTTAGCCCGAACAAATTATTATGATAAGACTTTTTCTTAATCTAACTCTTCTAGTCTCCCACAACCATTCTACTATTTAATATATAAAAAATTTAGAAAAGATTTTTATTCGTGTACAGTAGGATTACTAGAACATAACACAGTATAAGAGGATTGAGACCATGAAGAACGATCTCATAAAGCTAGTATCATTTCTCGTAATAGGACTCATAGTAGGCGTTGGAATAGGATACGTTGCTTTCGGAGGAGCTGGAGGAGCTGCGGCACCCACAACAACTACTGCTCCACAAGAGCAGGTTAAAACAATAAAGATAGGTGTAACCCTACCGTTAACCGGAGAACTTTCATCTGTTGGTAAACTCTGGGAGAAAGTAGTCTACATGGCCTTCGATGACCTTAACAAGCAGATGAAAGCCTATCATCTAAACTATCGTTTCGAGCCAGTAGTACTAGATGATGGAACTAATGCCGATAAAGCTCTACAGAATGTTCAAACCTTTGCCCAACAGGGTATAAAGGTTGTTATAGGCCCGGCTGCTAGCTCTCAGGTAAAGACTGTTAAATCCTATGCTGATGCCAATAAGATAGTAATAATATCGCCATCCTCAACTGCTCCAACACTAGCGATACCTAATGACTACATTTTCCGTAACACTGGTTCCGACGCCCTACAAGCAAAGGCTTTAGCGGCACTAGTAAACCATGAAGGCATAAAGAAAGTGGTAGTATTCTATCGTGACGATGAGTATGGTAAAGCATTTGCAGAGTTCTTCAAGAAAGAATTTGAGGCCCTAGGAGGACAAGCCAGCCTAGTAGCCTATGCTACCGGGCTATCGGATTATAAGGCGGAGGTTACATCGCTATCAAGCAAGGTTTCATCAGAGGGAGCAGAAGCAGTAGTACTAATATCCTTTGACACCGATGGAGCAAACATATTATCCCACGCGAAAAACGATCCAGTACTATCAAAGATTCGATGGTTTAGCGGAGAGGGAATCCACGGTGCCGCAGAACTACTAACACCAGAACTAGCCCAGTGGCTTGAAGAGATAAAGTTCATGGGTACAAGACCAGTATTCGTAGCTAACCCATTATACGAGGACTTCGCTAAAAAGTTCAAGGAGAAGACAGGATCTGATCCCCCAGTATTCTCGGAGAAACTCTATGATGCAATAATACTCGCTGGCTGGGCTGTAGTACGTGCAGGAAAATATGACGGAGAACTAATAAAGAATGCTCTACCGGAAGTAGCAAAACACTACTATGGCGTAAGCGGATGGTGTATATTAGATGAGAACGGAGATAGAATGTTCCAAGACTACGCGATATGGACTATCAAGAAGGTTGACGGAGAATACAGATACGTTGACATAGGCTCATACTCTCAGGGAACAATAACCTTTACGCAAGAATAACCTTAAAACATAATCTTTTTTATCAAGGAGAGATTCCTTAAATCCGATCTAATTGCTCCAAAACAATACGATAAGAGGAAGCAACAAGCTAACACTAGGTGGGCAAGGACAATGGTAGGTGTAACAGAAGTCTACAATACCTTATGGATAGGACTCATATTCATGGTATTAGGATTGCCGTTAACTCTAAGCTATAGGACCACTGGTATAATTAACTTCGTTCACATAAACTTCATAACTATTGGGGCATACGTTGGTGTGCTTCTATCTCTTCTTGGGGTAAAGAATATCTTTGTGATAGCATTAGTTGCGTTTATTGTAGGAGCAGCCATTGCTGTTTTCGACAATATAGCTGTATTTAAACCTCTTAGCGAGCGTGGAGCAAACGTAGTTATATTGATGGTTGCTTCTCTAGGATTATGGATATTCTATAAGTACTTCTTATACGCTATAGTTGACCTTATAGGTAAGGCCGTTAAAGAAAACCTTGTATCAGTCATACTTGAACTAGATATTCTACCCTCAATTAACCTTGGGGGAATAGTTGTTGATGGAAAATTCCTTACAACTCTTACACTCGCAGTTATCGTAGTATTATTCTATTACCTTGTTTTAACCAAGACCTCTATAGGTAAGGCTATTAGGGCAGTGTCAGATAACCCCCAGTTGGCCGAGATCTCGGGTATACCGCGAGACCATGTAGTCAACTTCATGTGGGCTATGACTGGTGGCGCCGCTGCTATAGGAGGATTGCTTTGGGGTATTTTCGCAATAGTTACCCCTGAGGTCGGTGATTGGCTCATATTGGAGATATTTGCTGTAGCTGTTATAGGCGGGCTTAGCTCACTGCTAAATACAGCTATTGGGGCCTTCATTATAGCTGGAGCCGAGAACATAGTTATGGCAGCATTACATGAGGCCTTCGGGCTCCCACTCAGCTTTCGCCCCTTCATAACCTTCCTAGTACTAGTCATTGTAATCCTTGTTAAACCACCTCTAGGTGCGGGTGGAGGCTTGCCCTATAGGTTCTTTAAACCCAGGAAGAGGTGGTGAAGACATGGTTGAGTTTAATGTATTAGGCTTCCTAATAGATTGGAGCACCTTCTTTGCTATCTACGCTATACTAGCTATATCGTTGAACCTTGAGATCGGGTATACGGGTATGGCTAACTTCGGTAAGGTTGCCTTCTACGCTATAGGTGCATATCTATCAGCAGTACTAACAATCGTAGCATTCCTAACTATATTTGGTGTATCAGCACCCCTCTACTCAGTTGATACTGTAATAGCCTTGGGGGAGCATGGAGCAGAACTACCATGGCTTAACATAGGTTTATTCATTCTAAGCATAGTGTTGAGCGCTATAGTAGCGGGAGTAGTAGGATACCTCGTAACCTATCCAACCCTACGTGTAGGACCAGCCTTCCTAGGAATAACCATACTAAGCTTTGGCGAAATGCTGAGATTCTTCCTAAGAAACTATGAACCCCTAGGCTCAACCTACGGTTTATTTGGTGTCCCCCACCCCTTCCAATGGATACCTAATCCCACGGTTAGGACTGGTATCTACGCACTAATAGTATTGGGGATAATGTTTGGCATCTACATATATGCTGAGAGACTCGTAAACTCTCCCTTCGGTAGGGTTCTTCGTGCAATAAAAGATGATGAGGTTGCAGCACTTTGTCTAGGCAAACATGTCCCAAGGATTAAGGCGACGGTATTGTTTATAGGCTCGGCTATGGCGGGGGTAGCGGGTGCGCTATATTTATTCTACTTGGGCTCAGTTAACCCGGATATGTTTATACCACGTGTAACCTTTGATATCTGGGCTATGGTTATCTTAGGAGGCATGGGCAATAATAAGGGCGCTATAGTGGGTGCAGCAATTATAACATTTGTTGACAGAGCCCTAACCTTCATTACACCATCGCTTGGCTTAACAGCCTACATAACGCCCGATTACATAAGATGGATGACCGTGGGCTTACTCATAGTATTAGTATTATTGTTTAAGCCTGGTGGACTCATACCTGAGAAACCTATCAAGACCCCGGCATTAGAAATAGCCGATAAAATAGAGGAGGGGTAAAGAAGTGCCCGAGCTCTTAGAGACAGTTGATGTAGCAAAATACTTTGGTGGTGTAAGAGCACTAGATGGAGTTAGCATTAAGGTTAAGGAGGGCTCAGTCATAGGGCTGATAGGTCCTAATGGTAGTGGTAAGACAACGTTATTCAATGTTATAACTGGGTTTTACGTGCCTGAACGTGGAGAAGTATGGTTTAATAATGAACGAATAGATGGATTAAACCCTAATGAAGTATACTTGAAGGGACTGGTTAGAACGTTCCAGATACCGAGGCTATTTCCCTCACTAACCGTCTTAGAGAACGTTATAATAACACCGCCATACCAGATTGGCGAGAGAGTACTAGATGCCCCGTTTAAGAAGAGATGGGAGAAACAGGAAGTAGATTTAGCAAAGAAGGCTGTAGAATTATTGAGAAGATTTGGTATGGGTAAATATATTAAATCAAAGATAAGTGAGCTATCAGCAGCCCACATAAAGATGCTTGAGACAATTAGGGGGCTCCTAGCCTCGCCGAAAATATTGTTACTAGATGAGCCTGCCGCAGGTGTAGCGTATACTACTGCAAAAGAATTATTCGAGTATATCTTGAGACTACGTAGTGAACAAGGTTTGACTTTCCTCATAATAGAGCATAGGCTCGAAGTACTTATGGACTACGTAGACTACGTCTACGTCCTACACAACGGCAAGTTGTTATCTGAAGGCAAGCCCGAGGAAGTAGTACAGGATCCAAAAGTTATAGAAGCATACCTAGGTGGATGAGCCATGCCACTCCTTGAAGTAGTTAACCTAAAATCCGGATACGGTAAAATGGAGGTATTACATGGAGTAAGCATAAAAGTTGAGAAAGGAGAAATAGTAGCAGTCTTAGGACCCAATGGAGCCGGTAAGACAACATTACTCAATAGTATCTTCGGTATAGCTACAATACATGAAGGAGACATAAGATTCCAAGGCAAGAGCATTAAAGGAGAAAAACCATACCGCATAGTAAAGATGGGTATTGGCTACGCACCCCAGCTAAACAATATATTCCCTAACCTAACAGTTCTTGAAAACCTTCAAATGGGAGCATATCTACGTGGAAGGGATCCGTCAATAAACGATGATATAAGAGAAGTATTCGAGCTTTTCCCAGAAATAGCGAGGAGAAAGAATACTAAAGCTAAATCACTTAGCGGTGGTGAAAGACAAATGCTAGCAGTTGCTAGAGCATTGATGGCGAAGCCAAAGCTCCTATTACTAGACGAGCCTACTGCAGGACTCGCTCCTAAGGCCGCTACAACATTGATGAACAAGATAGAAGAGATAAGAGAAATGGGGTTAACGGTCCTCCTAGTTGAGCAGAACGTTAAGAAGGCTTTATCAATAGCTGATAGAGGTTATGTACTAGTGGGCGGGAAAATAGTATTGGAGGCTCCAGCTGAGAAATTAGCTAAGGAGAATATTGAGAAATTATTCTTCGGTCAAATATAGTTTCCTAACCCTCTTCTTCCACATCAATGCCAGGGTAAATACTCTAAACAATATGAACCCTATCGCCAATAGTATTATTATTGTTAATAACGCGTTCGGCAAGAAGTGTTGATTGTTGACCGCATAGTATAGGATATCAAATAATGCTAGGAATACCAGCCAAGAAACAACTATACCTACATCATATAGTACTGGAACTACTAGCTGCTTAGGTATACCGGGCTTATAGAATACTAGTGGAGCCTTCAACTCCACCAATAGGAATACTATAGCTATAAACTGGAATCCTACTAGGATTGGAAGCGTTATAGACGTAAAAGTTGGTAGCGGCTCCCATCTATCGGGCTCGCCAGCTACATTAAAGTGTACGGGTATTTGGCTTGGCAAGAGGGGAAGATATATTGATATGAGGATTAGTGATAGTATTGGAGGTAGGATCATTAAGACTAGTCTAAGCGGCGTCGGCTTTACTGGTTCTATTCTAGATATTTTCTCAACGGACTCTTTCTTCTCTATTCTAAATGCTTCCTTACCTAACTCTCTCTCAGCTTCCCGTGCCGCTAGAAAAGACAGGACTACCGTATTCGCTAAAACTAGGACTACTAATATCGCGGCGAGAAGAGTAACTGGTACGGCTAGTAATGATAGGATAACTGTGATTAACCCTATTATAGCGAAGCTTATGCCAGCTAGACGGTTATATTTAACCCATATCCTTCTAGAAGCATATGTATAACCTATACGGAACCCTATGAAGGGGTTAACTGGTAAACGTTTTGCAATTAAAGCTAATATTAATCCAGTAACGGCTATTATCAGTCCGATTACGAGGAATAATAGGTTAGCCATTGCTACCACTCTTTCTAGACTGTATAGTGTTTACTAAATCTATTATTTTTCTAACCTCGTCTCTAAGAAGCAGTAACACTCTCTTACCCTCACCCGTCAACTCATAGTATTTTCTCGGAGGACCATACTCTGATTCACCCCAGAAAGATTTTATCAACTTATTTTTCTCCAACTGTTTAAGAGACTCGTAAATAGTGCTTTCACTAGGCCTCAATAACCCGCTGCTTGCCTCCTCTATCAACGCCTTTATCTTATACCCGTAGAGGGGACCGTATTTATCAAGTAATTCTAGTATAATTAACGTGTAGAACCCCGATCTAATATTCTTCAATAGCTTTGATATATTCTTCTTATCGGCATCTCCCATTTCCCTATACCCAGGGTTTTACTGAGTTCTAGGATTATTTACCACGGCTAGTATTAGCAATACCACTGTATAGGATAATGCCCACACTGTATTAGTTATAATCTTACCGCTACTGGCCCCTAAAACCATATTGGGAACTACGAGGATCGCCCAGAAGATAGCCCCTGTTAATGCTGCTGTTAACAATACGTTTACCTTTATCTTCTTGTCGAGATAATCGTATAGTGCTCCAAATACGGCTCCTAGTACTAGTGAGAATACGAAGGCTATTAGAGGAGATAACATCAACACTATGGATAAATAACCCCGCAATATCTCGCCGCTCAAATCGCCAGCTCCACCGTATCGTTCAACTGTTTTCAACACCTCATCTACTGATGGTATGTTTAGGAAAGTTATAATGCCCACGATGACTCCAGATACGGCTCCAGCTATTAGTCCGTGTAGAACGTATTTGCTTTCAACCACGTTCTACCACCTTAAAATAATATATTGCTAAGATTAGGGCTATCATAGTTATTATGCCATATACAGTTAGGAGAGAAGTAGCTGTATATCCGTATAGTTTTGTTAAAACCATTGCCTGGAAGTTCATTAAAGAATGAACTACCGCCAATACGAGATAAGCTACCATACCCTTCCCAAGCCTACTATAATGTGCTAGTATACTTGTAGAGAACACGTGGTACAGTGTTGTAGCAAACCTCTCATACACTGCCAGAAAGCCCAACAGTAGGGGGAAGACCATGCCAACAAATAATGCTATACTCTGATTAAAAGCTACGAGCAGTGTCTCGCCAAAACCAAAGCCTCCGCCAACCCATAACGCATAAGCCGTCTCCTTACCTCTAACGCTAACATACTTCAAGTATTCTTGGAGGAACCCGGAAACAAGTGCCGCATATAGTAGTATGGGTATTAGGAGGTCTTGGGGAGGATTTTTCAAATCTATTCCAAGCATTTGAATAGGTATATACTGGATCGGCGGCTGAACTATAAGGGTTAGTACTAGGAGACCGAGACCTATTATGAAAGGTTTTAGGAGGAACCCCTTCTTCTTGTAGAGTACTAGGAGTATTGGGGTTGGCGCTAGTATAGTTAGTACGGGTATAGTGTAGGAGATCAATTAACCCGTCCCAGCTCCTAGGCAGTTATTCCACTCTCTCAAGGACAACAGCAGTACCATACGCTAGGATCTCGGCTGCACCACCCATGATGCTAGCCGTACTAAATCTTACTCCAACTACAGCGTTTGCTCCAAGCTTCTTTGCCTCCTCGATCATGCGCTCTATTGCTAGGTTGCGTGATTGTTTTAATAGTTCTGTGTATTCTTTTATTTCTCCTCCAACAATGTTTCTAAGTGATGCCGCTATATCCTTACCTATGTGTCGGGCCCTTACAGTGTTGCCCGTAACTAGTCCTAGTACTTTTATTATCCTAGATCCGGGTGGGTTTTCGAGAGTTGTAACTAGGAATTCCACAGTATACCCCAAATACTACCTCGGAGTCCGAGGTAGATATAGTTTTCCCCTACAAATAGTTGAAACATTATCTCAGAGCAGCCATAAAGCCCTTGAATATAGGTGCTGGTCTTAGAGGACGGCTCTTAAACTCTGGATGCGGCTGAGTTCCAAAGAAGAACTTGTGGTCTCTCAACTCTATGAATTCTACTAGTTCTGGCTTCTCTAGGCTTACTCCCCCTATTCTTATCCCTGCTTTCTCAAGGATTTCAAGGTACTTTGGGTTTACTTCATATCGGTGACGGTGGCGTTCATAGACTATCTTCTTCCCATCATATATTTGCTCGGCTAGTGTATTCTCTATTATTTTTATGGGCTGGGCTCCGAGCCTCATGGTTCCTCCTAGCTTGTCTATACGGTATTGTTCTTCGAGAAGCGTTATCACTGGATGTGGGGTGTGGGGGTCTACCTCGCTTGTATGTGCTTTTTCGAGACCAGCAACGTTTCTAGCTATTTCTACTACTGCTAGCTGCATTCCAAAACATATGCCGAGGAAGGGGATGTTGTTCTCTCGTACATATTTTATTGCCGCTATCTTACCCTCAACACCCCTCTTACCGAATCCTGGGAGAACTATTACCCCATCAACTCCTTTGAGGACCTCTTCTATTCTAATCTTACCATTCTCCACATCTGTTGCTTCAATCCATTTTAGAACTGGTCTAATACCATAACTTGTACCAGCATGTTTCAATGCTTCAATAATACTTAGATAGCTGTCTTTGAGCTTAGTATACTTACCTACCATTGCTATAGTCTTCTTCACCGAAGCCTTCTTATACTTCTCAATAAAATCTCTCCAAGAACCGAGCTCAGGTTTACGGTAATCTAATCCTAGTTTCTCGGAAACATATTTTGATATGCCTTGTTCTTCTAGTATCAACGGTATCTCATATATGGTCTCCACATCATAGCTACTATATACGGCGTGTTCGGGTACATTACCATATAAGGCTATTTTCTTCTTAGCCTCAGGTTCAAGCCTTGTCTGACACCGTGCAACTATAGCGTCTGGCTGTATACCTATTCTACGTAGTTCTTGAACGCTGTGTTGTACAGGCTTGGTTTTCTGCTCACCAGTAACACTTAGGATTGGGACTAGTGCTACATGAATAAACATTGTGTTATGTTCTCCCAGTTCTAATCTCATCTGCCTAATTGCTTCTAGGAAGGGGAGGCCTTCAATGTCTCCAACGGTTCCACCGACTTCTACGAGAACTATATCAGCTTGATAGTTCTGGGCTACCTCGCGGATACGGTTTTTTATTTCATCTGTTATATGGGGTATTACTTGTACGGTTTGCCCTAGGTATTCGCCTCGTCGTTCCTTCTCTATAACGCTTAGGTATATTTGACCCGTTGTAATATTGTTTCTTTTAGACAAGTTGATGTCGAGGAATCTCTCATAGTGTCCTAGGTCTAGGTCTGTTTCACCTCCGTCTTCGGTTACGTATACTTCTCCGTGCATGAATGGGTTCATTGTGCCAGCGTCAACGTTTATGTATGGGTCTATTTTTATTGCTGTTACATTGTATCCCATGCTTTTGAGTAGGAGCCCTAGACTAGCCGTGACCGCGCCCTTACCGACACTCGATAATACTCCTCCAGTAACGAAGATGTACTTAGACGTTGTAGGCTCACCCTATGGTGGAGGCCTTTTTAGCTTATCTAAGGCTTTCTTGATAACTAGCTATTAATAACCTTAAAGCCTACATATATTCTTGGGTGCTTTAATCTATGGTGAAACCAGACTTTTCCAAGCCTCTCCTCCAAGTAGCCTTGGATTTCACTAGAATAGATGATGCCCTTCGTATAGCTGAAGTCGCGTGGAGTTGTGGTGCAGATATAATTGAGGCTGGTACTCCGCTGATAAAATCGGAGGGATTGAAGGCTGTAGAAGTCCTTAGGAGAGAGCTACCCGATGCAACTATAGTTGCGGATATGAAGACAGTTGATGTAGGTGACTTAGAGGTACGTATGGCCGCTGAGGCTGGTGCAGATATTGTAACTGTTATGGGGTTTTCATGGGACTCTACTATAACTGCTGCTGTAGAGGAGGCTAAAAGGCAGGGTGTAATGGTTGAAGCCGACTTAATGTACGTAGAGGATCCGGCTAAGAGAGCAGGGGAGTTGAAGAAGCTTGGAGTAGATATTGTCGGGATCCATATTGGAATAGATGTTCAGAAACGCTTGGGTATGACTGCTGGAGACATACCAGATCTTGTTAGAAGAGTTGTTAAGGCTTTTGGAGGAATAGTTTCAGTTGCTGGCGGTATTAAGGCTGAGCATGTTCCATCCCTTATCAAGGCTGGTGCTAAGATAATCGTTGTAGGCTCCGCTATTACTAGAGCCCGTGATCCCAGTGAGGCTACTCGTATTATTAGGGATGCTATATTGAAAGCGTTAGAGGGGGATCAGTGAAAGTATTCAATGATACCCGAGTCATATCCGGGTATTTTTATCGTTAATACAGTGTTCATACGATACCATATAGACTGGTTTGGTTCCCGACTTTAAAACTACTTGATGATGATAACGAAAGTATTCGGAGAACACTACAACGGTGCTTTATTATGGACGCCAATATCCTTCTAGGCCTAGGACTATACACCATTATAGGTGTAGCACCACTAGTATACAACTACTACGTAGTCAACAAAAAACATGCAAATAAGAAAACAACTGAAAACACCAATAGGTTAGCTAATGTAAACCGTGTACCCGTATCCCCTAGACCAGTTAATAGAGATGCCCCAAGCCCACGATATTCTATGGGCTTAGGGGGAGCGTTAAAGGCTAGGACTCCCCCAATAATAGTATTGGTATTAAATAACAAGAACCTAGAGGACCCTGAAATTCGTAGACTCGTAATAACCTATTTAATGCGTGACAATGAGAGAAGAGAAGCTACAGTTGTAGAGCAGGATAAGCCTTTAGAACTAGGTGTAAAAGGAATTGCGCCGCCAACGGAGATACACGCTACCAGTATTGACTCAGCTCTCGCTGTGGAGGCTTAAACCACTATTATTTCTAATTGGCCCTGGATTTATCTCGGCTTGTAGTGGCTTAGAGATAACAAATATTGGCGTTTTCACATATATTGGATCAGCTTATGGTTACCGCTTGTTTTGGAGCATACTTATATCGGCTGCTATGCTCGCTTTTCTTCAACAGCTAGCTTCTATAGTAGCTGTTGAGTCGCCGGGGCTTAGCTGGGCTAGGAGGTCAAGGTACTACTTATTGCTTGCTTCTGGGCTCATGCTTGCTAATATTGCCACGTTGACCGCTAATATTGTCGGGATATCAATTATTCTTTCAAGCCTCCTCCACGTTAACTGGGTTTACGTAGCAGTACTAGTTTCCACAATAGTCTACTCTATGAGTATTTCCGCTAAAAGCTATAGTGAGGTAAACAAGCTTTTAACTACTCTTACATTACTTTTAGGCTCATATATAGCATTATCAATTATATATCTCTACGAGAACCCCCACATAATAAGCGATATAGTAGCCCAGACATTCACCATAACACCACTCCACGAGAATAGTATTGGATTAGATGTTGTAGCTGTTTTCGGAGCAGCAGCTGCTCCCTACGCACTAATATTAGAGATGATAACCCTACCCAGAGACAAGGATCTACGCGAAGAATTTGCAAGCATAGGCTTGGGCCTAGTCTTCACGAGTCTGATAAGCATATCAATAGGGTTGCTAGCTGCTGTAACCCTATATCCTAAAGGTATTGTGGCAAAGGGGCCCGAGGATCTAGTAAGGGTTTTGGGAATGCTAGGTGTTTTCGCTAAACCGTTATTTATTATAGGTGCTACTGCTTCCTCTATACTAGCCATCATGGCTATCCTACTAGTTAACACATACGTACTATACGAGTATAGGCGTGGAGAGAACTGGTCGTCGAACATAGAGGTTGTATTGAGGAGCCCTATTCACCGTGAAGCCAGTCTTATGAGCGTGTTAACCAGTATTGCTGGGCTACTAGTACTCGTAATAGTATTTGGTTCATCTTATGATAGGCTTGTAGACATTATACGTTATCTATCAGTTATAATCAATCTCACTGCATGGATTCCAGGCGTCTTCATAGTATACATGTATCGCCGTACCAGGTATTATTCTAAGATAACCGCTATAGTAGCCTATGTCATCGTAGGAGTCCTTATTATGGTTAACCTGCTAGGAATACTCTGGTAATAGTATGGCTAAGATCGTTGTCGTAGGCGATGCTAACGTAGACTACGTGTTAGACCTAGACTACTATCCAGAACTAGGCGAAGATAGCATAGTCAACTCCTTTAGAAAACAGCTTGGAGGCTCTGCTGCGATAACAGCAACCTATCTCTCACAACTAGGTAGCAAGGACTACGATGTCTACCTCGTATCATGTATAGGCTACGACGAGGACTCAGAACTCGTTTTAGAGGAACTTAGGAAACATGGTGTTAGATTAGACTATATACACCGACTCAATATTCCAACGGGCAAGGTATTCGTTGTTCAAGCAGAAGATGAGAGAACAATGTTTTCCTACCGTGGAGCAAACAAGTACTTAATCCTAGACGAAGATGAAGCTGAGCGAATAGTAGAAGAAAGCATACACGTATATGTTAGCGGTTATGCTCTACTAGAAGACCCTCAGAAAAAGAGCGTCCTCAAAATACTGGATAAAGCCTGGAGCCACGAGATAAGTATAAGCCTTGACCCCGGTCCACTTATTGTCAGAGAAAATCCCGATATCATTAAGGGGATCTATGGCTTACTGAAAGTCCTCTTAATGAATCTAGATGAAGCACGCTTACTTGCAGACAGACACGATTTCCTAGAATATTTCCAGAACCTCAGCATGGACTATAATATGACCGTCGTAATAAAGATGGGGAAGGAAGGAGCCGTTGGCTTCCATAAGGGGTTCTCGTACTGGTGTACAACTGTTAGAATAGACCAGCCAGTAAATATTGTTGGAGCTGGAGACGCCTTTAATGCGGGCTTCATACTAGCATATTTAAAGGGGTATAGCATAAATGAGGCATTAATGATAGGCTGCAGGGTTGCTAAAGAAAGGATAAAGGGGAGACCTCTCAGCGAGTTATCTTGGGATAAAATAGCTAGATCTCTTTGAAAAACTCTATTGGATTACCTTCTAGGGTTATTTGAGGAACATTTCCTCGTATTTCCGTATATGCTCTACTGACTGCTTTACGTCTACGAAGAGTTTTCTTGCTTCCTCTACGTCTTCTGCTCTAACTTCTTCTCTACCCTTTCTCTTAGCAACTATTCTAGCCGGCTCCATTAGCTGGACAGCGTATCTTAGACTGGTCTCAGAGCCTATCTTAGTTAATAGTTCTAGGGCTTCATCGGTTAACTCTACTTCTTCTTGCTCTGCCCTAATCTTTATTATTTCTCTTATCTCATCGGGCTTGTAGGGTCTCGTTGGTATTATGAGGAGTCTGTCCAGTAGGTCTAAGGGTATTCCGTGGGGGGACTCTATGTCTGTTCCACGTATTTTTGTTACGCCACGATTAGTTGCTAGTATTATTATTGGTGCTAGCTCGCTCTCCATTGCACGTGAGAGGAAGCTATAGCTCTCGATATCCAGCATGTGGGCGTCGTCTATGAATAATACTCCTGGCACTATCTCGC
>JALVFK010000068.1 GCA_027030065.1 Desulfurococcales archaeon | reverse complement strand
ACCCGTTAGAGTATTTGAGTATTCTTAAAAGGCTGGGAATAGACTTATCTTATCTAAGAACTTGTTCTACGTCAACTGTTTTTAGACTAGAATACTATGATGATTCTAGGATTCTTAGACTAGATTCCCAGGGCGGAAGGATACAGTTAAACGGTTATGCTTTGGATGGAAAGTATAATCCTAGAGCTATACTCTTGGGCCCTGTTGCTGGTGAGCTAGGAGTAGAGGATATAGTCTACGCTAGAAAAATCTCCGACAAGGTTGTAGTTGAAGCACAGGGCTTTATTAGGAGATTTACTAGGATGGGTGAGATAGTCTATGAGTGGACCAGCGATTTCATTGAAGCTCTTAGAGGTGTTATGCTGGTTCATGTCTCAGAAGATGAGGCAAGAGCTTTGGGGGACATTGAGGAAGTAGTCCTATATCTTTCAAAACATGCACGTATTGTAGCATTAACGATGAGCTTTAAGGGAAGCCTAGTAGGATACAATAACAGCTTATACCATGTAGGAGTACCCAAAGTATATATGGGTGATCCTACTGGTGCTGGAGACACCTATACTGCTGTCTTCACATCATACTTGCTGAGAAAGAAGGACCCGGTTGAAGCAGCTAAATACGCTACAGTCGCTGCTGGATTAAAGATTCACCGATCCACTTATACTCTTAAATGGTTTAGTAGAATAGAGCTTGAAGAACACGTTGGAGCAGTAGAGATTGAGAGAATATACTAGCCATCGACGATTATATTAGAGAATAATTCCCGCATCATTTCATCAAAAAACTCCCACTCGAAGAATTCGTCTATTTTCTCGGGTTCGGGTTCTACTTCGTAGCCTATTAGTTTCCAGAAATACTGTTTAACCTCGTCTTCGGGTCCAGTGATAAGCCATTCTATTAGCTCTATATGCCTTTTAACATCAGCCAAGTCTACCTTACCATAGAATCCCAGGTAACGTGCTATAAAGTCTAAGTCGAAGCCTATATTGGTTTCAGAAAAATGTTTTCTAGTCCAGAAAGCCTCATGTAATCTATGAACCCATATATTCCCCTTAACCTTTAAGTGCCTTCTTACATGGGTGTCCCAGTAGGCGTCTTGGACTAAATGTGCTATCGTCCCGGGAAGGTATTCTATTGGAACGTGCTTGAACGCTGCGTTTACTGCTCCTCCAGTAAAGTATAGTGGTTTATGGAGTATGGTCTTAGCTGGTTCTAGGTCAACTATATATGATATTAGTGCTTGAGTATTATCCATGTATTTCACTGTAAAGGCATAGTGGGCTCTAGGATGCATCGTAGACCATCCCTCTAGGAAGACCTAGGCTATGATGTTATAGTGTTGAAGCGATTGTGTCCTGGACATGTGAGACTAGTTCTCCTAGGCTCATTTCCTTCCATAGTGCTTTCCTACCTACTAATACTATGTTCTTTTCCTCTAAGACCCCCACTATATCGTCCACGTATTCTTTGAGTTCGTTAGAGTTTATGCATGCATATTTAGCTAAACGTATTCTCTCCATCCTCACCGGGCCCTTAACTATGTTCATCTTCTTTAGCCTACTGAGAGTTTGCTCGTGGAAGCCGGGTCTCAGTCCCTCTTCACCATAACTTATTATTGATGTTACAGTATAGTGTCTTTCCGCAAATGATTCGAGGAGCTTTGATGTAAATATTATAGTGTGTGGTAGTATAGCTGTTCCTCCATGATAACCTATAGTCCATTCCGGAGGCTCGCCTTCCACCACTAGAGATATTGCAGCCATATGACAGTAAACTGGTTTAAACGATGGCGGCTCGACACCTAGTTTTCCGTGAGCATCCACTATGCTTAATGTATAGTAGAGTCTTCTATACTCTACTCTCTGTCCATGGTAGGTTACAGCTACACCACCAATACTCTTCTTAAAGGATTCATGGATATGCTTATACCTTAACCTCCTCTCCCATAAGCTTAGAGTCCTAGACCAGCCGTGAACGGGATAGTAGCTGGGAGAACGCCACCTTAGAGGCCAAGGATCATCTAGTCTACTGACATCAACTCCACTTGGCCTACCCCACATCTTCTCTTTAAGTGGTCCAGGCTTCAATAGCAACGGCTTATATTCAACCTGGTGAAAATTAGCGTCTAACCCTATTTCTTCAAGCCTACCTATATCCTTGGAATTGAGAAATACTGGAAAAGCATCAACTGAGAAACCACTAGCTATTTCGCCACGTGCTAGTCCACCCAACACGAAATCGGGTTCTATTAAAACTGGTTCCACGCCAAGCATGTTTAAAGCTTTAATCACTAATAGGCCCGTTAATCCTCCTCCAACAACGACTACTTTATCAGACACTCCTAAAACCAAGGTAACCTAGAAAACCTGGGAGTTTATAAGCAAATAGACTAGTAGGAAGGAGAAAAGGGCCTCATCGCAGCCACCCGAGGCGCCCTTCAGCATAAAAACTGTTCCCCCAACATGCTCCGAGACCGCGGCCGCTAACGGCCTTTAATCCTTACCAGGGGGATTCTATATATGACTATATTTTCTACGTATTCTAGGAGATTACAGTATCCTTGTTCTCCTCTATGTTCCCTCATAGGGGGTTACTTGTTTATCCCAGGTTTTCTAGTTGTTGCCGTGAGCTTGTGAGTGTGATGTTGTGATTTATTGTGATACTCATGTATTCATATTGCTTGGGTTTAATGTGTGCTTGTATGCTTGTTTTCTTGTATACTGCCTCGGGTGGCTGCTCGGCCAAATATATATTATTGTTTTCTGGGGTAATAATTCTTTCTCTAAGAGATAAGAGTAGTCTATGCATATTGTAAAAGTATTTTAATTTTATACTGCTAGTGCTTGTTGTTCGTGTATTATTGATACTGGTATTGCGTCTGAGAATACTGGTTCCTTGTTCATTATTGCTGTCGGTATTGATAGTGCGTCTAGATCGCTCTTCCATAACATGGACATTATAGCGTTTACTAGGTCATTGTCTCTTGGAGCTTTGCCGACGAAGAATAATTTGCCGTTAACGTATATTTGGGGTACTTTGAGTTCGGATAAGCGTATTGGATCATATATCCAGAGTTGGTCTACTTTAACTATAACCCATATACCGTATTCTTTTCTTAGTTTCTCAGCTACTCTCCAAGCCGTTTCAAGGGCTCTATCGCTTTCCTCGTTGAAGCCCAGGATAACTAGTACTTCTACTTGCATTGCAGACATGGTAATCGTCCCTCAAACCTTAAATTATGGGTAAAGAAGTATGTTTTAACTTGTGTCCCCCATAATATCCGGGGGTGTGTGTAGAGTGTCCTCTATTATTTTTAGTGGTACGGGGCCTCTGGGTCCAACAACTGCACGTGGCTCGCAGAGTGTGTTAAGGGTAGTTTATGCATTATTTAATATGCGGAATCTTGCTGAAGAGAAATGTGAATGGCTTAAACGAAACTATAAAGTTGAATGCGAGGTAGTGGATTTCGGTAAGGATAAGAGCCTGCTCTTCCGCATAGATCCGGATCTAGTAGATGTTGTCGAGGAGGGGTATCGTTATGCAGTGTTACTTCTTCTCCCTAAGACGCTTTAATTTTCTTGCAAACTTTATTGCTTCTAAAACGAACTCGTAGTCTACTGGATAATTGATGTTGCCCTTACGCTGTTCTCTTACAAGTATATGGTATGCTTCGAGAACCTTGCTCTCGGATACAATGTTATTTGATAATAGTATTTGCGCTGCTTGGGATAGAGCATAACTCCTAGATACTGTAAATGATTGCTCTACTCGACTTCTATGGCGTGTCTCTTCTTCGCTTGGAGTGCTTATTCTTGTTTTAGTGCTCAAAATCGTTTGCTCCTCCTTTAGAGAATATATAGTATTACCGCTATAAAAACACATTATACACGTATACAATTATAAGAAAATACCCGGCTAAGAAAGCAGTAGACATATTACGCTTTAATCTATGTAACCGCTAATTCAGTCTCCTTCTCCTCCCAAGACACTATGTTGTTGAAGCCTCCGGCAACACTTCTATCATAGCTTTTAACCGGGGTACTTGTTTCAACAAATTTCTTGTCCTCTAAGTAGTAGTGGCATGCTGGGGTATTTTCTTCTACCTGGATTCTCCGACGGAAACAGAAGTATCCTTTACGAGTTATCGTAAGGAATACGCATGTGCTACAAGTTGCTATAGGCTTTAATGGTAGAGTTAACTGTCTCTTCTTAGACTTTGAACGCGTTTTACGGGGCACTCTTATTACCAGTAAGTACTGCTTCTTACCCTTAACTGGGTTTAAAATGGTTTAGTCAAAAGTATTACGACTACATAGCTAGAGATTTACTTGAACAATAGTAGCTCGTAGGGTTGACCATACTTTTCTATCAATGTATTAACATCTATTTTATCTGGTTCTACTTCTTTTTTAACGGGTTTCTTCTCCGATGAGTCAACGATATAGTATTTACCCTTTCTATCCCTATATATGTGGTACACAAGGTTTTTCCTCGGATAGAATAAGGCTACTTGTGATATTTTCCCATCAACTAATAGTTTTATTGCTTCTCTTATCTGGTCTACTGAGGGTTTCTTTATAGAATATGTTTCGGGTTTAACTGAAACCTTGAGGGATTCGTTGAGAAGATTCTTTTCCGACAAGATTCCACCCTCCATGTACATGGATTCTCCTGGATGCCTTTATTATTTTCCTCTACGGAGGAGAGATTAATCGTATCGTGCGATATTTCTTATTCTTTCAACTCCTTTCACATAATCTATTATCTCGGCTACTATTGGTGGTACCAGCTCCCTCCATCTTTCATCGCCTTTTATTATCAGCTCTCTAATATAGCTTCCACGATATATTTCGCGGTTAAAGGGTGGGGGCACTATAACCTTCAACCCGGCGTCACGGAAGACTTGAGCTGTAACCGGGTTACGGGTTATGATAGCTTCTACGGGAGGTACTAGCTTTATAACGTAGAGAGCATTTCCAAC
>JALVFK010000067.1 GCA_027030065.1 Desulfurococcales archaeon | reverse complement strand
GCCTTCGGCTAGGCTTGCTCTTATTGACTGGTAGAAGGGGAATCCCCCATCACCTATAACGTCAAGGTGTTCTACTAGTACAGCTGTATAGCTATCCTTTATGCTAACGGTGGAGTAGAGTTTGGGAACTATCCCTTTCCCGCTCAAGTATTTGAGAAATAATGGTTCTAGATTGTATTTGGAAAGCGTTCTATAGGATTTGAGTACGTAGCTCTCATCATTACTCAATAATACCTTTACGAGGGTATTAGTTGACTCCGGTGAGAGGGCTTCAACCCTAGTAATAGTATGCGAGTTTACATTATTAGGTTTATGATAGAATTCTACTTGTAGACCAGGTACACGAGACCTCAATAGTAGTTCATGGTATTCTAATGCGTATTCTGCTTCGTAGACATAGAAGCCGTTGGCTCTAGCATAGCGCTCGCTTGGGAGATTACTGGGCGGGGGCCGTGGCGTTATTGTTACTGGTAATAGTATTCTAACACCACCTACTCTTAAGAGACCTATATAGATGTTACAGGTTACCCTCCATGCATCTATGATAGTATAGTCTCCGAGTCCCCTGGGATACCATCTCTGTCTGGTAACCCACTTCCTAATTCTCTCATATACTTCAAAAGGATCTAGACAATTGTATACTGGTAGCTGTAATTGTATTTTCCATCCCTCCCTTCTCTCTGAGGATAGAATCACTCCACGTTATATAAGCATACGAGTTAATTACTGTTTAGCGTTAAGGCGACAAGGTATTTATGCTTTTTCTAGATAGAAATACTACATATTTGACTAAATTACCTCAAAACTACTGGATGAGGGGAATCTAAATATAAACCTCTAGGATATCATTTACCCTTAGGTGTATAAGGATCATTAGGAGTAACGTATGGTATAAGGCGATAATACTAATACTGATAACGTCTTCTCTAATGGGCACTGGTATTGTAGGCGATATTGTTGTAGGAGTAGCAGACAATAATAATAGTAGGTGTATATTTGCTTTAGCGGCTACATCGTGGTACATATGGCTTAGAAACTATACTATATCAAGTAATATTAGTGTTTCATTAAAGTATAGAATGTATTCTATAGACATAAGCTTAAACACTAGTAATACCAAGTGGAACCTTATACACGGTTATTTCGCGAACAATACAAGTATAATATATGGTGTAGGAGGAGAAAAAACCTCAAAGAAGTATAGTTTTAGCGGCAACTTGTCGGGTATTATGAACTCGCTTATAGAGGACTCAAGCATATATTTTACTAAGGGTGTCTATAGCAGGAATATTAGCTTAAAACTCAATGAGACAGTAGTCTATAACTTGTTAAACGATACCGTTGATCTCTGGACTCCTACTAGGCAGCGATTATTACTCGTAGATTTCCGCATAAGAGCTACAAGTACACCGCTAATAGCACTAGGTGTTAGCGTTAATGCCTCTAACGACAATTATTCTTATAGTGTCACATATTATGCTGATAGTATTCACCGTGAACTCTTCATACCAGTAAATGCTCGAGGAATAATATTGAATGGTTCTTCAAGTATCAGTATGGTTAACGTGACTATTAAGGCATA
>JALVFK010000066.1 GCA_027030065.1 Desulfurococcales archaeon | reverse complement strand
TATCACGAGCCCCTTACTAGTATTGAGTATAAGAGCTTGCTCCCACGGCGGCCCATATAATGGTTTTAGAATATACACGTTTTTCATTATCTCTATAGTGTTATTAACAATTACTACATTGTAGCCTTTTCCTCTCAACTGCTCGATTATTCTAATGGGAAACTCATGTGGCACATATACAGTTATTTTATGTGCATAAGAGTCTAATGCACTAATACCACCAATATGATCTCCGTGCTCGTGGCTCAACACTACAATACTAGTAGATGATAAGTTGGCACCCATTTCCATAGAGTTATGTATTAATACTTCAGGTGATGGGCCCGTATCGAACAGTATAGTTTTGCCCCCTTTTTCAATGCATATGCTTATTCCCCAAGCTGTCTCTAATTCATGTCCATACTTGTTATTGTCTACTAATACTATTATTCTGGTCTTATTTCCGTTTCTACTTACGACTCCTCCTCCTACAGTGTTTAGAGAACCACGTGTAACTATTTCATAAACCATAAATAATGAAACTGTAATTATTAAAAGTATAATTGCTATCACAGCCTTTGTATTCAATCCCTCCAGATCACCATATAATATTACTTGTATTATCGATATTTTTCTCTTCAATACGATATAATCTCTATCCGCTTCATAGAACATTTACTTACAAGGATCGTCGATAAGGAAAATCTGGAAAGATTCGAAGGGTTGACATATCAAGTTATTATTGTTTGCTATATTCGTCTATTTCATTGATTATTTTCTCTACGGCTTCGATTACAATCTTATTTAGCTCTGGAATAAGACGTCGTCTACGAGCTAATAGGTCTTCAAGAACTGCTATCAATGCTTCTACTTCGTTATCGGATAAACTCGTTTTAATTTCTCCTCTCCTTAATATCTCTATCATTTCTTTTCTCGAAGCAGTTGGGTATCCATGCATGCATAAGTAAAATCTCATTAGGGGGTATAGGTAGCTAGCTAAAGTTAAGGTATCTATGTGATCTAATACTTCTTTCTCCTTGAATTTAGGTAGATGTTTTCTCGCTTCTCTAACCATGTACCTAAATGTTCTTTTTAGTTCTTCTTTACTGGGTTCTTGTAGTTTTATACGGATGTCGTTGCCGTATAGTAATATGAAGTTTTTCATTACGTTGTAATATTCACAACCAAGTCCGAGCCATTTTAGTACATCATCTTTATCGTCTATCCATAAGCTTAATATTCCACTATTCTTCCTTGTCTTCGGATATTTGTTGTTTAATTGCTCAGCGATGTTTTTTATTGCATTTATTGCCTCTTTGTTTCTAGTAACTACAAGAACATCTATATCACTCCATCTATCAATAAAATCTTCTCCACGTGTAATAGAACCCACTAATGCTATGCATTCGATATCGTTAATGAATGATTGCAGTCTAGTTAAGAATTCTTTAAGTACTCTCTTATAATATAACGGGACGTTCAATTCTTCCACTATACTTAATGCTCCCTCCATACATGCACCCCAGGAGGAAATCCTTTATTGCTGATACGATACTATTTTTCCATTGTTAGTATATAAAGCTTAGAGCCGAGGATAGATGCACA
>JALVFK010000065.1 GCA_027030065.1 Desulfurococcales archaeon | reverse complement strand
GTCTTATACTTCTTCTCCTTTATTTTTAGTAGCCCGGGTATAGTGTCTGGGAAGGGAGGTGATTTTGCAAATAATAGTGTAATAGCCCTACCATATACCTCATAGTATGTTTTCCCATGTTTCTCTAATGTTTTCTTAAGGCATTTTCTAAGTATTTGAGAGTAGGGTTGATATTGTTTTATTTCCTCATGCTCACATTGAAAGAATTCTTCTAGAAGGTTTTCTCCAGTAAGATACTTTATAATGGACTCTATGCCGTAGAGCCAGTCGAAGAGTGTTCCATAACAGTCAAAGGTAATGTACTTGATCTCCAATTAAGAAGGCCCCCGTAGCGAGTAGTATTTTACCTACATTGTCTACACGTTATATAGTTTAAGCTACTTGTCTAGACGTTATAATTGTTTTGGCTCCTCAATATGCTTTATATTGTATAGGTTCCCTTACTTGGCTCTAGAGTAAGAGTCTCCCTAATGGTGCTTGCCTCGTGGCTGTAAAGGCTGTTGTATTTGATATAGGCTTAACACTCTACAAAGATGTTGGTGCAGCAAAGTATTCTAGAGAATATTTCGCAAAATTCTTATCCAAGCATGGCTACGAGTATCATCCACTAGAACTTGATAGATTATTCCGTGAGACTCGTAGGATTCTCGTAGAACGTGGAGGCGATGTAGAGTACTGGGACTTAAACGTTATCACATTAATGCTTGCTCGGCTCGGTATTCGTAATCCTAGACTTGTATGGGAGGGTTATAGGAAACACGTAGAAGGTGTCTTAAAGGGGTTGAAGCTTGAGGATGGAGCTATAGACGTGTTAGAGTGGCTTAAGGACGAGAAATACATGTTGGGAGTCTTATCAAATATGGGTTCCCACGACATAGTATACAAGCTCTTAGAAAGAGACGGCATACTAGACTATTTTGACGTCGTAGTGTCTTCACAAATGCTTGGATGGAAGAAGCCGGATGAAAAAGTATTCTGGTATCTAACAAGAGCCTTCGGGTTAGAGCCAGGTGAAATAGTCTTTATAGGTGATGACCCCGTAGCCGATATAATTGGAGCTAAGAACGCAGGGCTAATAGCAGTTCATAAACCAAGACCGGATACCCCGCCCTCACCTCACGCCGACGCTATTATAAATAGTATAGGAGAGCTCATTAAGGTGTTAGAACTCTTGGGCTAGAACAAGTGTTTTCGCCTAGAGCGTGTTCAAGTGCTTTAATGGCATGGATTCTCGCGGTATCATATAGTTTCAAGCCCACTACTTCCTCTGTGTCTTTGAATAATAGTGGGAGTTCTGTACATGCTAATGCTATTGCTTGGGCGCCTTTTTCTTTTAGTCTTTTTATGACTTCTATTATTTTCCTCTTAGACTCTTCTCTTATGATACCCCATGTTAGTTCATTAAATATTACATTGTTTACGAGTTCTATGTCTTCTCTATCCGGTATTATTGCTTCTATACTGTGTCTCCTAAGTCTTTCAGCATAGAAACCCTTGGTTAAAGTATATTTTGTGCCAAGTAATCCTATCCTTGTTACTCCGTCTCTTCTTGCTTCTTCTGCTAGACAATCTATAATGTTGAGTAA
>JALVFK010000064.1 GCA_027030065.1 Desulfurococcales archaeon | reverse complement strand
ACTTCGTACACGAGCTAGGAGTACCATACGAGAACATGTATTTCGACGAAAAACTACCCCATGAAAGAGCCCACTACGCTAGCCAGACCTTCGATCAAATGGTAAAGGTTTCAAGATGGAAATGGGTAGAAGTCTCTGGCCACGCCTATAGGGGAGACTATGATTTATCACGGCACATGAAGTATAGTGGACAAGACCTAAGAGTATTCAAACGCTACCCCCAGCCCCGTATAGTTAAAAAGAAGACGTTGAAGATAAACAAGGCCCTAATAGGTAGAACATACAAGGAGAAAGCTAAAGAAATACTCGGAGAACTAGAAAAACTATCATTAGAAGAAGTAGAGAAGGCTCTCAAAGAGAAAGGCTATGTCGAAGTAAAAGGCTACAAAATAGGAGGTGATGCAGTCCAGATAGTCGAAGTTGAGGAAAAGATTACGGGTAAACACTTCATACCCCATGTAGTCGAGCCATCCTTTGGAGCAGAGAGGCTACTATACGTTACACTAGAATACGCATATCATGTGAGAAATGATAGAGTAGTGCTACGGTTGCCGAGAGACCTAGCACCAATACAGGTAGCAGTATTTCCCCTACTATCAAAGTCTGAGCTCGTTGAAAAAGCTAGAGAAGTCTATAGGAACTTGGTAGCAGGAGGCTTCTATACATTATATGATGAATCCGGTACTATTGGTAGAAGATATGCTAGAGCAGACGAAATAGGAGTACCAGCAGCAATAACAATAGACTATCAGACTCTAGAAGACGACACAGTAACCCTAAGAGACCGTGACACATGGGAACAAATAAGAATACCATTAAACAAACTCGTACCAGTACTCCAAAAATTCATATACGATAATCTAGAATTAAAGCAATTAGAAAAACTCCTATAACTCAGCAGATAATTAGAGGGAGAAATCCTTGTCCGAAGAAGTAAAACAAGAGCCCGTAAAGGAGGAGAAAAAGAAGCCAGACATAAAGTCACTCGTAGCAATAATCCCCCCAGCCCACGAGGTATTAGGTAAGAAGGGACCACGCCTAAGAGAGAAGCGTATTAGGGTGAGACGAAAACCCGACATCAAGCCACAGTATGCTAAGATAAACCCTAAGCTAGCAGAAGAGCTAGGAATAAAGGAGTACCTTGAGATAGTTGTTGCACGCCGTCATAAACTAGTATTTAAAGCAATACTAGACGAACAAGTACCAGAACTAGAAGTATGGTGTAACGAGGAGCTATTGAGAGATAAGGGGATAGCCGATAACAGTATAGCAACTGTTAGGAAGAGTGAAAAACCACCTCAACAACCAGTAGAAGAAGGAGAAGAGGAAGCCTAAACCCCTATAAGACGAGTCTTTTAGCTTTGTGAGAAATTTCTCTTGGGGTACCATATACTTATGATAGAAGACTATGAGAGATTATTTCACGAACACGCAGAACTCGTCAATAGGCTTGGCGAACTATTAGAGAAGCTTAGTGTAGAGGAAAATAGCGAGGATATAGAGAAGGAGATAGTCCACATCGTCTGGAGGCTACAAGTACTTAGACGCCGTGTCAAGAAATCATTGAAGAATAGAAACCCTGTTGGAGACGAACTAATACTATTAGAATACTATAGCATTGTCGGATTAGATGAAGAAAAAGAATACCTCGAAAAAATACTAGACTATGCAACCAAGGGATACAAATACCTGCGCAGCCACGTAGACGAAATAGCAGAATATATTAGAGAGCTAAGAGAACTCAAGTCAACTCTAGAATCTATTCTAGGATACTAGGACTCTCAAAACGGTTTAACTCTACGTAGAACACGCTTAATTTTTCCACCTACAAGTCTCTCAGATAAAACCCTGGTTACCTCTACTTCTACTAGAAAACCATAGTAGCGGGAAGCATTCTCAACCACTACTACTGGTCCATGGTAGAATGGATAAGCTACTCCCTCGCCCCTCTTTCTCTCACCCACGATAATAGCCTTCAAAGTCTTACCTACAAGCTGCTCCTTATACCTACGGTTCAATTCAACTCCTTTCTCATATATTAAACGGCTAGCCCTATCCTTTACACCAGGCTTCCCCGGTGGAAACCCCTCAAAGGCTGTACCTGGTAGAGGGCGGAAGCGGTAAACAGTTACCTTCTCAGCACCAACCCTGAAAACCTCCTCCATAACCCTTACAGTCTCCTCAGCAGTCTCTAGCGTCTGACCTGGTAGACCGTGGATGAAGTATAGGTATGGTCTAAGCCCATAGCTGGCTAGGATACGTGTAGCTTTAATGCATTCTTCTGGGTAAACTGGTCTCCCCAAGAGTATAGCGTGTTCACGTGACCCAGTCTCACATCCAATATGTACTGGCGTGCCCCGAAGATACTCTGCTAATAGCCTGGCTATCTCTTCTGATACGAGGTTAGCCTTAATGTTTTCAACCATAACCGCAACTTCTCCACCTGCTATCTCTGGTATCCGCCATAGGGTTTCAAGCAACCTCTTTAATGCTTCAATATTTGGTGGAGGATTGCGTGGATCGGTTAACGGTTCTGGTTCTACTAGCCAGTCTCTACCATAGTCTAGGAAGTCGGGTGCACTTAGAACTATTCTCGTTACACCCTTATCTATTAGTTCTTTAACCTCCCAGTATATTCTATCAATACTCTTACTTCTTGGAGGACCGTAGAGACCTGGAACACTACAGTAGCCGCACCCTGGAGGGATATCTAGTGGGCATCCTAGTCTCTGTCTAAGGCTTCCACTCCTACATAGGTCGCAATCAATACATTTTCTCCCGTCAGCTAACCTTATCCTCGGACGATAGAAGTTGCTGCAACCGCGAACTACTTCAACGTAGACTCTAGCCCCCCAGTATAATGGATAATCAGTTATCCTTTCAACTGAGTGCTGGTAGGAGTCAAGCATTCTACGGGTATGCCATGGAGACCTACCATTAAACACCACCCTGTCTTGAAGCCTGTAAGCAAAGCCGGGTTCTCCTCGTAGCTCATCGAACACTATTCCATCACGGTCTAAGGCTTTCTCTACGAGAACCTCTACTGGTCTCTCACCCTCCCCTACAACAACTAGATCAAAGCCTCTCGCTAGTAATCTCTCGTATTCTTCTCCTATAGGGCCACCTATTATTACCGGGCCTCCACCATACCTCTGCCAGTATCTTAGAGTCCTAAAGGCGCAGATATGGTCGCTACTCATAGCCGAGATCATTAACGCATCGTATTGGCTGATCTTCCACGGGTCCTCTCGTATTTCTTCGAAAACTTTTATGGATGGTTCCTCTCTCATAGCCTCTAATACTCCTGCAATAGCACGTGGCCCTACTCCTATTACGTCTAGACTAGATTTCCGTTCTCCCTTCTCTCTCGCCAAACAGTCTACTATTAGGATATTCATTGTTTATCCAGCTTTGAATATAGTCGTTCTCGTTCAATCATATATGTTGGCTTCTCCTTAGTTTTTACAAATTTATCAAAATATTACTCTTCTAATAAAGTTTTATAGTCCAAGAAACCCTTTCTAGCACAGAGACAGCCTAGGTGCCATCTCCGTGGCAGAAGAATACTATAATCCCGAGGATATACGTAAGGCCTCTATAGCAGAACTCAACCTAATAGAAATGCTGAAAAACGTTGCAAGACAAGCCGAAGACACCTATACCGAGGTAAACGGCATCGTAGTGAGCTTTCTCAACAAGCAGTTAGATGTAGTTAAAACACACTATGTTAAGGCAAGGCACATGAAGAACCAGACGGAAGAGTTAAAGGATAAGGCCATGGAGTACCTTGTTAGAGTTAGCACGAGCCTACTATACAAGGACGTATACCGTTACGTCCTAATAGACTTAGACAAGATGTCGCAGAACCTAGACGCTATAGCTTACCGACTCTACCTCCTAGCAGATAGAGGGTATACCGTAGACGAAGGAGTAGCCACCGATATAAGAGGGTTTATGGATAAGATTAGAGAACAGTTATCAGTACTAACAACAGCAATAGAAATGCTGGGAATAAACCCCAAGAAATCCATAGAAGAAGCAGAGAGAATAATAAGAATGGAAGAGGACGCTGATCAAAGCTATCGTGAACTAGAGTTAAAGATCTTCGAAGAATACAATGAAAAGATTCCCCTACTCCTAGTGCTCAAGGAGGTAGTAGACCTATTAGAAGAGACCTCAGACCTAGCACGTGATGCAGCTGATAACATAAAGTATATAGCCTTGCACAAGGTCTAATAAACTATGAAGTATCATGGAAGACTAGTTGGGCTCAAAGTAATAGTCTTCGACTACGAGGAAGCGAGAAAAGTCTTCTCCCTAGGCTTCTACGGTAAGCCTTTCGGTATACGTAAACCCAAGTCACCCGACTTTAATGCTCCCCTAGAGCTTTCTCTAATAGAAGCAGTCTACCTTGTCGAAAAAGGATACTTAGAGGTAAGAGACCTCGAAGACAGGGTACTAGGTCTTAGAGAACTAGTCGGATACGCTGAAAAACGTATACCGAGATTCAAGCTCCTCTACCCAGTCTACCGCGACCTAAGGGAGAGAGGCTATGTTGTTCGAAGCGGGTTAAAGTTTGGAGCCGACTACGCAGTATACGAGCACGGTCCAGGAATAGACCACGCACCCTTCCTAGTCCACGTAATGCCCTTAAACGAGGAAATAGATCCAATAGAAATAGTGCGAGCTGGAAGACTATCACATAGCGTTAGAAAACACTTCGTGATAGCTGCAGTAAACCCGGAGACAGGGAATATAAAGTACGTAATGTTTAAATGGTTTAAACCCTAGCCTAATATTGTACACTCCTAGAAAACCAGACAAAACACACAATGTTAAAAACATGAAAAACCCTATGAGACAAGACATGGAGCATGAGAAACATTCCCCTAAATTATTAGGACATCTTATAGAGTGGTGAGTTCTCCACATGAATTCTCGTAACCCCGAACACCATAGAAGCCGCCGTGACCATCCACGCCGCGATTATAGGAGGGATCAGGGAGGAGGA
>JALVFK010000063.1 GCA_027030065.1 Desulfurococcales archaeon | reverse complement strand
CTTGAAACCCATGAGCCCCTAATCTCTATTGAGGTGTTGTTAACTACTATGACGCGGTAGGTGTAGTCTATGTACTCTATGACGCCAGTAATGTTGAAGTACTCGTGTTCTTCTTCAGACGCATTTATTATTTCTTCGAGCGGAGTAGTAGTTGTGTTAACAGTTATATTACTAGAGACTTCTTCGAGGTTCTTGACTACGTGTACTATTACTTGTACTTCTTCCTTCTCCTTAGTGGTATAGGGGCATGTCTCGCCGTAGCGGAATACTACATCAATAGTCCCATTGTCTACTGCTTTAATTGTTACTACACGCACATATGTTTTAGAGTTAACCAGTTGCCCCCCATCATCAGATAAGACTTCTAGTCCACCACTAACATTATGGTATACTTTCCAAGTAGGCGATGGACATGGCTGTGCGTGCTCGAATAATACTATTATTGTTACGTTAAACTCTGTTCCAGTTTCAACGTATACTTCTCCTGGTCTAACGATAAGAGTGTCGGTACCCTTAGATACTACTTCTGGAACAGCAATGACCATGCCAGTGAGGTTGGTTGCATTAGCTTGCCCGGATATTATTGATGGTATGCTAGTAGTACTAGTAGACGAATAGTAAGTGTCTATAGCATCCACTATAAACGGAAACAACGCTAATAATAACCCAGCTACTATAGCTACCGTTAGTCCACGCTGCATTATCCATTAACACCCCATTACAGCTCTAGATCAGAGTGTTGAAACATTATATTAAAATACTGACTCACAACTGGTGTATCTTTCGTATTTTTCAAAAATATTTAATGCAAATTTAATGTTTACAACAAATAATAATATATCACCTTGTTATTAGAATAATGTAGTCACTCCAAGATATTCTTGGGGTAGGAAAAAGGGTTCCCTAGACACGGGTTGAGGCGTTCTCGTTATATTATGTCTCATAAACGATATCTTCCCTAGGGGGAGGCTTACAGTAATGGTTAATCCGCGTGAATATTATCGTAGGGGGATTGTTGTAGAGGAGATAGTTGATTTCTCTAAGGGTAGATGGGTTAGTGTTGAGGGATATCGTGGTGGGAGAGTTTTCGCACGTTATTGGAGGAATGGTTTACCGTTGACAATAGTTTCAGCTAGTGATTTAGAGCGCTTATTAGCTGTCTATCCCTGGACTAGGACTATTTATGCGACATTAAACCGCTACTATGAGATTAACACCCGGGAAAGCGTTGAATCATTAGATAATATTGCTTATACAACACCTTTCTGGGACATAGATTCTAGTCTAGAGTACTGGGAGAAGACTATTGAGGCTACTAAGCTAATAGTGGATTTCCTCGAAAAACACGGTGTTGTTGAGAGCGTCTACCTCTTATGGAGTGGTCTTGGAGCCCATGTAAGAATTCACGAGGAAGCATTCTCTCCCGAGCTCTTAGAGAAGTATCATCCATTAGATGTAGCGTATGCTGTAGTAGAATACGTGTTAAGAGAGCTTAAGAACAAGTTGCAGGCATTGTCTAAGGAGACTAATGGTGTGTTAAAGATTGAAAACCTTGTTGACGCTAAACGAGTATTCACGGTTCCCCTAAGCCTTCATAGAAGGATAGACAAGGTTGCAGTAGCCTTCAAGCCTAGTGAAATAGAGGAATTCACACCCGAATGGGCTAATCCTGATAAACCGAGACATAATAGGGATTGGAGGAAACACGTTGTTGGAGAAGCAGATGAACTAGCATTAAAGGCTATCAACGCGTTAGGTTTACCGAGACTAGCTGAGTTCCATGCAAGGCAGACTAGGATAACCTACAAGCCCGGTAAGAAGGAAGAGTCTCGGGGAGCTATAGGTAGATTCCAGGTAATGGGTCTCCTCCAAGCAGCAAGATACTACTTGTTAACCGGAGACCTAGAGAAGGCTAAGAGTTTTGGATTGAACCGTGCGATATTCTATGCTTGGGCAAAATACTATGGGAGGACCTACAAGCCTAAACATCCTACAACGAGGATGAGAGAAGACAAGCCCTGGAGGCTTGAGAAGGTGTTGGGAGAGGAGGTTCCAGTATCGCCTAGAGGCTGGTTCATGATAGGAGATAGAGAACAATTACCCGAAGACTATGACGAAAACATTGCTTCTAAGATAAACGCTATCGTACCCTATGAGAAGGCTTGGAAGAAGGCTCTCGAATACTTGAAACAGTTCCCGGAAAACGTATTAAGAGATCCACAGAAGTTCTACAAGCTAGTCTATGAACCCGTTAGAGATAGGTTTATCGAAAAAGTAGTTGAAGGAAGATTCGAGGAGAAGAAGATTAGGACTCTCGACGAGATATTCGGGTTTAGAGCTAAAGAGAAAAAGAAGAAATAAGAATGGCTTGCCTATATTTTTACTCCTAGGTTCTTGTAGGCAAAGGCTATTAGATCGGTTGTCTCTCTAGCCTTGATTTCAGGGTTTGCTCCACTATGCCCGCTTTGTTCTTCTACTCTAAGGTATACTGGTGCTCCAATCTCCTCTAGTCTTGCAGCAAACTTGAAGGCGTGGCCGGGGTGAACTCGATCGTCGTGGAGACCAGTATATACTAGGGTTGGTGGATACTTTTTACTCGGGTCTATGTTGTGGTATGGAGAGTATTTTAGAAGGTATTCGCGGTCTCTTGGATTATCTGGGTCTCCATACTCGGTTGTCCATAGTCTCCCTATGTAGAGCTTGTGGAATCTCATCATATCTATTACTGGGTAGCCTATGAGTGCTACATCTACTAGTTCCGGGCTCTGGGTTATTGTTGCCGCTACTAGTAGTCCTCCATTGCTTGCACCCCACGCTATGGTCTTATAACCCTTCTCCTTTAAGAGTCTTAGAACAGCCTTATAGTCTTCGAACACGTTCTGCTTATTCTCTTTCATTCCAGCGTGATGCCATTTCTCACCGTATTCTCCTCCACCCCTAAGGTTTGCTTGAACAAATAATCCTCCATCTTCTAGCAACGGGTATATCATTGGTATGAATCTAGGCTTAAGAGATACCCCGAAGCCTCCGTATCCTCTCACTAAGACTATTTTCTTTTCCTCCTCCTTCCTCGGTTTTACGGTGAAGAAGTGGATTCTAGTTCCATCACTTGAAGTAGCCCATTCATCGCGTACCTCTATATCCAATGGGATACGGTGCTCCAACAATGTTTTCGGTTCGCCGAGAGGGTTTTCTAGGAGTCTTAGAGTGTAGGGTGTATCAAAGCTCTCATACTTGTATAACAGCTTGTCTCCCCGGATTACTAGCCAGTTAACTGATCCGGGCTTATCAAATACTATTTCTCTTACAAGCCTGCCTTCTAGATCATATATTCTAAGCCTATTTGAAGCTTCTACTAAGTATGAGGATATTATCATTCCCTTAAAGATCCTCGCATTCTCTAAGGGATACCTTTCGTCTTCTCCAACAATCTCTCTCACCTTATTATTGCTGGCTTCTAGTATTCGTCCAAGCCCATTGCCATCATAGTATATTATGTATGGTTTTCCTCCATAGTAGTCTACCGATTCTACAATATAGTCTCCCCCATCAAATACTAGCTCCCATTTCTCGGGGTATCTCAACGGTCCTCCATAGATCTTGGATTTAGCCCATCCATAGTGGACGGTTATCATTAATGCTTCTTCACTATAGGTTGGATGCATATACATCATATAATTGGTATTGAAGCCCTCGCCGAATACTAGTTCTTCACCACCACCTATTCTTCTATGAAATATTCTCTCAGCTGGTGGTTCTACCCCATCTGGAGTCTTCTCGTTCCTATAGAATCTCGTGTAATAGTATTCTTCTTCTCCTTTAAGCCAAACTATGTTACTTACACTCCCCTCTACTTTATCTATGGTTTTCTTAGTGTTTGTTTCTATTACTACTAGTTCGCCGACATCTTGTCCGCCAATACTGTAATAGTATGCTAGGATTCTCCCGGTCTCAGAGGGATAGATGGCGTGGATTATAGCGTCTCGGCTAATATTCTTTGAGTCCACTATTGTTTCAATGAACTTGCCGTCGTAGCCGTATAATTCTATGCTGTAGGAGCGGGGATTCTTCTTTAACACTATGAATCCTTCTCTAACAGGATAAGCTGTTAGAACATATGGTATCTCATAGTATTTTAGTACTCTCGGATAGAGCTTCCCCGGTAAGTCTCCTAGAAATTCTCTTAGCTTCTTATTCCTCTCTTTCACCCATTCCAGTACTCGTGGGTCGTTGAGGTTTTCTAGCCATAGATACTTGTCTTCTGGAACCCTTCCACTACTCATCAAGTACCACTGGGTGTTATTCTGGGTTTAAGGGAATTTAAGACACTATGAGGATGAGTGCACTTTTACTGGTTTACTGCTTCATTTTCTTTTTTGTATAATTCTATTTTTTCTTAGTATTCTGTCAAGGTATGCGAAGTCTATTACATTGGGCTTAGCCTTGCCGTGCACTCTTCTCGCAATCAAATAGTATTCTTTTTCTCCCTTAACACTAGTTTTCTCTGCCTTCTCTTTAAGTCTCTCAAGTATTCTAGTGGCTTCGCGTTCAGTGACTTCTCCCCACTTAACCTCTATGAATACCGTCTTGTTTTCCCCAACGGCTATTGCATCTATTTCTTCGCCTTTATGCCACCATGTATATACGCTATGTTGTCCAAAGTCTAGGATCTTTTCCTCTAAGAGTTCTAGGACTACTTCCTCAAAGACCTTTGCATAATAGTTTTCTAGGTCTCCACGTATTGATTCAAATACTTTATCTGTTTCTCCTAGCTCAAGGTCTGATAGGTTTGGGTATACGTAGCGGAACCAGAACCTAATATAATAGTCTCTTATATAGTATCTTCCACGCTTCTTCTTACCCATGGGGAGCTTGTATCCTATTATCTCTAGTCTTTCAAGCGTGTCAAGGTATCTTGATAGGTTTCCTCTATCTAGTCCGGTTACATTAACTAGTTCTCCAAGGGTAGTATAGCCTAGTGCAATGTATTTTAATATGAGCTTATAGGTCTTGGGCTCACGGAA
>JALVFK010000062.1 GCA_027030065.1 Desulfurococcales archaeon | reverse complement strand
AGTTCTCCTGCTATCTTATCGAGTTGGTTTATTGGTATTCCTTTATTGTATTGTTCGTATATTCCTGCTGATATTATGCTTCTTAGCCACCATCTTGTTTTACCAGCAATATCTGTTGGTCTGGGATAGTCTATTGATCCATCGATGTTTATCCATCCCTGGTTTGCTCCGCCTATCATTGCTGGTGTATGGTTTGTTAGTGTTGCCTCGTATAGTGTATTGTTGTCTTGTATGGTCATAGTGTTGTTGTACCTCTTTTTCTATGGTTTAGCATGGTTCGCCAGCTATTCTGTTTAGGTCTCTTATTAGTTCTTTTAGCATGCATATTGCTCCTTCTCCGCCGCGTTTTGATTTCTCACCGTATTTGTCTGATATTGTTGTGAGGAGTGCTGGTATTATTTTTGATAGAATTGTTAGTACTTCTAGGCTTATAGACTCGAATATTATTCCGCTAGCACCTGGCTGAAGGATTCTTTCTTTAGTTGTTCTTAGTAGGCTTGCTAGATCTGTTATGGCTTCGTTATCGTTGAATGCTATTATGTTGTGTTCTTTGAGCTTGTTTAGAGTGCGTGCTAGTATTGCAAGGTGTAGTGCGTAGCCGATATCTGTTGGCGGTATATCTTCTTTTTTCTTTCTTATTATTTCATCTATGTTATCGACGTTGCATTCTATTGTTTTCTTTATTATATCTAGTGATCGATGATCGCTTAGTCTTGAAGCCTCGTTTATTATTGCTACTGGGAGGCCCCAGGTATATGCTAGTTGGGGGATATTTTTCGACCTAGTTGTCAGCGAGTTTATTGAGTCTACGATGTATCCTATCTTCTTCTTACTTAGTCCTTCCACATTGTTAGCTCCTCTCAATTGTTCTCTCATATAGGATGCTATGCTTGCTAGTATTTTTACTGCACATATAGTTGACTCGTATGCTTCACTCACTATTACTTGGTAGTAGCCTTTTCGACTATAATCTACTGTCATGTAGTTGTTGCACCCCATTCTATTATTTTCACTAGCCCCCTACCTATAGTCTCCTTACCGCCTAGAAACACTGTCCAACCAATACTTTGCAGTAATTGTCTCTGATACTCTCTTGCGCATGAAGGTTTAACTAGTTCGTCTTTAGCTTTTGTCCCACGGTAGAATGTTGCAGCCGCAAAAAGTGTTGCCTGGGGTACGTATTCTTCGCTCCAAAGTGCTCCTTCCTTAACCGTTTTGGTATCGGGTTTTAATCTTATTCTCGTAACACGTATTAGCTCCATTTCAACTATATGTCTCGCAATAGAGTCATCTATAACGTAAACACCGTTCCCTATAATTTGCTTGACAAGTGATGGTAGTTGCTCATATACTCCTATTTCTTTAAACATGTCTCCTAGCTTTATTTCCTTAGCTTTTACATTAAAGTAGCGGAACCTTAACTCCACTCCACCAGTATTCTCTAATGATAGTTTTCCTTCAATGACATCACTATACTTTCCATCAACCTCGCCGTGGCACGGTATGGTTTTCGACAAGTCTATTAAACGGTGGCGGGAAGACTCTGGTACAATATATACTATCTTCTCCTCCCCATCTACAAGGGCTCGAGTAGGAAAGGC
>JALVFK010000061.1 GCA_027030065.1 Desulfurococcales archaeon | reverse complement strand
AAGTGAGGGAAGCCAGGAATGATTGGGCGAAGAGCCTTACTCGCAATAGTATTATTGGTTCTCATAAGCCCGCTCTTCGGTGTTGTATTAGCGGATATGGTTGGATACCACGAGCCACTTGATGTTGCAGCAGAGAAGCTTGGCTTAAAGGAAGCTAGTATAGAGTGGACGCCCTTCTCAGACTATAGTATACCAGGACTACCTAGTACAATAGGCTATATTATAGCCGGGCTCATCGGCGTAGGCATACTGCTCGGTATAGGATACCTTTTAGTTAAGGTTGTGGCTGAGAAGAAGTGAAGCCTCTAGCACAAGAATACTTGAGGAACATGAGGGAGGCTTTCACATATCTATCTCATGATAGTGGTAGCGGTTTTTTCTCAGTTTACTCCTCTATTCCACTATTAGTATTAGTATTTGTTATAGCTACAGCTAACTCTATTATTACATGTATCTCGGGTTCTATCTTCGCGATAATAGTATTCCTGGTTACGAGTACTAAACGGTTAGATGTAGATAGGAGTTGTTTAAGAAGTTATTATGGTATTGTTTTAAAGAATATCCTAATATTATCGTTAATGGTACTTGTGGTTTCAGCGCCAGTATTATTGCTTAGGGGGTTTAGCTCGGTATCAATGTTTCTCGCTAGAACTATCTCGTCTACAATAGTCTTCATACTGATGATAAGGGTAGTAGGGTGGTGGAATATTGTTGGAGGATTAGAGAAGATTAGAGTACCGAGAATACTAGTTGAAATGATTTACCAGACGGCGAAATTCATACCATTGTTTCTAGGTGAGACCCTAAAACTCCTCGTTGCTCGTGATGCAAGGATCCTCGGTAAGACTAGGATTAGTAGCTTGTGGAGGGTTTTATCTAGTATTGTAGGCGAATTAATAGTTAAAGCGTATTATAGGTCAACTATACTTGACATGGCTCTAAGAGCTAGAACATTATCACATAGTAAACATAGGGTAGAGGGGAGGAGAGAGTATTTAACCGTCTATGATGTTTGTTTGATAACTGTTACAGTAGCCCTACTATTATATGAGGTCTTAGATAAGATATGGAGTGGAATATAGTAGCGAGGAACATATGGTTCAAATATAGTGGTAGTGAATACGTGTTGAGGAATACTAATATCGCTATTGATCCTGGAAGCATTACAGTTATTGTGGGGCCTACGGGCTCTGGTAAAACAACACTATTACTAATTCTATCCGGTCTGCTTAAGCCTTCTAAGGGCGCGGTCTACTATAATGGTAGGCTTCTTCAAGAAGTACTCCCAGATATCAAGAAACATATCGGCGTATTATTCCAGGATCCTAATGACCAGTTATTTAATTCTACCGTTTATGATGAGATAGCTTATTCTCTAAGAACTTTAGGGCTAAGCGAGGATGATGTTAGGAGTAGGGTTTTCCTTGTATCGAGGCTTTTAGGAATAGAACACTTGCTCGGTAAGCGTCCATACTCGCTAAGTATGGGTGAGAAGAAGAAGGTTGCTCTTGCTTCAATAATAGTCTACGATCCCGATGTATTGTTCTTAGATGAACCTCTCGCAAACCTAGATTATAGTAATAGTAGACTTTTGGAGAAAATCATACTTGACTTCAAGAAGTCTCATAAAAACGTTGTAGTGACTACACATAGTATAGAATTTGCTCTAAGAATAGGAGACAAGATATACGGTATAGTTAATGGGGAGGTAAGAGGCCCCTATAGCCCACTAGAATTCGTTGAGAAAGGCTTGGATACATTCAATGCTTCAATGCCGCTAGTATTTGAGGTATGTAGGAGAGCGGGTTTAAAGCCCACAGATATAATCAAGATGATTAGAAACTCCTAGGCTATATCCAGCCAAGTACGGTGATGTTTTATCGAGACCATAGAGTTTGTTTGGGCTGATTCCCTGGGCGCTAAGTCTTACTGCTTATTCATCGAGGCAGGAAATCATAGGGTCATAGTGGATCCCGGTATAGCTGTAATGCATCCTACCTATCCCGCCCCCCTAGATGTTAAGCGTAGACTGTACAAGGAGGGATACGAGCGTATAAGAGAGTATATGCGCTTAGCTGATATCGTTGTCGTAACTCATTATCACTACGATCACTACCTGCACCGCTTGGAGGATATAGAACTGTATAGGGGGAAGACTGTTTTAGCTAAGAACCCAAATAATTACATAAATGATTCTCAACGGAAGCGTGCAGAAGAATTCTACTCTATGCTTTATTCTAGAATACTAGGCTTAAACCTCGAGGAAATAATGCTTGAGCCAGTTGAAGAAGAATACCCAGACACTATGAACGAGCTAGTAGAAGCTTTAAGAGTAGACTATGGCGATTATGCTAAGAGAAAGAAGCAACTCTTAGAACAAGGTAGGAAGTGGTTCAATAAGAGGAGGACGAAGTGGATTTCATGGAAACGCATACCAGAGGTAAGGGATAAAGAACTAACGGTACTGTTCGCTGATAACAAGGTCTTCGACTTCGGGGATATCAGGATTGCTTTCTCTAAACCCTTATTCCACGGCATAGAGTACTCTAGAGTTGGCTGGATAATATCAGCTATAATATATGTTGGTAACCGTAAGATCTACTATACATCAGATGTGAATGGACCTATAATAGAAGATTATGCATCAATGATTATCCGCGAGGACCCGGAAATATTGGTCCTCGATGGTCCTCCAACCTATACTCTCGGCTACATGTTGAATAATATTAACTTGAATAGAGCTGTAAGGAACGGGGTTAGAATAATAAAGGAAACAAGTAGATTAAAGACAATGTTTTACGATCATCACTTAACCCGTGAGCCATTGTTTAGAGAGAGGACTAAGCCCGTCTGGGATGCTGGGAGTAAAGAAAATATTAGGGTTATAACGGTTGCAGAACACTATGGTAAAGTACCCGTTGTCCTAGTTTATGGTGGCGGGAAAGACTAGTTATTCTTCATGTACTATTTTGCCCTCGGCTATCACTATTACTGGATACGATTCTAGGCTAAAGGGATCGTTATTCCATAATACTATACTTGCCCATTTTCCTTTTTCAATAGTGCCTAGGAAACCATCTATTCCAAGTATTCTAGCATTATTTCTAGTTATAATTGAGATACTTTCTTCTCTACTTAAGCCGAAACGTCTAAAGAATCTTAACTGTAGGAATAGATTGCGCTGCAATACTACTGGGTGATCGGTCATTAACCCGAAGAAGGGTTTTACTTCTACGAGGTATCTTATGTTTCTCCAATACTCGTGTTTAAGCTCTGTCTTATAGGCAAAGGCATCGACGGGCCCGTATACTAAGGGTATGTTTTCTCGCTTAATCTTCTCGAAGGCTTTACGTGTGTGTAGGTCTGCTCCGTGCTCAATAGTTGCTTTGAACCCGAATTCCTTCTTTAACATAAATAATCCTATGATATCGTCTTGTTTATGAACATGTACTCTCAGTACTTCTTCGCCGCGGAGAACTGGGAATAGTAGCTTAATCTCGGGTTCTACTTCCTCAAGAGCTTTCTTGCCTTCTTCAACTAGTTTTAACATGTCTCTCGTCTTTATTAACCATTTACGTAGGAGACCTACTGCACCCATGCGTGTATAGGGTCTTGTACCCTTCCATTCAATGGTGCTCCTAGGATTATATCCCAGTGCTGCTTTTACTCCAGCGTATTTGATAAAGGCTTCTTCGATGTCTTCAGCATAGTTTCTTATAACTACAGCTCTTCCGCCGATAATGTTTCCGCTACCGGGAAGTACGCATGAGTAGAGTACTCCATGTTCTATTGACTCTTTGAAACTCTTATCATCCATGTAGACACTATGTAATGCATCAACATATGTTAGAATAGAGTCTAGTTTCTCGTTAGCCTCATCCTCTACTGGTGGTTCTCCTGCTCGCCTCATCCCTATATGGCTGTGAGCATCTATGAATGCGGGTGTAGCAGTGTGGGCTTCTCCTAATAGCTCAGCGTTACGTGGCTTCCTCTTATAAACTCCTTTAATGATATTGTCTTCCCATACGATATACACGTTCTTTAATGGGGGCTCAGGGTTCCCGGTATAGAGGTTTTCTACTCTAACCGCTTTAGCCACGGAGAATACACCTTGTCTCTTTTCTTGGAGAATACTAGTCCATGCAGTAATAAAACTAATTTACTATAATCTCTCTATGTACGCGCTAAGACTATCCCTCCGGGAGATGGTTTATGCTTTATTGGTGAACTTGCTGAATATTTCTTGAGGTTTAAGAATATGTTATCGTCTATGCTTTTCTCGTGGACTATCACTAGTGTTTTCTTCTTATAATAGTAGCCGATTATATTGCCCTTCCTTAGCTCGGGTAACAGTATATCGTCTACACGGTTTAGTATCTCAATGGGTATCCATTTTATCTTCTTAGTGAATTCTAAGGCTAAGCTTGCAAAGTTTTCTATTGTAGGATTATCTAAGAGTTTTGAGAGAAGATTATCAGAGTACTTGTTTATCTCGTCTCCAAGCGTTGTGAGTATTTGTGGTGTTTGAAGTCCATCTATTCTTAGTGGAAGAGTTGTAATTCTTAGAGATTCTTTTAATGGTACTGTTAATATTCTACCAGTTCCAGGTGCTCCTGGCCTTGTTCTTATCTCGAGGTATCCGGCTTGTAGTATGGATATAACGTCTCCTAGCCCCGTTAGGCATTCTACTTCAGCTTTATGGGCTTTTTCTCCTACTTCAAGGTAGTCATAGTATCCCTTCTCCACTAATTGTACAGCTATGGCAGCTATTATTGATAGGATTGCGCTTGAAGCATATCCTGCTCCAAGAGGAGTTGGCGAATACACTGCTATTCTAACAGGCTTGTTGTGTGCTCCTAGTATTTTCTTCACAGGGCATATGTCTACTTTTACGCCATTGTACGTTATAATTGTTTTAGGAGTTTCCTCTACTAGTGCTTGAACACCGGGTTCTACTACTATTCCTGCTCCCGTGCTTCCTGTTTCTGTTATTGTTTTAGCTTTATGTATTCTCCAGAACCCGGTTAGATGTGATGGTAGTTGTAAACGGTATCTAATCATATACTACTTCCTCGTCAACTCTATTGCTTTATCCAATATTATCCTAGCTATTTCCTCCTTAGTCTTCTTGGGCACATGTTCTACTCTATTACGTGTTATAATGTATACCTCATTATATTTTGACTCGAATCCTATGTCTCTTCTAGAAACATTGTTAGCGATAATCATGTCTATGCCGTATTTCTCCATTTTCCTCTTAGCTCTTTCAACTAGCTCTCTATCATCTTTCACTGTCTCGGCTGAAAAACCTATTATTATTGTTGAAGGCTTTTTATTCTTAGCAGTGAGAGCTACATCTTTTATAATCTTAGGGGTTGGTTCTAATTCAACTACAAGCTTGTTCGTGGAGTCTATTTTCTCAGAGCTAGTCTTCTTGAACCGATAGTCTGCTGGAGCAGCTGCCAACACTATTATATCGTATTCGCCTTGCTCGACCTCTCTTAGAACAGCTTTCCTCATCTCTTCGGTTGATTCTACACTAGTTTTCTCTATCCATTGCGGTGGTTCAACACTACATAATGGACCGTGTATTAGTTTTACTCTAGCTCCACGGTAAAAGGCTTCTCTTGCTACTGCTACTCCCATTCTACCGGAACTAGGGTTTGATATGAAGCGTACTGGGTCAAGATACTCTCTTGTCGGTCCTGCTGTTACAAGTATTCTTACTCCGCGTAAGTCTTCACCGCGTAGGACTAGGGCTTCAGTTTTCAACGCTATTTCTTCTATTGGGGGTATCTTCGCTTTATCTTCCTCTATCCATGGCTCTAGTACATAGTATCCTAGTTGTTTAAGCCTATCAATATTCTCCTTTACTATTCGTGAATAATACATGTTGAGATGCATTACTGGTACTACTAGTACGGGTTTACCCATACCGTGGAAGCTTAGAGCCGTTAGTGTTACTGAGGTATCAGCTACACCATAGGCTAGCTTAGCAATAGTATTAGCTGTTGCTGGTGCTATAACCATTCCGTCATATTCTCGTGCAAGCGAGATATGCTCTACTCTCCCACCTACATCAACTACTGGTTCTAGACCAGTAGCCCACTCGAAAAGTAGGGGCAAGATAAAACGAGAAGCATCATGGGACATTACAACACGTACACGTGCACATCTACGCATAAGCTTGCGGGCTAGATCAATACTGCGATATAATGCTATACTGCTTGTGACACCCAAGACGATCCTATGTCCCTCTAAAACACGAGTTTCCTCACAAAGTATATCTTCTGACGGGTGTACCACTATTTTCGCGCCTCATAAACTCCCTGGGGATCTCAGCCAAGCAAGATTAAGGCATAGATGAGAAAATAAATCCTACCCAGACCCTAGCAGTGGGAAAGATCCTAGAGGGATCCTAAAAATAAATGACGTGTTTAGCCGCGGCACTCCTTCATTACCCTTATGGTTCAGCATATAGCCCGGCAGTCATCTCCCTCCAATATATTGTTTTTCTTATCATTTGCCTTTAACTTTGCCCTCCTATCATACGGTTAACTCTTTATACTTGTCTATTAAGACATTTAATTGGGTCTGATTTAATATAGTATTATTACAGGGTGTTAGATTGTTGTCTGAGAAATTGATAGTAAGAGAAGCGAGACCCGAGGATCTTGATGAAGTGATATCAATAAACATGGAGGCACTTCCCGAACACTATCCAAGAGGGTTCTGGGAGGAACATTTACGTAAATGGAACAAGTCCTTTCTAGTAGCAGAACTAGATGGTAAGATCGTAGGCTATGTTATGTGCCGTATTGAATGGGGATGGGGGTTTACTAAGAACAAGTTATTGAAAAAGGGTCACGTCATAAGCATTGCCGTTAGATCTAATTACCGTCGTAGAGGTATAGGTGAGAAACTCATGATACACGCCATGAAGGCTTTGAGGGAGCACTATGGTGCCGAGGAGATATATTTGGAGGTACGCGTAAGTAATATTCCGGCTATAAACTTGTACAAGAAGCTGGGGTTCAAGATAGTTAAGACTATTGCAAACTATTATTTGGATGGAGAAGACGCTTATGTTATGGCACGTGAACTCTGAGAGAATCTTAAAAATACTTATTGCCTAGTAATACCATTATGAAGTCTATGTGAGAATACTTATCTCTCTCTACTAATAGTTTATTGGCAATTAGTTATATAAACCAGTACTACAATTTAGAATTCAATGTAGTGGGGTAGAATATCAAGCCCCGCCATAAGCCTAGGCTGTTGAGCTATGTCTACGTGTAAGTTTGGCGGATTCTTTAAAAAAGCATTAGGTTTTAAAGAGGCTTCTGAGAAACGCGAGTTTAAGACCAAGGATATTGTTAAACGCTTGGGAGTAATATCGCCCAATAGGGTCTACTTGAATAATTATCCTATAAGCAACCCTATAGCTGTCTTCAATGCTGCATTAACTGTTCATGGCGAGAATGCTGTAATTTATGCTAGGATAATTGTGGGCTACTATATGTATGTGTCAGCTATTGTAACTATACCAGTACCCTTAGAAGACATATATAGTGGTAGTGTCAGCATAAACTATTATGCTAGCCAACCATCCATCTATCCATCAACACGCTATGACTTATGGGGTACAGAGGATCCGAGAGTCTATGAGATAGACGGTAAAGTATACATGACCTTTACGGGTAGAACAGCTTACTATTTTAACCCCAGGATAAAAACAGAGCGAACACTACCGATAACCGCTGTTAGAGAAGGCAACTACCATATATGGAGAAAGATACACGCCTACGTCTTCCCCCTCGGTCTTCGAGAACACTTGATAAGCGATAAGGATGCTTTCCTAGTAAAGCTAGGTAACGATGTAGTCTTATTCCATAGACCACATCTAGACGATGAATGCTTCTATTTGACTGCAAGCTTTATCGACGGCAAGAGGGCCCTAGAGGAACATAATAAGGATAGGATTGAGGAGATCACGGTTCATGATACTGTTTGGATAACTGATAGTGCTAGTTTTGAAGTAAAGATAGGATGGGCAACGCCACCCATTTATCTCAAAGATAATGAGCTAATAGCATTTGCTCATGGAGTTGACGCTGATATACAGGCATATAGGTTGTATGCTATGCAACTAGAGTATTCTAAGAGTGAGGGCTTTATTGTAAAAGCCGTAACACCATCTTATATTATGGAGCCCAAACAGCTTCACGAAGTATTTGGTGATAGACCATATACAGTGTTCCCGTGTGGTTTGTGGAGGGTAAACAAGGACAAGGCTCTCATAACCTATGGCGCAGGCGACTTTATGATAGGCATAGGAGAAATAGACATCAATGAACTATTAGGTGAACTGGATAAGGGGAGAATATACTAGTTAGTAATAACATGTTTTTGTTCTCGTAGCGTTTTTCTATTTCTCCTATTTCCCACCGTAATATTCTTTATCAGCTTCCATAATGTTTTATCTAGTCCCATGCCCTAATACTATACTATTAGACGAACAACTCTCATTGGAGGTGATCGCTGTGAAAATCGCAGTATTCACGCGCTGGAATGCTACATGCGGTATATCGCTTCACGCAGAACTAATAGTACGTGAATGGGTTAGGAGAGGATATGATGTAAGGGTTTTTGCTCCAACAATAGAGAGTGCTAGTACAGACTGGCATCACCGTATACTAGAGGTAAGAGATGAGCCATGGGTTATCCGGTGCTATGGCGAGACAGATGACCCCAATGGTGGTTTTATAGATTTTGACAAGATCTTATCATATGACTTTGACGTGTTTGTTGTTGAAGCCTATGCTAGACAGCCTATAAGTAAGTTAAGAGAGTTATTAGAGAAGGTTAAAAGGAGGGGTGCTAAGACAGTTGCAATAATCCATGGCTTTAAGCGTGAGCATACTGATCCTTTTGCGTTAATGGATTTTGATGCATACGTAGTGTTTGATCATAGATATATTGATGAGCTGTTGAAGCCCTTCCTAGACAAGATAGGTAATAGAGTATACATAATACCTTATCCCTGCACTCCGCCATTAGAGGTGAGGGCTGAGAGACCGGGCTTTGCTGAGGGAAAGATATTGTTCTTCTCCTTTGGAAGACAGCCAGCAGAAGAATATAGAGACTACTTTGAGGCCCTGAGGAGGCTTAGAGAAAGCTATGATCTCGTATACTGGATTATTAGATCTGATGGTCTATTAAATGTCAATGAGAAGTGGGTGAAACAATGGTGGATGAGGCCTCCCCTCAACGTATTGTATAAGTATCTTAAGGCTTCAGACATACACTTGTTGCCCAAGGGGCGTTCAAAGTACGTGGTAGTTTCCTCAACTGTCTATCAGACCCTGGGTGCACTGGTACCTATAGTGACACCTAATACACGATATGTTGAGACTATTCCAACGAATAGTGATGGTATAGGAGTTATAGTAAAATACAATGATGTTGAGGACCTAGTTAGAAAGCTTAAACTATTAATAGAAGATCCTAGTGTTAGGATGAGAGTGGTAGAAGAAGCTCGTAGATTTGTTGAGGAGAATCGTGTTGAGAGGGTTGCTGAAAAATACATAGAGTTATTTAAATCTCTACTCTCATCGCAGACCTATTAGTCTATTCCTTATAGCATATTCAAGTATTGGATCTGCTATAATGTATGTTCCTATATTCTTCTTAACGAGGAATCCAGCGTCAACTAGGTTTCTCAATAATTCGTTGAAGACAGGTTTTGGTACGCGGCCCAATCTTGCCTCTAGATAAGTATAAATTGTCTTCCATGAGGCTTCTCCTAGTGTACCTACTGCTTCGAGTATTGTGATGTAGCGTTTGTGTGCCTGGATTCTAGGTTTCAAGTAGTTTTCTAACTCCTCTTTTGCTAGGAGTGCTGCTTTAACTAGTATCTCGTCTATGAGCTCCTTTGATACTTGTCTTTTTAGGGATAGCTCGTATCCTATATATGTTAGCCAACCTATAACTCCGTCAACTCTATTAGTGATATAGTCTACTATATCGTTGCTGACCTCTACTCCTTGCTCCTTGAATCCCCTTACCAAGAAGTCTCTTGATTGTTCTCTCGATAGGGGTTCTAGTTTTATTTCAATGTAAGCTCTTCCATAGAGAGGTGCTTGTGGATCGTTTATTCTTAGGAAACGGTATAGGAGTCCTATTTGTGAACCAGATAATATTATCCTCACGTTGCGTAGATTATCGTATGCGTATGCTAGGATGCTATCCATTCTATAACGAGCGAGTCTCCTAAGTTCTTGTGCTTCATCTATTACAAGTATTATTTCTTCGCCTAGATCATTTATAGCTGTGAGTATATCAGCTATAGAGTTAAAGCTTGTTTTCCTTGGATTAATCATTATTGATATACCATGGATGCGAATTCCCTTAATGCCCTCAAGTATTTTTAACAACCTATACCTTATGCGGTGGTGTCTTCTTATGAAATCATTGAATGCATTCTCAAAGAGTTCGAGTAAATCGGCTATACTTAACATGCCTTGAGGAAGAAGACGACAGTCAATGAATACATATGGCTTAGTAGACTCATTGAGCCCTGTTAATATTAGTGATGTTTTACCATATCTTCTAAGACCCAATACTAGTGTGAGAGGTGATTTCTCAATAGATTTTCTAAATAATTCTAGTTCTTTTTCGCGGTTATAGAAGTCTTTTCTACTTGTCTTCGGCTTTGGGTCAAAGAGAGGCAAATCGGGATACCCTGGTATCCAGGATACCCCCCTACCCTAAAAGCTTATTCCCTCAACTTCTCAACAAGCTTCTCGTATTCTTCCTTCTTCATAAACATTGTATGCTCGTTTGATGGGAATCCCCCGCTCCTAACATCTTTAACATAGCTGCTAACAGCATCTCTTATTATACTTGATAGATCAACGTATCTCTTCGCGAAAGGTGGCGTCTCCTCAGATAAACCTAGTATATCGTGGATGACTAGTACTTGTCCATCACACCAGGGTCCCGAACCTATACATATGGTCGGAATACTAAGCTTCTCCGTTATTATCCTCGCAACCTCGGCTACAGTAAACTCTATGACTACCGCGAAGGCTCCTGCATCTTCTAAGGCCTTAGCATCCTCTATTATCTTTTCAGCAAGCTCAACATTCTTGCCCATCAACTTATAGCCGCCTAACCTTAATGCTCTCTGAGGAGTTAGGCCTACATGACCCATAACTGGTATGCCAGCCTTAACCATAGCCTCTACTTTATCGACAACTTCTACTCCACCCTCAATCTTAACTGCTTCAGCACCCTCCTTTAACATACGTCCAGCATTCAGTACTGCATCTCTTATACTAGTCTCATAGCTTAAGAAAGGCATATCACCTATAACTAGGGCTCGAGGTTTGGCTCTTACTACAGCCCTTAAGTGATGGAGTACTTCCTCCATAGTAACTGGTAGAGTTGAAGAATAACCGAGTACCACCATTCCAAGAGAATCTCCTACAAGAATAGCGTCTACTCCAGCCTCATCAACAATCTTTGCCGTGGGGTAATCGTAGGCTGTTATCATTACTATTTTTTCTCCACGCTTCTTCATCTTAATGAGATGAGGTGGAAGTATCTTTTTCCTCATAACCTTCTCAGCTCCGTGAGCCCTTTAACCAGTAATGTTAGTGTATAGTTTACTGGGGTATCTATATTCTTTTCCTTGCCTAATCTCACAATAGCACCATTAATATAATCTATCTCAGTTCTCCTTCCAGCCCTATAGTCTTGAAGCATAGACGATATATTATTACGAGTTTTCTCAACTACCTCCCTAACAGTCTCCAAGGGGTCTCTAGGAAGCATTATACCCAAAGCCTCCGCTACCTTTACTCCCTCTTCTACGATTTTCACTGCAAGCTCCCAATAGCTATCTAGCTCTAAAACAATACGGTTAGGAGCATTCGCTATAACGGTTAAGGGATTTATAGCAGCATTAACTATAACCTTCAGCCAACGATAAGGCTCTACATCCTCAACAACCCTCACATTGCCGTCCAATAACTCAGCAACCCTTCTAAGAAGCTCCAGATCCCCCCGACCCTCCTTAAAGCCTAGTAAGAGTTCGCCTACCCCCTTTACCTCTATAGCACTTGCCCTCAGCCTAGTAACACCATAAGTTAGAACCCCCAACGCTACATCAATCTTCTTTTCACTCTCTCCTATAACATGTATTGCCTCCTCTAAACCACCAATACCATTCTGGATAACAACAACGACTCCTCCATCCTTAACGAGTCTTGAAGCCTCAATAGCAGCAGCCCTGGTATCATACGCCTTAACTGTGATGAAAACCGTATCAAAGGATGAGCCCTCGAACTCATTAGCGTATCCATGGTCTACTTTAACAATTTCCTCCCTACCATCAGGCAACCTTACATAAACGCCACCAAAACACTTGATCGCTTCACGGTAAACGGGTGAACGATATATAACAGTAGGCTTAACACGCCGCGCCATATATGCCAATAATCCTCCAACAGCACCCAAACCTATGATAGCGATCTTCACTCTACCCACACTCGTGGGATAGTGTAACATACTAGGACTAATATACCTTAGATAAAACTAAAAACCAGAAAACCCTATCAAATACTTGATGATGAAGTTACGCACTCGCAGAACCAGTTAACGGTGATGGAGAAGCCTCCTCGCTACTGAACCCCTCAACCTTATCATGGCTTAGGCTCAACGGCTACAGCTTCAATAGCCTCTAAACTCCTAGCTATAGCTGGCTGGCCTATCTTCCTAGCAATTAGAGAAGCCATAACCAATACCTCCTTCATAAGACTTATCTCGTCCTCCAAGTAGTCCTCATATTCCAGAGCCCTCTTTAACACCTTGACAAGTAGCTCTAAATCTTCAAATACTAGTCTCCTAAACCTCTTCTTATCAATCTCCGTTAAACGGTTCTTTTTTAACATCTTCTCAAGAATCCTCTTAACACTAGGCAAGTCTAAGCTCTGAACTTGAACCTTAATCAACAATACTTCCGGGTCATCTATACCCTCATCTAAGCCCTCATATTCTCTTAATGCTCTCTCTACTTCCTGAATACTTATAATCTTCCACCAGTGCTGATTACTACTCCTATAACTAGTCTCTATTAACCCATAATCCTCTATAATCCTTAGAAGACTACTCGGATTATAATCAAGTCCAAGAGTCTTAAGCTTCAACACAATACCACGGTAATCGAAGTCACCATGTTTATTCTTACCCTGGTAAGCGTATTCTCTAGCCACCTCTAACACGGCCTTCAATATGAGATAGGCCTTATCACCATACTTCTCCAGTACCTCGAAGACCCGCTCTTTTATCCCTATCAACGCATTAGAACCCCACTTTAATTAACTTCCACTACAGATACTCTAGCCTCAGAAGAACTCTGTTACATCAAGTATATGCGGGTTTACACAATAAGATAGCATATTACTCACTTGAATACATCATCAAGGGTAATACCTTAAACGGGTTGAAAAATGAAAGAAGCAGTAATAGTAAGAGACCTATGGAAGAAATACGGCGATATCACCGCGGTAAGGGGGATATCCTTTACTGTTAGGGAGGGTGAGATCTATGGTCTTATAGGCCCTAATGGAGCCGGGAAAACAACAACCCTAAGAATAATAGCAACACTACTAAAACCAACAAAAGGTGAAGTACTAGTCTACGGCTACAATACCGTGAAGGACGAAGACATGGTCCGTAAACTAATAGGCTATCTACCAGAAGAAGCTGGAGTCTACGAGAGATTAACAGGATACGAGAACCTCTTATTCTATGCAAGACTCTATGCAGACAATGAACATCAAGCTAGAGAGATAGCAAAGTATGGAGCAATGCTAAGTAGACTTGGAGAAAGAATATGGAGTAGAGCTGAAACATATAGTAAGGGTATGAAGCGCCGCCTAGTTTTAGCGAGAACACTTATGATAAAACCCCGGCTAGCAATACTCGATGAACCAACAAGTGGACTAGACGTCTACGCTACAGTAGAAGTAAGGAAAACCATAAGAAACTATGTTGATGAAACAGGCTCAACTATTATAGTTTCAAGCCACAACATGCTTGAGGTAGAATATCTCTGCGATAGAGTAGCATTCATAGACCGCGGTAAGATCATAGCAATGGGTACACCTAGAGAGCTAGTAGAAGAATTCAATGCCTCAAATCTTGAGGAAGCCTTTGTAAACGCTGTAAAGAGGAGTA
>JALVFK010000060.1 GCA_027030065.1 Desulfurococcales archaeon | reverse complement strand
GCCTCTAATCTAATAGTGCTTGGAGGAGCAAAGGGGTCGCCTTGAACCCTAACGACACGGACAACAATTCCATCAACTTCTTCTACAGCACCTACAAGCCTCTTATACTGCTTATACCCCCTACCATCTATTGCCTCAATTATACGGGATATATTCTTACTCAAAGCCTCTGAAACCCTCTCTAGTATTCTCCAAGAAGCGGGCTAGCTTTTTATATTTAAGCAAGTATTTAGACAATACAACAACTGGATAGGGTGTCCAATTGGAGCCCCTCATATATGCACGCCTAAAAGATAAGGGCAGGAAATTCATTGAAGACGTTAAGGGTAGAAGAGTCTTTGCTCTATACTTTATCGGTTCTACTAAGACATCAACTATACCTGGAATCAGTATTGCGGGAGCTACACCAGAACTAACACTCTATACTCCAGCAGTAGACGTCGAATACCTTGTACTCGGTAAACCAGTTAGCAGTGAGCATATACCAGTTACACCTGAAGGCATACCAACACCAGCTCTAATCACGCGAGCAGTATTAGAGAAAACCGGTATGCCCTTCATGGTAGTAGATACGGGATCCTTTATAGAACCCAAAATACCCCACACACTACTACCCAGCCGTTGTGTCGGCGAGAGAATTGATACTGGTAGAGCATTAGACTACGAGACCACTAGAAAACTCTACAGAGAAGCAGGTATCCTCGCATCAAAGATAGCTGGAGTCGCAGAGGTAATAGTATTAGGGGAAAGCATACCTGGAGGAACAACAACTACTCTAGGAACCCTAGTCGCACTAGGATACAATGCATGGGGAAAGGTAAGCAGTGCTGGCCCCAGCAACCCACATAGCCTCAAAGAAGAAGTAGTTAGAAAAGGCTTAGAACGAAACCCCGACCTCCCAACAAGTGATCCATTCAAAGCAGTATCACGTCTAGGAGACCCCGTCCACGTCTCAATAGCTGGCTTCTTAGAAGAAGCAGTTAGAAGAGGCTTAAAGATAATCCTAGCTGGTGGAACACAAATGGCTTCAGTACTAGCAATAGCAGTAAAAAACGGAGTAGAATTAAACGATAACGTAGTTGTCGGGACAACAAGGTGGATTATAGAAGACGAGTCATCCGATATAAACGGACTAGTAGAAATGATATCCCCAGATACACCAGTAATAGCATACAACTACGACTTCTCCAACGCTCCATACGAGGGCCTTAGATACTATGAGAAAGGATACGTTAAAGAAGGGGTAGGAGCAGGAGGGACAAGTATTGCTGCAACAGCAGTAATGGGCTTCAACTATAACGAGCTAGTTGAAAGCATCTACAAGGAATACGAGAGACTCACCCAAGGAAACACCTAGGGGTTCCAGAGAATTGTATGATAAAGAGATCGTAAGCGAAGACACTCTAATAGTAAGATTCCATGAACCAGTAAGAGCTGCTTCAACAACAGTTATTGGTGGGGGACTAGGAGAACTCTCCAACATAGTATTCCATAGAGTTGACAAGAGCTTCAATGAACCCTACCCGGGCTCCTATGCTAGGAAACTATTATCAAAACTAAACCTACCACGGGAGACAACAGCAGTATTCTTAACAGCAGTAGATGT
>JALVFK010000059.1 GCA_027030065.1 Desulfurococcales archaeon | reverse complement strand
TTATGTGTAGTTCTCCATCCTCTGTTATCTGAATCCTATTGGCTCTTATGGTTGTGAAGGTATCCTCGTTTACCTCGAGTTCTATACCAGTTACGCTTCCATCTACTTCACTATAAACTGCTACGATGCGTCCAACTTTTCTACCATAAGGGTCTTTTACTTCTAATCCTATATAACGTTCTATTTCATCTATTGTGATAACCACATATACCACCCAGAGTATACTTCAAAAGAAATTCTAATAGTCAAGCTAGAATTTAAAAGAGCTGTGGTACAATACTTGTTAAATAAGGTTCAAGGGGCCGAGGATTTATACGTGTTTTATATTTTCTAAGACTATCTATGAGAAACCTTGAGCACTGATCTTGATAGTAATGTTGATATAGATGTGTTCAGCTTGAGCACTATAAACGAGCGTATAAGAAATAGTATACGTACCCCCCGTAGGCTTAGAGTACGTATAGCCGATATAGTCTATGACCTAGCTAAACTGAAGAGACTCATAGATCAGCGGATAGCTGCGGGGAAGAAGCTTGATCTAGATGAAGACACGTTAGCTTTCCTAAAGAAAGTGCACATGATGCTCTCAAGAGTCTCAGATCTCCTTTTGTCATCATATAATTTGGGGAAGCTCGGATTTAATCTCTCACTTGTAAAGGAATTACTTGATAAACTGGTAGCAGATGTTCGTAGTAGAGACGTAATACTCGTAGGAGAATTTGAGGAGTTGCAGGAGAAAGTAGAAGAATTAGCAGAGGAAGCGAGAGATTATATTAAGCCTCCTTCGAAGAGAGTAGTCTCGCGTTATGCTGAGTACATGTATGAGGAAATACTTGGTATAATGTGATATTGCCTTGAAGAAAATATTTCGAGCTTAGAGGCTCAGAAGCCTGGCTTTCTTCACTCTTCCGCGCTTTTAACCTTCATCATCGCTGCTTAAACTTTAGGATTACTTGGTCTTCTTGAGCGCTTTTTCTCCTAGATATATTGCCTCGCTTCCAAGGAATTCTTCTATGCGTAGTAGCTCATTGTATTTTGCGGTTCTCTCCCCTCTAGCTGGAGCCCCGGTTTTAATTAATCCCGTGTTTAATGCTACTGCTATGTGTGCTATACTTGTATCTTCTGTTTCACCGCTACGGTGACTTATTATTGCCTTGTAATTGTTCTGCGACGCCTCGTAGACGACTTCTATTGTTTCGGTTAGTGTACCTATCTGGTTAACTTTTATTAGGATAGCATTTGCTGCCCCCTCTCTTATACCTCTTCTTAGCCTCTCAATATTTGTTACAAATAGATCGTCTCCTACTATGAGTATCTTTGATCCTAGCTCTCTCGTTATCTCTTTGAATCCCTCAAAGTCTTCCTCGTGGAATGGGTCTTCTATACTAACAATAGGGTATTCTTCTACGAGTTCCTTGTATAGTTCTAGTAATTGGCTTCTGCTTAGCTCCTTACCATCTATTATATACTTATCTTTATCCTCATTATAGAATTGTGATGCCGCAGCATCTATTGCCAATAGCACGTCCTTTCCGGGCTCATAGCCTGCTCTCTTTATCGATTCTACTAGCGCTTTTAGTGCTTCTCTAGTCTCCTTCATTGGTGGTGCAAAGCCTCCCTCATCTCCAACATTAACAGCACTTGGACCATATTTTTCTTTTAGATAGCTTTTTAGCTCCATATATACTTCAGAGGCTATCCTCAATGCATCCGAGAATGTATCTGCACCGACGGGTATTATCATGAATTCTTGTATTGCGAGTTCATTTCCAGCGTGAGCGCCACCATTTATTATGTTCATGAGTGGTGTTGGCAGGGTTCTAGCATATTTTCCGCCAAGGTACATGAATAATGGTAACCCATAAGTGTCTGCAGCTGCTTTAGCTACTGCTAGACTTGTTGCCACTATCGCGTTAGCTCCAAGTTTTGACTTGTTCGGAGTATTGTCTAGTTCTATCATTTTATAATCTATGTCTCTCTGCCGTCTCGAATCCATTCCTCGGAGAACTGGTGCTATAATACTGTTAACGTTTCTAACAGCTTTTGACACACCATAGCCTTTGAAAGACCTGCCTCCATCTCGTAGCTCCCATGCCTCGTGTTTGCCCTTAGATGCTCCAGCTGGCGCTGCCGCTCTTCCTATACCATTGCCCTGTGTTTTTACTTCTACTTCTACTGTTGGTCTTGCACGCGAGTCTAGTATCCATCTAGCTTTTATTTTCTCTATTCTAAATAATTCTTCTACATCATATAATAGCATTTTAATATCTCCTCCTATAGCTATTGTTGAATGTATATAGCGTGGTATTTTACTGCTACGATAATGGTGGAAGAAATGAATAGTGATCTGAGATTCTATGCCGCGATGACAGCATTGCTGGTTAATATTGTTGTATCAAATCTATTCTATTACTGGATAAAAGATAAGCTCGGTAACGAAAAAGCCTTTCTCTTAGCATTCACTACTGCTCAGAACCTACCAGCCCTAGTCTATGCTGGTGTTTATTACTCTCTAGGCTTTCCGCCAATACTGTTTTACACTGTATTAGCGATATATTTATTCTCAATAGCTATAGTTTTTACCCAGTACCGTAGGATAATCTGGCACGGAGTACCATGTATTATTGACTCTATCCTACTGGTTACCTGGAGATGAAGATGCTTTGAGCAAAGAATACGTTGAGACAATGATTCACCACATTGGCAGTATATTGCTCGTAAACACGTTATTCCTACTCATACCCGGTGTTTACGGCTACCTTATAGGCGAAGTTAGGGTCGCAGAATACTATATTGTTATCGGGTTAGCTGTACTCGCCATAGGGTATCTTCTAAGGAGATTTCTCAATGCACCCATATCATTAAGCCTCGGAGACGCCGTTCTATTAACGGTGATTGCATGGATAATAATACCCTTTATTGGAGGCCTAACACTACACATAAGCACAAACATGCCCCTCCTAGACGCGTTATTTGAAGGTGTAAGCGGTTTTACTGGAACAGGATTAACCATGGTTACAAACCCCGACATAATGCCCCGAACCGTTCTCTTATGGCGTAGTATCATGCAGTGGGTTGGCGGGCTAGGAGTAGTTGTCATATCACTTGCATTATTTGCTCGAGGCGTAACAGTTGCAAGACTCGCAGTAGCAGAGGGGAGAGAAGAAAAAATAGAACCTAGTGTAAAGAGAACTATCATCGCTATGTTGAAAATATATGTTTACATAACGGTTATTGCTACAATCCTATTATATTTAGCTGGCATGAACTTCTTCGACGCGTTAAACCACGCTATGACAGGTGTTGGTACGGGAGGATTCTCAACACATTCCTCAAGCGTAGGATATTATCCGTCTCTCAGCGTATGGTATGCTGCAATAGCATCCATGATCTTAGGAGCTATAAACTTTGTAGACTACTCACGTATTAGGAGAGAAGGATTCCGCTCATTTATCAGCAGTATTGAGGTACGCACCCTACTACTCATAGCCTTTCTAGGAGGCTTTATAACGTATATCATATTATCAAAGGTGTTCACCATCATCGATTTCCGCTTATTTAGCGAATCCCTATTTCACTCTATATCCGCGTTAACTAACACGGGATTCCAGGTAAGCGATGTATCACATTACCCCGATATTGTTAAAGTTCTATTTGTGACACTAATGGTTATAGGGGGGAGTACTTCATCTACATCAGCTGGCATAAAAATATATCGTCTTGTTGTATTCATTAAATCTATTGGATGGGAGATAAAGCGAATACTACTACCATCAAGAACCATGTTTGCATTGAAAGTAGGGAGAAAGATCATTGACCACGAAGTTATACGCAAGGTCTCATTATTCATCGTATTATACATAACTACTCTCCTAGTAGGCTCTCTTATAACAGCCTTCATATACTATGTAAACGATATAAACGTAACATATACTGACGTATTATTTGAAGTAGCAAGTGCCCAGACATGTACTGGGCTAAGCGTTGGCTTAGCTGGACCCCATATGCCGGAGGCTGCAAAAGCCGTATTTATAGTCATAATGCTTCTAGGAAGGCTAGAAATATATCCATTTATAGTAGCAATAGCTAAACCATTTATTAGATCGGCTTAAAGGTGAAGGAAACTATGCGTATATTAATTGTTGGAGCAGGGCAAGTGGGTAGAGCCTTGGCACGCGAACTAGCTGGTAGAGGTAATGAGGTAATAGTTGTCGACAAAGATAAGGATAGATGTGATGCTATTACTAGAGAAGCTGACGTAATGGCTATAAACATGGATGCAACCGATCCAAGACTATACGAAGAATTAGACCTACATAGATTTGACACGGTCATAGCAGTAACCGATAAAGACGAAGTAAACTTATTTGTAGCCTTAATGGCCAAAGTATACAACGTTATACATAGGATAGCCCGAGTAAAAGATGAGAAAGTTGCAAGGCTCATGGAGGATTCGGGTGTAGCCCAACCAGTAAACGAGGCCTATATAACAGCTAAGCTTATACAATCTCTTCTAGAAGGCAAATATATTGCATCAATACTCGTGCCCGGGCTCACTGGTAACTACGTTCTAATAGCATTAACTATAACTGAAATGGATCAGAGCTATGGGAAACCCCTAAGAGACATATCTTATCCGAAAGATGCGGGCAAAATCATAGCCATATATGATGGAGAGAAATTCCTTGACCCAGAGGAAGTATTAGAGTTGCAAGCGGGGTACGAGGTGATAGCGCTAGTGAGAAAAGATAAATTAGACTCCTTTATAGAAGCCTTTAGGTGACAGTCTCCAATGACAATTATAGACTCCGTATTAGAAGCTAATAATACGACAAGACCTTCATCCAACAGCGAAAGTATAATTGACAATATAATGAATGTTCTAGATAAACTATATGGACTCTTTCTCGAAATAACTCAGAATCCATTTATATTTGCTTTAATAGAAATAGCTGTAATACTCTTTGTTTCATGGCTTTTCACTAAGATTGTTGATATAATAGTATCTAGGTTAGAATATAGGGCGGTAATAACAAAAGTTGTGGGAAGGAAGATTAGAAGCATAGTTAATGCGACAACATATATCATAGCATTGATAGCTATCATATATTCTCTTACAGGTATTACAACACTTATTATACCGATATTCATAGTGTTAGCAGCAATACTGTTTTCAATGTGGGAGTTCTTTGCCAACATTATAGGCTATTATACTATTCTAACGGGTAAGATGATTCTGCAAGACGTGTTTATAAGAATTGAAAGATTCGAGGGTAGAGTCAAAGACATAACACCTATGAGCATAGTATTAGAGTCCCTCAACGGCTCAATAATAAGAATACCGAGTAGATACGTTTTCTCAAAGATAATAGAAGTGCCTTCAAGAAATATTGTAGCTAAGCTCAGAATAACCGTTGAGGGCATCCCTGTAACCCATGTAACAAAGCTTATGGAGAGAATAAGAGACCTAATACTAACTCGTACTAAGAGAGGAAACATTCCCGGCATGCAGGTCAACATGTTGCTAGAGGAAGCTGGCGGAAACAGCGCCACATATACTGTTAGCATTGTTATTCCGAGGACACTGAAACGAGTATTATCAGATCTAGTAAACGAGGTACAAATAATGCTTCTATCAGAGCTAAGCGAATACGATGTGAAAATAGAGTATTTAGGCGAAGAATACTAAAGCCTTTCTTGTAATAAAAATAAGAACTAGAGAACCCTACATGTAAATGAGGTGGAAGAAAACGCCAAGAAAACGTGACCCCCATATATGCCCCGTATGTGGTACCCGCGTAGAGAAACCAGTTAAGACATGGCAGTTAGTAGCCCCCATGCCCGATCGCTATGGTAGAATAACAATTACCATAATGGGCGTATTCGAATGTCCCAACTGTGGACACCGTTGGAGAGCTGTTATAAGTAAGATAAAGACTGGTGGAGGAGAAGTAGAAGTTGAGACAGCTAAGGGACGCAAAAAACTTGGAGCTGGGAAACCTAAGGCACCCCCTAAGCGTGAGGGACAGATAATAGAAATAGACTTAGACGAGCTCGATGAGGAAGAAGAGGAGTAACCTTACTCAATGGTGCTTGTATTTTGAAGATTCAGTCAAAATATCTAGAATACATTGCTATTATAGTAGCAATTCTATTAATTGTTGCATTTAACTTGTTTACACCCTATATTACTGGAGCAGAAGCACCTATGGCTGTTGTTAGTGGTACCAGCATGCTACCATTATTCCATGAAGGAGATATCGTCTTCTTATACAAGCCAGCACCCCAAGATATTCGTGTTGGCGATGTAATAGTGTATAAGAGGTGTGGAGGCGGCTATATAATCCACCGTGTTATAGATATAGTTGTTGTCGGGAATAGATACTATTATGTTACAAAAGGCGATAACAACCCCTTTGACGACTCTAGACTAGGCCAGTTCTACGAATATAGTCCTATAAGAATATGTAGTAATATCCGGGTTCCAGGCATACCCTATGAACGTATTGTGGGCGTAGCTGTAGAGGTAAACGGTATGACCTTTAAGATACCCTACCTCGGGTATATCTCGTTCATGTTTACACACTTCTTTGGTAGTTCAAGGTAAGGTACTCAGCTACTTCTCTAACCCATAGGCCAGCGTTTTTCATTTTAGCTATCTTCTCAACATACTGCCGCCAGGTAATATCAGGTATTGCTTTTCTCCACTCATTGTACATGGATTTCAGGTTCTCTAGAGCCTCTTTATGGTATACGCATAGATTACTACCATCTACTGCTTCACGATTGCATATAGAACACTTATTCTGGGGCTTTAATACACCCATACTTATGGCGAGCATTACACCTACGTTATGTATGTTCGGCATATATTCATCAATTAATTTTAGAAGTGTTTTCCGCGCCTCATCTAGTACTTGTTCTCTAGATCTTACACCCATTCTTATATCATTCATGTATTCCTCAAATTTTCTTGTTAGTTCAACACTTGTTATCTTGGAGAAGTATTTAGCGAGTGTTTCAGCTATACTGAATCCTAGGTCTGTTACCGTTACTTTTCCTCCTCGTGTTTCAAGGTATTTTCTCGTAAATAGTGTCTCCATTATTCTAGCACGTGTTGCTTCTGTACCTATGTTGTTAGCCTCCATCCATTTAACAATACCTATTTTCGTATAAGCTTTGGGTGGTGGCGTATAACTTGTCCTAACAGCTACCCTGGTTATCTTAACGTATTCTCCGCTTCTAATAACTGGTAATTTTACTGTCTTAACATCTATGTATGGGTAGTAATAGGTCCAACCAGCATACATTAGTGTCTTGGCTGAGAACCCCAGCTTTATATCATCAACTATCATGACTGCCTTTAGATTGCGTATTCTTGCTGGTTTAGAGAAGGTTGCCATAAACCGTCTTACAATTAGATCATATATTTTCCACTGATCAGCTGAGAGCTTTGTAGGCTTTACACCAGTTGGATATATTGCTGGGTGTGCTGGATCCTCTTTAACGCCTTGCCTGGGTTTTAGATAACCGGATGTTTCAGTGAATAGTTTTTCCACGAGCAATCTATATCCTTGGATACCCGCTATTTTCTTGAGTATCTCCTTATAGTTTAGTGTTGGTGGTAGCTTCTGACTATTAGTTCTAGGATAACTTATTAGGGCGTCAAGGTAGAGTTGTTCTGCTATCCTCTGGGTTCTCGCGGGACTATATCCGTATATCCTTGCTGCTTCTGATTGGAGATCTCCTAGATTAAATGGTGGTGGCGGCTGTATGTATTCATCCTTGTATTTCACGTCTATTATTCTAGCCACTCCTACTGTTCTCAGCTTCTCAGCGATACTCTTTGCTTCTGGAAATGATTTAGGCTTAGGCGATATTAGTTCTAGGCTAACTACTTGGTCTCCTATTTTACCTTGAACTACTAGTGATGGTACTGGTACTGGTATGTGGAGGCGTCTCGCTTTTTCTCTATTAACTACTTCTATTAGTGTTGGTGACTGTACTCTTCCAGCACTAAGGCTTATACGCTTACCAGTAACTAGCTTATAGGCTCTCATTAATGCTCTACTGATATTTATTCCCCACAGCCAGTCTAGCTCGTGTCTACACATACCAGCTTCTATCATCGGCTTGTCGAGAGGCTCTAGCCTTCTAAAAGAACTTCTTAACTCCTCGTTTGTGAGACTTGAATACTTCATTCTCTTAGCTCTACGAGGATCGCCTAGAAACCTTATTATCATGTAGCCTATTACTGAGCCCTCTATATCATAGTCACAAGCATTTATGTATAGAACGGCTTTTTTAGAGAGTTTTTCCAACAACTCATAGTATTTTTTAGCATAATATGCCTTGGCATCAACCTCCCATATAGGAGCCCAGTAATAGTTAAATACTGGGAACCCGTGTTCATTGGTCTTCAATCCAAATAAGTGTCCTACAGCTGATGCTACTACATAATAATTGTAGCCATCCGTAAAATACCAGTAGGGTACTTCTCTTTTATACAAGCACTTCCTAGCCCTACCATTTGATAATGCTTCTGCTATACGTCTAGCTGCCTTGGGTTTCTCTGCTATTATCAGAGTATACGAGTAGAGCTTATCACACATACTCCAGCTGTATTGTTTAACGGGCATTATCCTTATCCTTATACCTAGAAGCTTATTGATAAGTACTTGTTTTTTATTTTTCTAGCCCGGTACTGGCATACTGAACACTATTAATACCACATATAGTAATGGGATCCAATAGTATCTTCTACTAAGCTTTGAATACAGATTTAATACTCCAACGTGTTCTCGGCGTGCTGTTAGGAAGAAGGCTAGTATTGAGAAGAATGTGAGAACCGAGTATATGGGATCGAGGGTCTCCGATAATATTATCCCTAAGGGTATTAGCGTTAATATTACGCTCATACTAATGGTTCTATGGGTATGGGGGTCTGTTAGTGCTCTTACAACATGTCCGCCGTCAAGTTGACCTATTGGTAGGAGGTTTAGGAATGTTATTAGAAACAAGAAGTATGCGGCCAATAATACGGGGTGTGATAATATCACCATATTATCCGGAACCATGTAGTCTATTATAAGCCTCATGGCCAAAGGCATAGCATTGATTTCAGCCAATGATTCAGAGAATGCCGCTATCTGGCTTGGAGTCATAAATGCTGAGAGACTTACACCTAGAATAGTTACTGGTATTGCTACCAGAAAGCTTGCTAGGGGGCCAGCTAAACCAATTAATGCTAGACTGTTTATAGATGTTGGGGGAAGCCTCATGTTTATTACTGCTCCAAAGGTTCCAATGAATCCCACGTTCACTGGTGGCGCTGGGATAAAGTATGGGGCTGATACAGGTGTCTTCTTTAATCTTGCTACAGTGTAATGAGATAGTTCATGGAGTACTAGAGCCGACATAAGGGAGAATGTGTAGAGGAATGCATCATAGGATATGCTTGACTTCGCACCCGTTAGGCTTCTAAAAGATTCCGAGAAATATGTGCCTGCCATGTATACTGTAAATAGTGTTATGATGAATAATATTATTGGGAGGATTCTTCTCGTAAACTTGCGCTCACGGAATACTTCTGGATCATCTATGATTCTTATAGTATATAGGCCTTGGTTCACGTAGAGAACTGGTATTAGCCCCTTCCTGCTTAACGAAGTGTAGAGTTTATCGAAGTCTTCGTCTATGTTGCCGGAGTTGGGTTCTACTATTACTTCCAGTCTAACTTTGGGATGAGATACTTCTTTATACCCTATTACTGTGAAATACTTTGATATCTCGTTTACATATTCTTCCATTACTCTTTCTCGCCTTCCATTAACTCAGATAATGGGACAAGCTCATATGTTCCATCGGGTAGTCTTCTCCTAATAGTTATTGGTAGCAGTCCTCTCTTGAACTCCTCTTCAGCTATAACTATAGGGTCTTTTGACGGTAGCTTAGATACATCTATTAGAACTGGTGCCCCCATAGCTATTTGGAGCGCTCTAGCACCTATTATTCGCGCTTTCTCGTATCTCGTGAGCTTTGGTATTGTTACACCGTTTTTCCTATGCCATAAGCTCATCAATACACTAGAGCACCTCAACGTAACTGGTGTATTCTAGTTTAATAGTGTTCTGCTAAATAATTTATGGTGGCAAAACACGTAGTAATGTTATGGATTTAATTCTTTTAATTTAAAAATATTTATGTAAAAACCTTGAATTAATTATTTTAGAATCCTCCGAATCCGCCTCCTCCAAACTTTTCTTTGCCTTCTTCTTTCTTCTCCTCCTTCTTTGGTGGAGCAGCTGCAATTATGTCGTCGATCTTTAACACCATTGTTGCTGACTCTGTAGCGCTCTTAATTACTTGCTTCTTGACTATTACTGGTTCTATTACTCCTATCTTAGTCATATCGTCTACTACTTTGCCGTTCACTACGTCTATACCTGCATATATCTTTCCTTCTTCTTTGTGCTTCCTAGTTAGCTCCGCTATAGTGTCTAGAGCATCTAGTCCAGCAGTCTCGGCTAGTATCATTGGTATTTCTTCTAAGGCTTCAGCAAAGGCTAGAACTGCTAATTGTTCCTTACCGCTTATTGTTTCAGCCCAGTCTCTCAATCTTAGAGCTAATTCTATTTCTACTGCACCACCACCGGGGACTATTGCTGGTTCTCTTAGAACATTTCTTAGAGTGTGTAATGCATCCTGTATGCTTCTCTCTACTTCATCTAGGAGCATGTCGTTTGCTCCACGTAGGAGTATTGTTACTGCCTTGGGGTTCTTGCATCCTTCTATGAACACCATTTTATCGTTGCCGACTTTTCTTTCTTCTACTAGTTCTGCGTATCCTAGATCTTTTTCCGTAAGGTCTCGTATGCTTGTAACAATCCTGCCTTGGGTTGCGTGTGCTAGTTTTTCCATGTCGCTTCTTTTTACTCTTCTAACTGCTAGTATCTTCTTCTTAGCAAGGAAGTGTTGAGCAACATCATCAATACCCTTCTGACAAATAACAACATTAGCACCAACACCAGCAATCTTCTCAACCATTTTGCTGAGTATTTCTTCTTCCTCCTCAAGGAACTTCTTTATTTGTGACGGATCACTTATCCTTATTTCAGCGTCTATTTCTGGTTTTTCTACTTCTAGTGGTGTGTCTAGTAGTGCTATTTTAGCCTTCTCAACCCTCCTAGGCATACCAGGATGAACAACCTCCTTATCCAACACAATACCATAAACAAGCTGCGAATCAAGAAGACTACCGCCTTTCTTCTTCTCTATCTTTATGTTGTCTAGTCTTGCCTCATAGTGGTCTCCTCTCTTCTCAGCTATTGTTACTATAGCGTCTATGACCATTTCGGTTACTTTTTCTAGTGTAGCACCACTTCCAACATATTTGCTTGATATTGTTGTTTCAACCAGGTTCTTGAATATTGGTTTTACTTTCTCTCTGTCCTCTGGTTTACTTAAGTCACCGAGATCTATTTTTGTCGCAATTTTCTCGAGTTCTTCTAGGGCTTTCTTCATAGCCATCTTATAGCCTTCAATTATTATTGTTGGATGTATTCCTTGGTCTAAGAGTGTTTCAGCTTTCTCAAGTAGAGTTCCTGCGAGTACTACTGCTGTTGTTGTACCATCCCCTACTTCAGCGTCCTGGGCTTTTGCTACCTCTACTAGTAGTTTGGCTGCTGGATGCTGTACTTCCATTTCCTTTACTATTGTTGCACCATCATTGGTTATTGTAACGTCGCCGAAACTGTCTACTAACATTTTATCTAAGCCACGTGGGCCTAGGCTCGTCTTTAATACCTCTGCTAGCACTCTTGCTGCTAGAATGTTTGATCTAAGAGCATCTCTACCAGTTGTTCTCTTAGTGCCTTCTTTGAGTATTAGTACGGGAACACCGTAAAGAGACATAGTTGCCACCTTAGAGCCTTATTTTGCATGGTTAGAATCGGACCTCTTCTATATAAATGTTTCGGAGTTAAACTTGATATACCTGTACTTAAAAATAGGGAAGAGGAAGAAATACCCTGGGGAACAATTATGGCGAAAAAAGAAGTAATTGACAAAATAATAAGAGTATTCTCAAAGTTCATAGACCGGGAGGATATTGAGACAGGTAATAGGTATCTATTAGCTGCTGTTGAAACACTAATCTACGAGTACCTTGCAGGCGAGTATACTAGTAAGGAGCTATCAGAAATAGCTCGCACATTAAGAGATAAGATTGTTGAAGGGCCAGCCTACGCTAACCCGTTCATAATGGAGATTTTAGGAATACTTGAGGAGGAAGTAAACGAGAACAATATAAAGGAGGCTTTAGAGCGTATAAGAGAGCTACACATGGAGGAGAGACTTGATAGACTCGAAGTATAAGACCCCTTTATCAGCGGGTAAAATTCTCCCCAAATGCACATATTGTGGTAGGCCAGCCATTTATCGTAGGAGGACTTCAGGAGAATATTTTTGTAGTGCTTGCTTTACTAGGGCATTTATCAGACGTATTAGGAAGACTATAGCCGAATACTCTATGCTTACTCCAACATCAAGCATACTATTATTCTTCTCGCCTGACATGCCAGTTACTTCTCTAGCAATGATCGACTCTATTATTAAGTTAGAGAAAGAGTATCCAACGAGAATCTATATATCATTGCCCACTGACTACAAGGATTTCGATACTATAGAGAAAGTTCTTGGAGAAAAATATTGTAGTTTAAAAGAACAATTATACCTCGTTATTGGGGAATACGCGGGGTTTTTCTCTAGTCGTAGTAGTTTAAATGATAGATATGTGTTATCAAGACTGCTTTCACTGTCTATTGCTGAACACGTTAGCGTTGATAGTATTTTATTGCCGTATAGTTTGGAGTCACTAGCAGTCCTCGTACTTGCAAATATATTATCTGCTAAGATAGATGGTGTTGCATATGTTGAACCAGTTATTAGATTAGACAATGCTACAATTGGCTATCCATTGTATGATACTCCTTGGGATGACATAGTATTTTATAGTTATATTCGGGGGATCTACGAGCTAGGCTTGATAAGTGGTATTTACTCGAATTGCAGTAAGATTGAGAAGAGAGCCTATAATATATATCGCGATCTCGCATTGATTAGTAAGGAGCTAGCATACAATATATTGAAGAACCCGAGTGTTTTCCGAGAAGCCCTAGGCTTAGAGAAGGTATCAGTCGAGTGTGGTGGAAGGATAGTTAAGAGTATGCTAGATGAATGCATTAGTCTTAGAAGAATGATAGGTAATATTAGAGTAAAAATCTTATCCCCCTGCCAGCAAGCACATCCTTAATACCCTCCTTTAATACTATGAAGTCTTTTCTATAGTATCCCATACTACCCTTTTGCTCGAATATTATCTCGCCATTCAAGTATAGTCTGACTAGTGGGATAGCGTCTACTTCAGCTAGTAGTTCGTCGTCTTTTGTTTCCGTTACATCTACTATTGCTACAGTTATTATAGGCTCTCTTATACGTTCAAACAGTCTTGCTGCATAACTTATACTCCTAGATTCATCACTTCTATCAACATATACCGTTAAGACAAGCTTAGCCGCTCTCAAGAGGTCTTCTAGCTCGCTCTTACTTCTCAGATACTTTACCATTACTTTTCCCCAGACCCGCTCGCCACTATTGTTTTAGCTAATGTTTTCTCATATATCTTCTTCTTCAACAACTCTTTTTCCTTTTTATTCAAGAATAACTCTATGTCCCAAGGCTCTCTGCGAGCTGTAGGAGGCTTTACCGTTTCACCCAACAATACGTATCCTCTCTCCAAGGTCTCTCTTAATTCCTCAATGGTAGCTGTTTCTAAGAACTCCCTAAACATTACATCAAAGTCTACTGCTTCTCGAATCTCTTTCTCACTCAGCACTGCACCACATACAAAGCATGTGAGATCGGGTGTTACTGCTCTAAACCCACATCTAGGACACGGTATAGGAGTAGGCCTACCATATTCTTCCCAGAGATACCTTAGCTGCGGGATAAGATCCGTTCTATTGAGCCTTTTAACTTCCTCGTAAAGCCTCTGAATATTTGCCGCAACAGCTCTTCTACCATAAGTTACAACATATTCTAATTGTTCTACTGTAAGCTTTTCTCTCACCCGTAATAGATTCATTGAGATTAGTTCTGCGATATTATCATAGTATCTCTGAACTCGTTTAACGAGTTGCTCTACTTTTGGCTTATAGCTTACATCTCCTACAAGCATTTCTAGTACTGGTCCTAGAACCTCTTGTAATTCCTCATCACTTAACCCTA
>JALVFK010000058.1 GCA_027030065.1 Desulfurococcales archaeon | reverse complement strand
AGCCCCAAGAGTTCCTAAGTCCATCAGACAGGCCCCCAATATATGATAACGTCAGTAATTTTGCACTGGTTATGACCGCTCTTAAACTGAATTGGTTATGGTTTAGGTGATTGGAGGGGGTCTCCAATAATTAGACTTAGAAGGGCAGAGAGACTTGTACGCTTTGTTTTTAGATTCAATAAAGATAATGTTAGCGTAGTGGTAGGCCAAGAAATAGACGAAAATTTTAACCGATGCTAGGCGATGGTAGCCGAGGCGTGTTCTTATCAGATAATAGAACATGTAAATATTGAATATGACTAGACCTAGGCCGTACATGAAGAATCTTAGGCTTGCTGTATGAGCCCCAGTTTTGGGCATTACCAGTGAGTCTAATCTGAAGCCATTTTCTATAGCGTTTCTATACCTGTAAACTACTTCGCATTGGTGCTCGATCCAATCCTTGATTGCTCCTGACAAACCGTTAGTGGAGGCATTAGAGTGCTCTAGTTGGGCTCCAAAAGGCGTTTTCAACCTGATTAACGCAACATAATTCTTAACGATTCGCCTCTCGTTGCGGTCGAAATTTTATCTCTCTCTTTTCCGAGGGCCTCGGGGAGAAGATTATGGTTAAGTCTAGGCCAGCGAAATTGAACGGTTTTGCTCCTGGTAAGTAGTGGTGATCAAGCTTCCTGTGGTGCTCCATGATGACTCTGGTGACCTTTGTGTTTCTTGGCGCTGGGCACATGGCGTCTTGAACATGGCTGGGTAAAAGCCTCCAAACACTGCTATTGTAAAACCCAGCGTCCATCAAGAGAAGTCTAATCTTAACGTTTTCCACCACTTGGGAGAGGAGGTCTCCAACAATCTCCCCCTTGTCCCTAATATTGCCATATTGGTCTCCATCATGGGTAAAAGCAGCAAAGAAACCTAGGTTATCCACCTTAACCATGGCTGAAAAGAACCTAAAGCCCCTATTATGCCTCCTATTCCTCGGATTAATCGGCACAACATACCCTTTATTCACCATATTCCATGCCTCCCTCTCATGCTGATCTATGATGACAATGGCCTCATTTGGCACCAAATTCATCCTCTTAGCAAAGGCTATTTGACGGTTGAGGACACTTGAAATGACCCTGATGACCTCCTCCACAGAAACCCTCTTAAAAAACCTGGTAATGGCATACTGTTGGGTGCTATCGACATCGTCCAGGGAATTCAGCGTCATGTTGTTCAAGACTTTCTCCACGTTTGATCTCACAAGGGCATCGTGAATGCTTGTTCTATCAGCCATAGCCCTGAAAAACGTCTCAAGAATTAGCTCAGCATCCCCTCGCTTAGCCGATAGAAAGTCTATAATGGGCTCCAAAGAGGCCTCTATAAAGTCACTTAGAGGGTCATAGAGAGTCAAAAGCAAAAACAACACCTTCGAAAAAAGGCTTGTAAAAACATTATTGTATTTGAAGCCATTTAACTTCCACTGGAGAAAATATCCGATTAGACTTCATTTAATGGACCTTAATGCAGGCTATAGAAAGCAATTAGACGAGCTATCAGGCTATTCAATATAAGTCTAAAAGTTTATTCTATCCGTGCAAAATTACTGTCGAGGCACTTAGGGTTTTATAGTAGGAGGG
>JALVFK010000057.1 GCA_027030065.1 Desulfurococcales archaeon | reverse complement strand
TGCTGGTACTCTGGATATGGTTTAGTTATGTGTCTTAGATAGAATCCCATACGGAAGCCGAATGGACTCTCAAATGTTGCCCACCATTCTTTTACTCCGAGGATGTCGAAGGCATGCTCTATCTTTGCTAGGTATCCAGCGAGGCCTATTCTTGCAAGTCTCTTGAATGTTAGACTGTGTAGGCTTATAGCTAGGTTCTCATCCCATAGTCTAGCATTCCATACGCCTACGAGCTCGTTGCCGTGGACGCCTATGATAACGTACTCATCCTTATATCTGTGTTGAAGCCAGGCTAGTATTTCTGCATATGTTCTCGCAGCTACTAGGTGGTATAGGTCTTTATCGTATTTATGGTCAATTAATGGTTTGATTGCTTGGAGAATGATTTTTGCTTCCTCTCTCTTAGCTTGACGGAATACTATCTTTTCGCCATTCTTAGTCACGAACAATTTTGGCGGGAACTCCTTGCCAGCTACAAGGGCTTCAGAAGAGTGTAGGTAGTTTTCTATGTACTCTATTCTAAACTTTAGGTGATCAACTGATATGGGTATAGGCGGCTTTACCATAGTTATCACACCACTCTACTTATACGGGAGCATTAAAAAAATTTCGAACACTGCTATTAACCGGGTTATACTACAGTATGAACAATATCTATACACGTTTATCGCTATTCGATTTGACTCTAAGGGTATTTTCTAGTAGTTAATACTTATAGAAAATCATATCAATCTATGGGCCATAGAATTATGGAAAACATGTATTTGATTCAAGTCTTAACGAGGGGCAACCCGCGGACCCCGCTAGCAGACCCCAGCAAACACCCGCCAGGTCCCCCACGGCTAGACCTCACCCCGGTGACCCGTGAACGCTGGCGTCCAGGGTTAGGTTGCTCCCTTCCGGGCCTGGCCAGGTTCCCCTGGCAAAGACGGTACCAGCCCGCCTTCGGGCGGGTGGTCCGTCACCGCCAGCCCCACGGGGCGGGGTTCATTGCTAGCCGTGGGCCTTAGCGGGGTGCTGGGGCCCGGCTAGCGGGTTACTGGCCCCCGCGTTACGCCCTTTTCGGGGTACGGGGTGGGCGAGCCCCCGGCCCTTCCCGCGGGTTGCCCAGGGGTTTTAGAATGTTTTAAGGGTTATAATAGGTTGTTCTACATTAGTATGCTGGCTATAAAGGCTAATGCGAGGATTGCTAGTGTTGCTCCCTGGATAATGTATGAGATTATTTTTCTTTTTTCTCCTAGTATTTCGCTTATGATTTTTCCTCCATCTGTTATGAATAGTGGTGCGGCGTTTATGAGGGCTAGTCCCATGTTAATCCATACGAACCATGCTAGTAGACCTGGTATGTGTATGCATGCTGAGCCGAGAGTGCAGAGGGAGGGTTTGGGTGCTGGGAAGGGGTTTATATACACTCCTAGTAGGCTCATGTTTGCTGGTTTATGTAGTATTACGTCTAACTGGCTCATTGTATTATATGAGAATATTCTTAGGACGAAGTTTACTGTTTCATTGGCGTGAGCGTGAATTATACTTGTTAGTGTTGCTAACCCGTCTACTACTGTTCCGTTTATAGATTCGATTGCAAAGGGAACGTATTTTTGGAGACCAGCCAGGTAGGCTGGTGTTGGCTGATTGTTTACGCTATGTATTATGCCTATTACAAGCGGGTATTGTGATGCTACTTGTTGTAGGAGGAATAAGGCTAATACTCCTATAATCACGTTTGCCGCTGATCCCGCGGCTAAGAGCTTTACTTTACTAGATAGTTTTGCCTTCTTATAGTCTTCTTCATCGGGTTCGACAAATGCTGCGGGTATTATGAATGCTATGGCTAAACCCCAGCTCTTGAGCCTTATCCCCTCAGATAACGCTACGATTGCGTGGCTTAGCTCGTGTGCTACTATTGCGATACCTATGGCTATCATAGAATAGAATATGTGGACGCCGACAACTGTTAACCCTGGTAGGAGGGGTATAAGTCTAGCCTGAGCGCGTATTGTCTGAGGGAATAGGATTGACAATACTATGTTTATGAGGAAATAATATGCGAACACCATGGCTCCAATAGATAATGCTACACCTATCCACGCACATATCCTTACAATACGTTTCTTAGCTATTTTCTCAAGTTTTGATCCGCTTGTAGGCTTCCTCCACATAATCATTAATGGTCCTATTTCTATACCATACTTTTGTAACAAGTCTTTCTTAGCCATACCTATAGCCATTACTATGATCCATGCAGTTAAGATATATCCGAAATAGCTTACAACATCTATGGCGTCCAATGCTATCAGCTCTAAGCCAGAGAGGGTTAAGGTGTAGGAGATTTAAAACGTTGACTAACAACATATATGGAGTGCAGAGTGTACCTGATATGCCAGTTAAATGGAAAATAGAGAGACGTGTAGAGTACCGGGAAGTATACTATGATGAAAAGCGCTGGGAGATACTGCGTAGTAAGAGGAGGGAGGCTTTAAAGATAATGGAGGCTCTAGTAAGACAAGGGCTTACCCCAATAGTTCATGGTAGTATTGCTAGGGGTGATGTGAATCCTAAGAGTGATATAGATGTATTCATACCGTTCATGGTTCCATCTTATAGAGTTGAACTAGCATTAGAAATGGCGGGTATGAAGCCCTATAAGAGATTCATAGTCCAGGCAACTCCAGGTCATGCGCCTAAAGCCTATATAGCGTTAGATGAGGAAGAGCTCAGAATGGTATCCTTCCCCTTAGCAAAACTGTCCCGCAACGAATATGAGTTCTATAAATTCGGTGGGCTCCTCGACATAGAGGGCCTACGGAAAAACAGGAGAGTACCCGGGGTGGACAAGAGACTAATACTCATAGAGCCAACTGAATACGGTCACAAGGAGTCACCTGTTATAGGAAGAGAAAGTATTGTTGCGAGAATAGTAGGTGTGTCTATAGAAACAGTATTAGAGCGTGTAAGAGTTCTAAGTAGGAGAGACGAAATAGGTAGAACGGGAGTATTCTTACAATACGAGCTATCCCCCGACGAGTCATTTGAGAAGGCTCTCGCAAAGCTTGCTAGAGAAAACCAGTATGTTAGAAGAATACTGCAGAGTAGAGGTAGCCTATTGTGAGAAAAATATATGGGTCAAGAAGGTTTGGATACAATCTAGGAAGTCCCTCTAAGGGATGCCAGATATGTTTTAGCGGGGCATCAATAGTAGTCTTCATAACCGGGCGATGCAATGATTCCTGCTACTATTGTCCGATAAGCAATGAGAGACGTGGGAGGGACCTAGTATTTGTTGACGATGAACCCGTAGCGGATATAAATGATATAGTAGAAGAAGCCTACGCCGTAAAAGCTAAGGGTGCAGCCATAACGGGTGGAGACCCCTTAATAGTTCTTGACAAGACTATTAGGGTGATAGATTTATTGAAAAACGAGTTTGGCGAGAAATTCCATATACACTTATACACTAGTGGACGATACGCCGATAAGCAAGCATTAAAAGCGCTTGATAATGCTGGTCTAGATGAGATAAGATTTCATCCAGTAGATGATCGCTATTTAAAGAAGATAGAAGTAGCTGTTAAGGAAACGTCAATGCGTGTTGGAATAGAAGTGCCAGCCATACCCGGTAGTATTGAGTGGTTAAAGAAGCTCGCATTATTCTTAGAGGAGGTGGGTGGCGAGTTTATGAATATAAATGAGCTAGAAGTAGCTGCATCAAATAGAGATGCTTTATCTGAAAGAGGATTTACTATAAGTAGCGATGGTATAAGTGTAGAGGGAAGCTATGAGACAGCAATGGAATTCGTTGAGTGGGCTCGAGAAAATATTGAAAGAATAAGCATACGTTTTTGTCCAGCATTATACAAGGACTTCTACCAGTTACGGAATAGGTTTATACGTAAATCATCGATTATCGGTAAACCCTACGAAAAGCATAGTTTCTCTGGAACACTGCAAGTAGTTAGGGCGAAGAAAAGAGATGATATCAAGCATTGCATAGAGTATTATGAGCCTTATAGAGTGGATGGTGAATGGGTCTACCTCCACCCAGACGAGGATTGGAGAAGAATCTTGGCAAGTAATTGTATAGAGGATCCCGTGCTAATAGAATATTATCCGAGACTTAGAGGCCGTTTTATTCTCCAGGAGACTTTTCTCGATGAACAGAGTAGCGGAGTATAGCTATTATACCGTTTAGCCCCCTAAGCTTTTCTCCAGCTGGACTCCTACTACTAACGATCTTTACTTCTCCCCTATACTTGTCCACGAGCTTTAATACTTCCTCAACTAGCCGTCTCTCCTCTACGTCATAGCTTCTAACTAGTTCATCTAATACCAATAGCTTTTCAACAGCGCCTATACGCGCCATTTCGTAGACCTCGTTTAAGCCGAAGGCTATTCTCTCAGGATTCTTTACCAATAATAGCATAAACTCTTCGAGGACTCTTTCAGCTTCAATACTCGAAACATCTCTCAATACGTCTCTTACAATATCTCTACGTAAAACCTCATAGATACCGCTACGTCCTCCAATACTTACTGAATCCTTGTAAACATGTATCTTCTTATCTATTTCCTTGAGTACATCTACTAGCATATCCTTGATGAATCCCGGACTTGCCACTATAACAACGTCAATATTGTGTCGTCTAGCAGTATCAATAACAGTTTTCGCTATCTGCTTTATTTTCGATTTCAAAATATCTTCTCTATTAGGATCTTCTTTCCCCGGAACACCTAGGGAGCCCTCATCTATTATCTTCAAGCCTTGTTCCTGTGCTATAGCAATACCATATTCATCGTAGTCTAAAGCAACTATTATAGCTTTCAGCCCCTTTGTAACTGCTTTCTCAAGCTTATTTAGGAGAGGTTTACTCCACTCCTCCTTAACTATAGTCAACTCATTTCCTAAATCTATGTGAAGTGTGTGGTGAGAGCCCTTTACTCCAAAACGCTCGGGACCCTCTACTACTATTCCGTGTATCCTAAGCCTAGTCGTGAAGGGCTCAAACTCTACGTTCTTTACACGTATAGCTAGAGTCATAGGGATACGACTGCTCCTCCCATCCCCGAAACTTATGTCAC
>JALVFK010000056.1 GCA_027030065.1 Desulfurococcales archaeon | reverse complement strand
GCATAAGTTATTTTTCCCTCATTGTCTACCTTGTAGTGGTGGATTAGTAGTCCTCTAGGAGCCTCTAATACGCCTACTCCTTCACCAGCCTTCACCTTGAAGTCTGTTCTAAGCTTTGGTTTCCTGTTAAGGAATTCCTCGAGGCTTTCTCGGACATCAACTATAGTGTAGAGGATCTCTAATGCCTTTGCCTTAATGTTGCTGAAGGGATTATTTGACTCTCTTAGTATTTTTGAGACATAGTCCTCGTATCCGAGTAGTCTTTCATGGTAGGCATTGAGTCTTGCTCTTGAGCCAACATAGAATACTTTGCCCTTATAATAATATGCTTTGGAGTTCGAATAGTCTACTATTTTCTCTTCGATATATTTTGTATAATCTATTCCCGGAAATACTTCGCCATCCGATCCGTATAGGTTATTACTTGTGTTTAAGTATCCTTGAGGGGACTGTACTACAACGTAATCTGGTGCTGGATCTTCGAGGAAGGGTAGTTCTAGTTCAATTACTTCTTCTAATACTTTTCTAGCATAATCTTCTGCTTCTCTTAGTGTTTTCACCACTTTCTCTATTCTATCTCTTGCAAGATCTTTGCGGAATCCTCCAACACTATAGGTGTTTGGATTAACTATTCTACCGCCTAGGAGGTCAACGGCTTTTAGGCTTAGAGAGTTTAACTTGAATCCTACTTTAACTAGGTCTGGTTTCTTTGATAATAATTCGCCTAAAGTCTTTAATCCATAATAGTCCGGTAGTGCTAGGAAGAATAAGTGGACTATATTGTTTTGAGCTATTTGTGCCTTATTCATAGCATCTTTTAGTATCATAGCGTCTTCCGGTAGTTCTACTCCCATAGCGTTTTCTAGAGCATTCACCGATGCTAGGAAGTGTGCTATACTACATGCTCCACAGATACGAGAGGCTATTACTGGTGCTTCGAGATAGCTTCTACCCTCTAATACTACCTCTATGAATCTCGCATCTTGTGTTACCGTGAATTTTGACTCAACTTTACCGCTTTCTACTACTAGCTTTAGTTCCAAGTGACCGAATACTTTATCTATTCTTTCAACTACTTCTAAGCTCACTTCTTCTCACCCATATACTTTTCCTCATACTTTGAGACAAGATCAAATACGCGTTTGAATTGTGGAAAACTACTCCAGAACAACTTCATACGCGAGTGAAGATCCCGTAGATCTACGCCATGTTCTATAAACCTCTTTACAGCAGTCTCTATTACATCCTCACGTGTAACTGGTCCTCTACAACCAAAGCAGGGGGTTCCCTCTCTAGTACATGGGCTACCGCATCCAGCTACTGTTAGGAATCCTAGACATGGTTCACCTTTTACCAGTAGACAATCCTCGCCGTGGAGCGGGCATTCAGCACAAACTGGTATTCCCTCTACACCAAACTCCTTCGCGAAATCTAGGAGGAGGCAGAATCCTCCCTTACGTGCACATTGATAGCACTTCATCTTGTGTACTGCTAGTATTAGTTCTAAGACCATTCTCCTAGTCTTACGCAATCTTTCAGAATCCGTTGTAATCTTTAATCCATCTGATACAGGGTAGGCACACGATGGTACTAGTTTACCGTTTGGTAGTTCTACGAGACACATTCTACA
>JALVFK010000055.1 GCA_027030065.1 Desulfurococcales archaeon | reverse complement strand
ATGCTAGATCAAACATTTGTAGAGCTCCTATAAGCCCCATTACTACGACGTAGACTATCATTGGCTTAAGCATTGGTATCGTTATATAAATGAATCTTCGGAAGGGTCCTGCGCCATCAAGCATTGCCGCCTCATATATGTCTCTTGGGATGGATTGGAGTGCTGCTAGGAAAGACACCATGAAGTGTCCACTAGTACCCCATATAGCTACCAATGCGATAGCGTAGAGGAGATAGTTTCGATCATTTATCCAGTCGGGCGCGAAGCCAGGGGCTATGAACTGGAGCATGTAGTTTATAAACCCGTTCTTCATGAAGAGCCAGATAAAGATCAAAGCAACTATAACCGGACACGTAACTGCTGGGAGAAAATATGAAACCTTATAGAATTGTACACCCCTTATCTTCTGGTTAGCGAAAACCGCCAATATTATCGCGAGTATTGTTTGAGTAGGGACAACTATAGCAGTATATAACAGTATGTTCCGGAGCCCCGTATAGAAGGGAGCAAAAGTATAGAATACCCCGCTCAACCCCTTAGCCAAGTCGTTGATAATAACCATGTAGTTTTTAAGGCCAACAAACTCCATAGGACCTATATAATCCCATTTAAAGAAGCTTAAATAGAATGCGAAGAACATGGAGAAATAACCGAAGACGAGGTTTAACCCGGCTGCAATACTTATGAGGAGAAGAGCTCCAAGAGCCTCACGGTAACGCTTCTTCTCTAAGAGGCGGGAAAAACGTTCACGAAGAGGGTTTAAGGGTTGTGGGGAAAAAGGTTTTGAGCTCAAGGCTTGAAAAACACCTCTCTCCTAGCCATATCATCCTGAGAAGGCTTCTTGAACCGCTTGTTTCATCGATTGTAGTGCTTCGTCTATTGTTATTTCTCCCCTCATTGCTGCTGCCATTATATCACTTATTGTTCCTTCGAGTTCTCCTGTCTTGGGTCCCCAGAAGAATACTTGTACTTTATCGTATTCTGATAGGAAGGATAATGACTTCTTGTGTTGTGGCCACATGTTGGGGTCGTTTTCCAGGCCCTTTATGGATGGTAGTGTATGACCCATTTTTACTACTAGTTCTTTCTGTCCATCAACGCCGGTAACGAATTTAACGAATTCTGCCGCCTCCTTGGGATGCTCTGTCTTAGCGTTAATAGCTAATGCTACCGTATAAGCCATGGTGGCTCTTCCAGCACTACCCTTTGGTAATGGAGCAATATCCCAGTCGACACCATACTTGAAGTCTGGGTACTGATCTGCTAGGAAGGGTATCATCCAGTTACCGCTTATCACCATAGCTACTTTCTGGCTACCAAAAGCGTCTCCAAGCCAGCCGGCTCCAACGTCTCCTGGAGAAACAACATAGGGTGGTAGGCCAGCCTCTTCTCTCTTTACCTTGCCCTCATAGTATAGGTTAATGTACCATGCCATAGTTTCTTTTACAACGGGGTTGTCAAACCATGAGGCGTCGTCGGGGCTTGCAAACCATGGTTTTGGTGCTCCATTGCTTAACGCTACTGGTACATAGCGGTTGAATCCTCCTAGATAGATTGCTAGTCCCGGTACACCAGTCTTATTGGTTATTATCTTAGCGTATTCTAGTAGTTCATCCCATGTTTCTGGAGGCTT
>JALVFK010000054.1 GCA_027030065.1 Desulfurococcales archaeon | reverse complement strand
CAACCACGTCCTCTCATATGCAGTAACAGTCGACTTATACCCTAAGATGCCTAGCTCCTACTATGAGGTAAGGATAGGTAGAGATAACTTACAAGTAAATGGGCTTAATAGTCTGCTAGTATACTATGTGGTTACATTGAAACATTAGGGATAGTTAAAAAATACTCTATGATTTATTATCAATGTGTGATATTGTATTTCGTTTACTTTAATATTACTTTATTTGGCCCTAGTACTCCGAGTAAGACGTTGTATATGGTGTTGACGGAGTTCTTCTCTCTTATTATTGCCTCCATTCTTACTGGCTTGTTGAGAGCTGGTTCACGGTACTCTATTATTATCTTGGGGCTTGATAGGAATCCCGGCTTCTTCACTATTATTCTGTAGATGTCTCTTAGCTCTATATCGTTTATCTTATCGCTGTAGACGTATAGTACGGGTCTCGTGTTTAGTGTTGCAATGAGAGAGCTTGGGATACCTTCTTTCCCTTCAAGGTATTCTCTTACTATCTTCTTAGCTGATTCTACGTCTAGGTCTGCTACGTCCTTATTCTCTATGCCCTTAGACTCGTCGTCTATGATAGCGTAGAAGGATCCATCAGTATCAAGTGCTATTAGAACAGTAGCATCATTGTGTGCAAATATTATTGCTGCCGGACAATACTCTTCCAACGCCAGTACATGGGGTGGATAGCTTCTCGGCATACGTTCTAGCAATAATAATGCTTGCTCTAGAGGCATTACCCCTAATCCTATCACATCATATGAGCCATTGGGGACAAAGTTGTGGTCCATGCCCTGGAGGTTAACATCTACTAGGGTTTGAGAACTCATTACTATTTCAGCTCCTAGGGGAGAGTTTCTCTTATATATTATGTTATTTATGCATGTTAATAAAATTAACACTAATTATAAAAGAATAGATACAGGATAGAGGAGGACTAGGGTAGAAGCCACAATAATACTCCAGCAGTTATGGGGACTGTCAACTCGTCTAAAACAGAAACCAGAGTCAAGCTCTCAACAAGACCTGCAGTAATAGATACTATTATAGCGGTTGTCCACGGAACGCCTGCGATGAGGCATGAGAGGAAGCTTACAGCAATCATAGCTGATAGGCCGGCAACGCTCTTCCTCTTATTATATGGTAGTTTTGGTCTAGGTAAAGCTCTACCAGTTATAGCTGCCGCTGCATCACCAAGGCTTGAAACCATTACTGCTGCTGCAGCATCAATTGGTTCGAGTAAGAGTATTAGTAGGATTGTCATGAACCAGAAGTAGACTGTACCAGTAAAATACTTCTTTTCGAGTTCGTCTCTTCTAGCCATTATCTTAAACGTGTGGGAAGCTATGGGTACTCTTATGTTGAGGTTTTTCCTTAAAGCTATCTCGTGGGCAAGGTATATTGCGAAGAAGAATGAGGCAATGGGTAGAGCTACAAGTTTACCCAGCCAGACGACTATAGGGATAGCAGCAAACCCCGGGATAACATGGATACTCTTCCTCTTCACCTCAGCTAAAACACTACCCCATCTATCGGGCTCATCTAAGAGGCTCAACGCATGCCCCTTCCCGGGTTTCTCTCTAGAATACTCCTAGGAGGAAGGCTAGGAGGCCCATAAGCAATGGTATTTT
>JALVFK010000053.1 GCA_027030065.1 Desulfurococcales archaeon | reverse complement strand
TAGACATACGGTTCAAGACCGCTAAAGAACTGAAACTAGAGAGACTAAATGTTAGGAAGATAACCACTGGGGCAAGAGCGCTGGACGAACTCCTCGGCGGGGGAATAGAAACAAAAACAATAACAGAATTCTTCGGAGAGTTCGGCAGTGGGAAATGTTTTGCAAAGGATACGTATATATTTTATGAAAATCATGAAATAACTCATGTTTCCACGATCCAGGAAATGTACGAGAAATACAAGGAAATCAATGGAGAGATGCCCTTCGACTCCGGTTATGCAGTGCCACTCAACTCTGTTCACGTTTACGCATTACATCCGGAGACCCTGGAACCTGTAAAAGTAAAAGCATCATATATATATAAAGAATACTCGAAATACCTAGTACGAGTTCAACTAGAAACGGGCTTCGAATATAAGATAACACCTAGACACCCAGTGCTGGTCTTTAGAAACGGGCTCAAATGGATACCCGCTTCACAGGTAAAGCCTGGCGACTTAATTGTAGGAGTCAGGGCTCTGCCAGCATCAACCACTAGCCTAGATCACAAAGAGGCCTACATACTGGGACTCTATGTAGCAGAAGGCACCAGCAACCCACCTTCTATCTCAATATCCGAGAGAGAACTAGTGGAATTAATACTAGATTTCGTGAGACAGAGAGATGGTTACATTCCCCGCGTTAGAAAAGACAAGAGGAACAACGTATATCAGGTATTGTTCCGTAAGGTCTCACACCGGTGGCTCGGCGATCTTGTAAATGAAACAGCGTATTCTAAACGTGTTCCCGAAAAGATACTGGGAGCGGATGCCGAGACCATTGAATGGTTCCTGGCAGGCTATATGGACGGGGACGGATATGTCAGTGATTCACAAATCGAGCTCTCTACGAGGAGCGGAGAACTCGCAGCAGGACTTATAATGCTATTAAAGAAACTTGGAATAAGACCTAAACTTACTATAAAGACTTTAAAAGGGAAGCCCTACTATAAGATAACGATTTCTGGAGAAGATAGAGCGAGGTTCAATAGTGTTCTAGAGAAAACATACCTGAAGCGACAGGTCTTTGAGGAGAGAGGCGTCGGTAGATATCCTCCAGAGATCGCGAGATACCTCGCGCGCATATACAAACAGTTCCGCCTCCCCAAGCGTGATAAGGAGACCGCTTACCATCACATGACGAGAAACCTTAACACATGGTTTACCGAGAAAACTATGACGAGAATAAAAGAATACTTCGAAGAGGCAATTAAACTCTTAGATGACGCGGAGAAAGCAATAGCGCCGGGCGCACGAGTTAAACTGCCATTTGCATGGGAAAGGTTAAGAAGATACGGTTTAACAGAGTCTCAGATAAGGAATTACAGATACAGGGGTCTGCCGAGAAAACCTGAATCCTACAACCATGTAAAAAAGGTAATAATTGAGGAAATAAAGCATCTGAGAGAGCTAGCAGTTACTGCTGTAAAGCTTATTGAGAGACTCCGTGGTCTCGACTTCCACCGGGTAAAATCCGTTGACATGGTGGAGTACAACGACTGGGTATACGATCTTGTTATACCGGGTATTCACAACTTCATAGCCCCCACCGGAATAGTACTTCACAACACACAACTATGCCATCAGCTAGCCGTCAACGTGCAA
>JALVFK010000052.1 GCA_027030065.1 Desulfurococcales archaeon | reverse complement strand
CCACCGTTAGCATAAAGGATAGCTATACAGCTGTACTAGTAGAACACCTTGACGTTATAGGTGATGGGGGATTCCCCTTCTACCAGTCAATAAGAGCAAGCCTAGCCGAAGGCGAAGCAATGATACCGGATGAAGCTATCTCGCGCCTCGTATCGAGTCTAACCTTTTTCCACGAGGAAATGGCTCGCTGTAATAGCTGGTGGTGCTCTAAGGGTAAGATAACTAACAGTGATATATACAAGTGGACTAGAAGGATAAAATCATATTATGATAAGGCGTTAACCAATGCTAGACGTCATAGATCAAAGTGTGGACCCGCTATAAGCATTCTACGCGAATCCCAGCCGAGGATAGAAGAAGCATCCAAGCTCATGAAGTATTTTAAAGGTAAGACTAAGATACGTAACCACCAGGACCTCCACTTAGGCCAAATCCTATACACTAGTGGCTATAAATACGTGATAATAGACTTTGAAGGAGAGCCGGGGAGAACTGATCTAGAGAGACTAGCATTAGAACCAGCACTAAGAGATGTAGCGTGTATTATGAGGAGTATAGGCTATATAATAGTCTTTGCCTACCGTGACCACTTTGAAACAACACTGATAGAATCAGTTGAACGTTTATTTGATAGAAAGGATAAGGAGGCTAGAATAGCAATAGAATGGGCAAACAAGACCGCCAACCAAATCCTAGACAAGTATTTAGAGAAAACCCGTGGCACTGGAATACTAATCCATGGTCTTGGAGGCGACGTCCTAGTAGAATGGGGTAAGGAGGTAGTAAAGGCGTGGCTTGTTGAGAGAGCTCTCTACGAGTTTCTCTACGAATTAAACTATAGGACGGGGTACGCGTTAATCCCGCTTCTAGGGCTAGCGGGAATAGTACCGTGAAAAACGTTTAGTTTAGAATAATTAAAAACAAGACTGTTATCCTAGTATTTCCTCTTATACCCTATCTTGCGGAGAAACTCGTATCTCTCCTTAATGTCTTCGTCTCCTTCTATTCCCAGAGGCTTATACCCGTCGACCACTCCAACTAGTGCTCTACCCTGATTAGTCTCAGCAACTATTACTTGAACGGGATTAGCTGTAGCAGCATATATTGTTACTACTTCCTGGACTTGTTTTAACGCGTTTAATACGTTAATAGGCCATGCATTCTTAATATAGACTACAAAGACGTGTCCAGCCCCAATCTTATACGCCGACTCTGCTGCAAGTTTTCTAAGCTCATCATCATTGCCATCATGTCTTACAAGTCTCTTACCGCTGGCTTCACAAAAACCTATACCAAACTTGATCCCCGGAACACTAGTTACTAGAGCCTCGTATAGGTCTTCGACTGTCTTTATGAAGTGACTCATACCTATTATGATATTAGTTCCCTCAGGCACAGGTATATCTATTACATGGAACTTTACCTCGCTCACCGAGAACACCTCCTTACCCTATTCTTCCTAGTCTTATGATGTTTATTTTAAGGCATAAATACTTATAGTTAAACAAGGTAGTTGTTGAAGTTTATTCCCGCAACATCTTTATGCACGAGAAGCCTAATACACAAGACGGACAACGAGGATTAAAGGGAGGGATGGACTATGCGAGAGAAAACTCTAGCAACACTATTATTGGCTATCATTGTCCTCATCGCATTACATTCTATATTAGTAGTAGCGGCATCGCCTAGTCTAAGCTACGTGTACTCGTTCGACGATAAGGGTATAGCGAGGATAACAGTTATTGTAAGCGGGTTAACTGGGCTCCTAGAATACTCGTTTCCCGTACATGAGCAAGTAGTAAATGAGAGCCTCGTAGCCTTCGACGAAAACGGTAACGTAGTACTAGCAGACTATAACGGAACACACATCACCGTATACCCATATAATACAACAGATAAAGTCATAGTACAGTTCAATGCTATACCAAGCACTATAGAAAACGATATAATAACAGCAACAATACACCCCTATGGTCCAGCAACAATAATACTACCAGACAACGCCGGACTCCTATACTTCAACGACACACCACAAATAGAGATCATAGGAGAAACAATAAAACTATACTATAATGAGAGCGGAGGCTATGAAATCCAATACATAGTAGTAAACGCTACAACTACTACACAAACAACCACCACTACAACACCAACAACTACCGCCACCACGACGACTACTACAACGCCAATACAAACCACTACGACTTCTCCAACAACAATTACAACAACACAAACTACAACGACAAGCCCCACGACAACCACAACAACGACAACATTAACAACAAGTCCTACAACAACTAGCACTCAGCCTACTAAGACCACTACAACATCGCCACAACCAACTACCCAGACAACCACGAAATCCTCAACAACCACTAGTAGTCCAACCCCAACAAGCAGCCCCATAACAACTACCACGCAAACAACCACTACTACGACAACACCATCAACGACAACATCAAAACCAGCAACAACAACCCCAATAACAACCACACCATCAACGTCTATACAGACAACTACGACTAGAGGAGGTGGAGCAGGGTTCCCAACAATAGTAGTGGTCTTCATAGTAGCCATAATAGTGCTCTTAATCATAGGCTACATACTATACAAGATAAGGTTCTCTAAAACCATGGGAGAAACAAGTACCCAAGAACAAGAGAGAAGACATGGAGGTGGAGGAGGGGAGGCAAGTATAGTAATGGAGGAGCCCGGAGCCATAGATGAAAGAGATAAGCTTCTTCTAGAAAAAATAGCAGTCAAACCCATGACCATATCAGAACTAGCAAGAGAAACCGGGTTAAGCAAGTCAACTGTTTGGAGAAGGATAAGAAAGCTTGAGAAAGAAGGATACGTGAAGACTCGCGAGGAAGGAAAATACATTTACATAGAAATAACCGATAAGGGAAAACAAGTACTAGGAACCTAAAAGCAAACCAGAACCAATAGCCTCGCCTCTCAATAGATGTGCTTAACGCTTAGGGTGTTCCGCGAAACACTATCTTGGAGTGAAACGTTCCACTATAAGAGTGGTGGAACAGTCTCCTTAGACAGCTACATGTCTTTGAGCCCCCTATTTAAATAAGAACGAACGATAAAGGGTTTCCACGGAGCCCCCAGTCCCCTGGAGGTGTGAGGAAAATGATGGGATTAAACATGAAATACAACCCCTTAAGTATAATCGGTTTAGCTTTAATATCAGCTCTAATATTATCGGTAGCGTTGCCAGTAGCTGCTAGTGCTTCAACTATAAGAGTACCAGTACTAGGTCAACAAACTAATACAACCAGTAATAATAGTACTATGTTTGGAGTAGAAGCGCTAATTGCGGTACTAGAATTCAATGTCAAGAAGGCTGAAGCATTATTTGTTAAGTGGAATGTAACTGATAATGAAAGCTGGAGTAAGCTTAAGGAGATAAATGAGAGTATTGGAGAAGTAAAGAATCTTCTAGAAGAGGGTAATGTTACTGGTGCAAGAGCACTAGCTATAGAGTTACTACAAGAGATTGCGAAGCTTATAAGAGATACAGCTATGGTCTACGGTAATGTTGCCAAGAATATGAGCAAGGAGCAATTAAAGCTAATAATACATATACGTGCATTGAATAGAACTATAGACATACTCCTCAATACAAGTACTAAACTAGAAGCCGTAAACAAGACTATAGCGATAGAATACAATGAGACCTTAATGGAGGCCCGCAAACTATTAGATGAGGCTTTGAAGCTAGTATATGCCAACAATACTAGCGGTGCAGAAGAGTTATTGGAGAAAGCAAAAGAGCTCATTGAGAGAGCTCGCGAAATGCTAAAAGAGACAACAATGATTAGAGTAAAGGAGCATATAAAACGAAACATCGATAAAATCGCTGAGAAGCTTAACGAGACTATTAAGAGGCTTGAAGAACTCGCTAAGAAGCTTGAAGAAGAGGGTTTAACTCAGGCAGCGCAAGCAATAGAAAACGTTACTATGAGGCTTAAAAAGATACTAGAAGAATTATTAAACAATACAGAATCCCTATTTAACGAAACAGTGCCTCCTAGAATACTCGTCAAAATATATGAGAACATGATCCACGATATAAAGGAGTTAAAACACCATGTAAACGTTACCGAAGAATATGGTGAGAAAGTAAGAGAACTCCACGGAGGCTTCAAGCATATAGAAAGAGAAAAAGCAAACCTCTCAATGATATTCAACTCTATGAAGAATATGGCTCAAATGCTCCCCGGCGAGATACGTGAGAAGTTAAATGCTATAGCCTCAGGTATGGAGTCTTTAGATAAGGCTATGATTAAGCTTAGAAAAGCTTTAGAGACATGTAATAAGACCTTAGTTGAACAAGCAAAAGACGAGATATTAGCAAGAATAGATGAGATGAAACAACAATTAGATGAAATGAAGGATAAATTAGAGGACATTGGCGGTAGAGTAGGACAGGGTATGAGACCGTTTATGAAGATGCTGGATAAGATGGAGCATGCCCTAGATGAGATGAAGGATAGAGTAGAGGAAATGATTGACCGATCACTCAAACAAGTAGAAGAATGTGAATACCTAGTAGTAAACGCCTCACAGACTAGTCTCAAGGACATAGAGAAAAAGATAAACAATACTATAGCAATAATAAAAGAGTGTAAACACTGCTCAATGCAACAAGCAAGCGATGTAAAAGTAAGGTTAGAGGAAGCTCTAAAACTCATAGTGAAAGCTGAAATCCAGTTGCAAGCAAACAATACTAGTGGAGCCCTAAAGCTACTGGTTCAAGCAAAACATGTCATAGAGAATAGTGTTGAGGAAAAACACATTCCAAGATATATTAAGAATGAAATAAAGAGAACAGAGGAAATGATTGAAGCCGTTATAGAGCAGCTCGAAGACTAATCTCTTCTCGTCTGATAAAACATTTTCCTTATAAACAAATATTTTTCATTCATTAGGCTTTAGATATACTTGATAGCAGTGTTAGTTCCCAGTATTGTTTTTAGGTCTAGTAGGTATAGGCGTGTTTTTGAGGTACTAGCGGGATTTGTATCTAAGCTCTATTCTACCGATTACATAGTGTTAAAAGAGAATAAGAAGATAAGCTATGAGACCAAGGGTTATAGGATATGGTTTAGGTTTAAGAAAAACAAGATAATAATAGAGTACTATAAGCCCTCGAGAAAAGACTATGATCTATGGTATGTAAACCAGTATCTAGGCCGCATAGTTGCGGGTAGGTATAGTAGGTTTCTCTTCTATATTGCTGCTATAGCATCGCTTGCAATAGTTTCATGGAATCCCGGCTATGCTAATATTGCAGTCCTAATAGTAGGTGTCTTCATAGTCTTAGACTATATAGTCCATGTATACTATAATTGGAGCCTCATAAAACTACACCAAGAAGCCTATAAGAGAAACCTAGCTTATAAGAACTATTATGACAAGGTGAGAGACGAGATACTATCACTAGTAGAGGGTAGTAGAGGGGAACAGTTGAGGACAATAGTTTTCTTGGAGAAGACTTGGTTTAAGAAGGAAGGTAAAAGCGAGCTAATATTGTCTAAGCATCCATTATAGTATAGTCATATATTCTCCAAGAAAATATTATTATAGTAGTGATGGGGTTTTGAAAAGGCGTTATCCATCTCATCCACTTGTGGGTGTTGGAGCAGTAGTATTAGATGGAGACAAAGTGCTATTAGTTCGTAGAGCAGCCCCTCCAGGTAAGGGTAAGTGGAGTATTCCGGGGGGACTAGTAGAGCTTGGTGAGACTATTGGTGAAGCTGCTGTAAGAGAACTCTATGAGGAGACTGGCGTTAAGGGCAAGCCTATAGGGGTTATTGATGTTGAAGAATACATTGAGCGAGACCAGAATGGTAGAGTGGTCTACCACTACGTTATAATTGATGTGCTAGTAAAACCATTGGGCGAGGTTTCATTGGTTGCACGTAGTGATGCATTGGAGGCAAGATTTTATGGAATAGAGGAGGCTCTTAGATTAGAGTTGACGAGTAGTACTAGAAGGTTCTTAAACAAGTTGTTAACGTATGGGGGAAAGAGTTATAGTATCATAGCGTTATAGTAGGGTCTTATAGTATTCTCTCAACGTGTTCGCTATATCAGCTTTCTCCCTAAAGGATTTAAACGCGTTGAACATTACCGCCTGGTATTCTTTTCTATCCTCATAGTATTTCTTGATTATTTCTTGGAGCTTATCCTTGAATTCACGGTATTCCTGCTCGTCTATTTCTCTTGCTCTAGGATCGGTGTAGATGTTTATGAACTCTCTTATATCGTTACCAAACAACCAGCCGTTTACACCATCCTCTATTAACTCTAATGCTCCGCCATCTCTCGACGACAGTGTTGGCACGCCATTTATCCCAGCTTTCATATAGCTTGTTCCACAAGCCTCCCATCCCGAGAAGGGTGTGAATAATAGGAGGTCGCTTCCCGCGAGAATAGTCTTTGCCTTAGATACATCATAGTCGTGTACGAGTACTACATTCTCATAGGTGTCGTGTAGTTTCTTGAACCACTTGAATGTCCCTATACCCTCCTGGTCATGTGGGTGCGGCTTACCCGCTAATACTATGATTGCATCTAATTTGCCCGCTGTTTCCTCTACTAGTTTTGCTATAAAGTATGGTCTCTTGTACCTTGTCACTCTTCTAGCCCACGATATAATCATCTTTTCTAGACTATAATCTATGTTCTTGTACTTCTTTAGTAGTCGTAGTAGCTCCTCTTTTACCTTGAGGTGAGCACTCCAGAGACTAGTAGTGGATGGATTATTGGCTATCTTCTTTATTTCTGGGTGAGTCCATCTCTCAACGTCTACGCCGTTGGTAACGTATTTTATTTTACCCGCGTGGTGGGGGAATACTGATTTAATTACATCTAATTGCTTCTGGGATACAACAAAGGCTTCTTTTGCTTGTGTTAAACCTATCTCTGTTAATACTACTTGAGGCGATGTTAGGGTCCAGCCAAATTCTCTTTCAATGTATTCTTTTGGAAAGGTTGGGTGCCCCCAGGGTCCCGGGGTGTGTATTACTATGCGATACTTACTGTTTACTGGTAGGATTAGTGTTAGTAGAGCTGTATAGGCTTCCTGTAAGTCTATGTAGTCTATGTTCTCTACGCCGATATGGTGTTCTATATAGTATGCAGAGGCTTTTGCTAGGAGAGAGTATTTGTAGAATTTTTCTTCAAGACTATCCTCAATGTATATTCTATCGGTTAACTTCCTAGCCCACATGGGGCATACTGCTTCGAAGAAAACTGCTCTAGCACTACCATGCTTATAGATCCAAGGCCTTATTATCACGTCCTCGTTTTTGAGGCGGATAACGAATTCCTCACCGGGTTTAAGCATTTCATAGAATTCTCTGGGATGATGCTGGGGTTTTGCTACTACTTCTTCTCCATGGAACTCGTAGTCTACGTATCCTCCACGGTAGAATAGGGTTAACACAACATAGTCTAGTCCAAGCCTACTAGCGGTATAGAACTTATCTCCTTCAAGTACTCCTAGTCCTCCAGCATAAGTGTACCCATAGTCTAATGCGAAGTCTGGTGTAATGCTTACAATAGTCAACTTATATGTACCCTTTGCCTAAGAGGGAAGGATATGTATAAAAAACCTTGAGCAATCGTTCTCGTTCCCCTAACAGTGGGAGAAGAATACTAGTTCAAGCCTTCTCTAATAGTTTAACAAACTCTCTCATCCAAGCCGGTATGTCTGGAGGAACTCTAGCTGTTACTAGGTTACCGTCTACTACGACCTCTTTATCCTCCCATAAACCACCAGCAGCCTTCACGTCGTCTCTAATACCGATATAGCTTGTAAGCCTCCTACCCCTAACAACGCCGGCTGATATAAGGATCTGGGGGCCATGGCATATTGCTGCAACGGGCTTATTCTTCTCGAAGAAGTGTCTAACTATTCTAACAGTATCCTCGTAAATCCTTATCCTCTCCGGTCCTCTTCCACCTGGAAGTACTAATGCAACATATTCTTCCGGGTTTACCTCACTAATGGTCTTGTCTACTCTAACACTATACCCGTGTTTGCCCACGATATCCTTTTTCTCCTTAGAAGCTATCTCAACAGTATATCCTAGCTCTTTTAACCTATAATACGGGTATAGGAGTTCTATATCCTCAAAGCCATCAGCTGATATTATGAGTATTTTACCCTTGGCCACGTCTCACACCAATATAGCATAGACTCTCGTGTAAACGTATAAAGATTTTGCTCTCAAGTACCCAGATATACAATAGATTATTGGATCATATATTTTTCTTTCTATTATTCCCCTTTTCTCTTCTTCTTATATCTAGATAGATAGAAGACTACGATAATAGCTGATACCACGATTATGGAAACTATGGTTGGCTCGGGTATAGGGACTACCTCGGGACTCGTAATATCGTAGAGCCAGTCTACTGAACGCGTAGTATAGCCTACAACAGCTACCTCTTGCGAGAAACTGGCTTTCGAGGAGGGAACGTAGACTAGGAGTTCATGTGTTCCACCAGGTGTTTTCAAGTAGTCTATTAGGCTGATTAAACTCCAACTCCATGTTGTCCCATTACCTGTATACTCATAGAGTCTCGGAATATATCCCGCGCTCATCTCTACTAAGTAGTCTGCTCCTATCCCACCTATACTGTAGCCGGTAGATGTATTGTTATCTGCATCGATAAAGAACTCGTAGATAGCTGTCTCCTCACCACCGTACCATGGTATAGTTCCATTCAACGTGAAGCCTAGGTATAGTCCACTACTGTTTAACGTAGTGTTTAGCCACGTGATATCGAGTTCGGGTACACTTACATCTCCCGTTGGATCAGGTTGTTTTACGCTCCATACGGGCGTCTTCATGGTTAAATGACATATGTAGTAGTCTCCGAGTGGTTCAGCGGTACTACTATCATTTAATGGTGCATGGTCTATCTCTCCGCTAGTATTCTGTGTGTAGACGTAGAAATAATATTCTGGCTTGCCCCCTATGTCGGCTAATGGTATATATACTCCAACATAGTTTGTACCATTACCTCCGAAAGGTGTCAAATCCTCTATGTAGCCATAGGTGGAATTATAGAGGGCTGCAGTTAGGACACCACTTTCATCTAGTCTTATTACTGCAACGTACTCGTAATCCCATGTACCATTGTTAGCTGAGTCTAGATCAGAATCTATTTGCACAGCCCAGTACTTGTCTACACTTGTTTTATTAATTATCGTTGAAGCTACCGTGAGGTTTACCTCAAGATAAGTGGTATTGTTGCCACAGTATACGCTTACTACGTCTAGGTCTCCGAAACCCTCATCGGGGTCTGCTCCTATAATACTAGTTGTTATCTGGGCATTAGCTGTAAGGATATCTAGCATTAAAGCTAGGATTAAGAAGAAGCCGAAGACTCTAAGTTCTAGTGTTATTCCAGGTTTGGCTGTTATTCTATCTCTAAGCATAGTTCTCTATTACTTACCATTTGTATTCAATAATTATAAGTCTTCCGTAAAACAAGTAGATCAGCTAGGTAAAACAGTGTTATATGATTACATCAGCTCCGGTGGAGGCTCCCCATCTCCCCCAAAACATGGTTTCGGGGGTGCGGAGACGTGCAAACTTCATCATCTAGTACTATCTTTATTCTAGTCTGGATACTTTACTGTATCCCTCGCTACGTGTAACCATGTACACCGTGTCGGCTGCGTCTTCTAGCTCGCGGTCATGGGTTACTATTATTAGCTGGGGTAATATTTGCTGGGTCTTCTCAATACTTGCCCTCAGTATTCTTACTAGCTCTCTCCTCCTCTCTTCGTCGAGATGTATTGTTGGCTCGTCGAGTATCATTGATTCTACTCCAGCTCCGACCAAAGCCTTTGCAAGGGCTAGGCGTAGGGCTATTGCAAGGGCTACTCTCTCGCCACCACTTATTGCTTCTACTGGTTGTTCTCCCTGAGGTGTTGATACTGTTATATTGAAGTCGTCGTCTAATGCTACGTCGCTGAATTCTAGGTTAAATCTAGATACAATGTCTTTTAGATAGTATTCTATCAAGCTTCTAGCCTGGGCACGAATGATTTTCTGCAAGCCATCTTTACCGTAGAGTCTTCGTATGTTTTCTAATAATTTTAGATAGCGCTCTATTCTCTCTTTTTCTTTTAATGCTTTCTTGGCTTTCTCCCATTCTTCTCTTCTCTTCTCTATTGTTTCATTGAGTTCTCTGAGAGAACCCTCTATCTTAGCTACTTCTTTCTGTAGTTTAACGAGTTTATCGCGTATTTCTTCTACGAGTTCACGTGCCTTAATGTATTCTTCTTCGCTATAGTTTAGTTCTCTAAGCTTTTCTTCAACTACTCTTAAGTTGTCTTCTCTCTCCCTTAACCTCTTTAACACGCTATCATATTCTCTTCTCCGTTGCTCGAGCTTTGATGCTTTCTCCTGGAGTCTACCTATCTCTATTCTTAGTAGGTGTAGTTCATCGCGTAGCTTATCGAAAATGCTTCGAGGCTGGCCAAGTTTTTCTTCAACATTTCTTATAATCTCTTCTAGTCTCCTAGCTTCTTCAAGCTTCTCGTTTAGTTCTCTAAGTTTCTCCTCAAGACTTCTTTTCTCTGCCTCTAGTCTCGTTTTCTCCTCGTAGTATTTTTCTAGTTCTTCTAGTTTCTTCTTCTCTTCTTCGTAGCGTTGTTCTATTTTCCTATATTCATTGTATTCTTCTTCTCCAAGCCTCACCTTCTCTTTTAGTTTTTCAATGGTTTTTTCTAGTTCTTTTAATTCGCTTATTGTTCTCGTGAGCTCTATGTAGTCTCTTTGAGCCTTCTCTACCTCTCTATCTATTCTATCAAGCATTGCCTTAATGTTTTCTTTGTCTTCAACTAACTCTCTTATACGCTCTTCTAGTTTCTTCTTCTCTTCTTCATATTGTTTGATTAGTTTTTCCTTTAAAGTAGGTGTAAGTGGTTGTCCGCAGAGAGGGCATCTATCTCCTTTAATACTCTTCAAGTTACTTATTCTCTCCTCAATCTCCTTGATTCTTGCTTGCTTGGTCTTTATCTCGGCTTCAATGCTATTGTATAGTTCTAGGTGTGTTTCCTTCTTCTCCTTTAATTCTCTAATTATGTCTCTGAGTTTTTCTAGAATCTTGTCTAGGGAGAGGAGGTGTAGCATGTATTTTGAGGCAATCTCCCTTGCTCTTTCTTCAAGTATTTTTATTCTCTTTTCTTTTTCTTCGAGTAGTGTCTTAAGTCTATTGTATTCGAGTATTCTCTCTTTAAGCATTTTCAATGATTCTTCGAGGGCTCTTATACTTGCTGTAGTTTCTAGGTATTCTCTAACCTTTTCCTCTATTCCTGCGAGTCTGGCTATGAGTTCTTCTAGTTGTTTCCGCTTCTCTTCTAATATTTCCTCTATATTGCCTAAGGCTCTGAGTCTTCTTAGGGCTTCTACTCCATCTTCTACTATTGCTAGTTTCTTGTACTTTAGTTCAACTTGTTTTAATTTGTTGGCTGCTTCTAGTGCTTCTTTTACTTCTCTTTCTAGTCGTTCTTTTTCTTTCTTAAACCATTCTATTTCTCTTCTAAGAATCTTTGCTCTATTATTTAGTTCTCTAGCCTTATCCCTTTTTTCTTCGAGAACGCTTAGTTTTTCCTGGAGTTTCTCTAATTTTTCCGCTAACTTTATGGACTCGGTTTTCTTTTCAACTAGTTGTTTTTCTAGTGTCTCTTTCCTCTCTAATGCTCTTCTCAGTTCTTCTTCGAGGTATTTTGCTCGGCTGGCCTCATGGGACACCGTTATGTGGAGTGATTTCCACTCATTTATTATGTCCTTCATTTTCTCGTAGGCTTTCTCCATCCTCGTTAATCCCAGTAGTTCGGCTAGAGCTTCTTTGCGTTCACTTGGTGTTGCTGTTACGAATTTCTCTATTTCGCCTTGTTTTACGAATACGCTTAGCATGTAGGTTTTGCTTGATACTCCGAGTATTCTTTCTATTTCATTATTTACTGTGCGGTCTCCTCTAGCTACGAGTATCCATTGGTCTCCATTCTTCTTTTTCAAGTATGTTTCTGTTTGAGCTGAATCACTACTTGTTCTAGTAATGGTTCTTTCAACCATGTATTCTACTCCATTTACAATAAACCATACTCTAACTCTAGCTCTACTCCGCTCACGGTTTATGAGGTTAACAATCTTTCTTCCACGTGTATGTTCTTTAAATAAGCCATAGGTTATTGCATCAATGATGCTTGTTTTACCAGCACCATTGGGTCCAACGATAACAGTTATACCTGTATCAAAGTCAACTCGACTCTGCTTGTGGCTGATGAAGTTTTCTAGTTCTACTCTACGGATAATCAATTACTATCACCACTTCTCCTCATAGTACTTTTTCGTTAACTCTAAGGCTGCACGAGTATCTCCTTCACCTAGTAACTCGAGTAGTCGGTAGGCTAGTTCTGCTTCCTCTTCATCTCCCAGGCTACGCTTTAATAGTTCCCTGATATCGATTTTCTCTAAGCCCTTCACAATACTGGGTGGTGGGGGTGCTCCTTCTTCCTCGAACCTGAGTCTCCAGGATAGAACCTTGTTCTGTAGTAGTCTTAGGAGGAGGCGGTGGACATTGGCTTTGTTTATGCGTCTTCCCTTAACCGTTAAGTGTAGTATGGGTTTTAGCTTCTCCGTACTCACTCGTTGGGAGATTTTTCTCAGTTCTTCTTCGAGTAGCTTATAGTCTACTTCCATGATAACGTGTTTTCTTATTCCCTCAAGGTCTACTTTATGGATTACTGGTGTATCCGCGGATAGGTCTACGAGGTAGAATCCTTTTCCATTCTTCTTATAGTCTTCCCATTCATCTATTCTTATAATATCAATGCTTCCGGCATAGCCTACTACACCAGTCTTATACCTAAACCATGTCCTAACATGAATGTGTCCTAGAGCATAGTAGTTGAATCCTCCTGGAAGATCCTTCAACTCTAACTCATAGCTATAAGGGAAGTGCTCCTTTATACCCTGGTGAAGCATCAATATACTCCTATCATAGCCTCCAGCTAATCCCCCTAGACGAGACAATATGCCTACCAGGTTGGCTGAATACTTTTTCGGAAGACTACGTATACCAGCAACCAGTATCTTCTTACCCTCTACCTCTAGTTCAACATAGGGTTTCTCTTGAAACGGGTTAAAGCCTATGACACGTATAACGCCAAGCTCTTCTAATAGTCTATGAGGAGGAGTACTCCTACGCTTTGGGGAATCATGGTCTCCCAAGATACCGTAGACCTTAATCCCCTTATCAACTAGCTTCTTGAAACCATTATACGCTACTAGTAGGGCTCTAACAGGAGGCCTAGACTGATCAAATAAGTCACCCGTATGGATTACTAGATCGGGTTTTTCACGTAGGATCTTGTCAACTGCTTCATTAAATAACCGATAGATATCTTCCTCACGCTCCTCAAGATTATATTGACGATAACCCAAATGAGTATCAGTTATATGAGCAATCATCAAGACACATACACGCTCCAAGCTCAGCCAAAAGCTATCATAACATACTAGTCCCAGGGAAAATAAACTCACCCATAACAAATGACAAATAGAAATATCTATTCCCCTGGGAAACCTTGTTAATGGGAGCCGATGAAGTAAGCAGGTGTAGCCCGCACTGACGAGGAGCTATGGAGAAGTCGGCACCCAGAGAGGCTCCACTTATAAATAGTTTAAGGTCTAGGAGTCTGCTACTATGAACTCAGCTTCTAAGGTTAAGCTAATATTAGTTCCCTCACCGTGAACTATCTTGACGACTTTATATATTCCTGGTACTGCCTTCTCAAGGCTTATGTGCTGAGTAAAAGACTGGTTTGCGTTGAGGACTATTAGTTCTAGTGTCCAGACACTTGGTGTTAGATTCTTGTCAAGAACCCATGAGCTACCATTCCAATAATATACTTCATAGGATCTTCCAAAAGATATAGGTGTTTTACCCATGTTAACTATTGTAAATGAAACAGTCTCGCCTACCTGATAAGTACTCTTATCCAGTAATAGTCTTGCCTTAACCTCTTGTTCTGGAACAGTAATATAGCCCGCAATACAGTCTACTACCATGTTGTTCTCAACTGCTGCGACAATTATAGTATAGTTGTGATAGTAGTCTTGTAACGGGATATTCCATTGAATATTTACTGGGAGACCACTAGCGCTGATGTTCTCATGTTCTATGAGAAGTTTTCTGTCTCCACTAATACCATATAATCCAACAATATACGTTCCATTAAAACGATACATCAATGGCTTATAAACATACAAGTAAACTCCAATCTTCTCTCCTGGAGCACGATAACCTGTACTAATTGCAAAGCCTACGGGTCCCGGAGAGAAAACTCTACCTGTCTTATTACATGGGAGATAGTCTTCAATTAAATCCTTTGAGCTTCCATTACTTCCATTAAATATACTATAAGTTTGTATAGGAGTATATACAAGTATTAAGAAACCTACAACTACAGCAACTACAATGAACGCTATTAGGACTAAGGCTGAGATCACGTTATTCATAAGTAGTTCCCTCGAAAAGAGGTTTTCAGATAATTATTTAGCTCTAATTATTCGAACAAACTATGTCTGGGACTTAGAACCTCATACCTAGTGCTTCTAGTAGTTTCTTAGTTTTTTCTAGCTCTTTGAGGGCTTCGTATCCCTTCATAGTAATCTTATAGTATACGCGTTTTCTTTCGCGAACCTCCTCTACTAATCCCTTTTCTACTAGTTTTCTCAGCATGGGTTTAAGTCTATCATAGGGGAGTCGTGCATAATATGTTATTCTTGTTGGAGGCATTTCACCCTCACTATATAGTGCTCTAAGTATATCATAGATTATACCAGCCTGGCTTCGATACGGTGCTTTCTTAATAGGGCTCACTTCCTACTAGCCTCCGCTAGAGCTGTTGCAATAAGGATTAAGCCTAGAGGCCTCACGAGTTCAGCTACAACTAGAATCCACGGATTTACTGAGAAGACTGCGAGAAGCCTAAAGGCATGTGATGCTAGTAGGAGGAGATAGCCTAGCCTTCCTCTAAGATAACCACAGTGTAAGAACACGATACCGATGAGTAGTATTAGGCTAAGGCCATCACCAGCTAACAGTAGGTATGATGCGTGAATTACTGGTTGCGCTGCTCCGAGAGCAGTAGGAATCGATATAGCTACTAGAGGAGCTCGAGTACTCACGCCAAGATTGTCTTGATTTATTTCTACAACCTTATACCTTGATATAAGGAGGCCAGCTAATACCAGTAGATAAGATACAGCATAAACTATGCTTGAGTATCCGATAATATTCCAAGCAGTAAACCCCACTCTAAAAGCAAGTCCTTCACCCAGGAATAAACCTCTACGTGCTCCAACAATAAGCTCTGGTGGGCCCCGAGGCTCGCTAGGTCCATAGAAAAATACTAGCATACTCGATGCAATAGATAAGCTGAGCCCTAGAGAAAACACAAGATATCCAGCGAAAACTAATAGTAAACTCTTAGTACCTAAGAGCTTGTTCAGTTTCAGTAAAACATACACTATGTAGACAGAAAGTATTAGGGCAATAGCATCAACTACACCGACTATTAGGAACACTTGATGATATGCATGCATTTCTCTAATCCTCTCCAGGCATTGTCGCCAACCATGTTAGCTATCTCTAACTATACTCGTGTTATGCACAATTTGTGTATACGCAAGTGAATCAATAATATAAAAAATATAAAAAATAATACGTGTAATACACGATGAGGTGAAGTCAAGGAAATGAAAAGAGCAGTCATAATAGGAGTAATGTTAGCTAATAGTATTTGCAGCGGGATTAGTAGCATACGCATATACATCTCAGAGAAACATTACCGGGCAAGGAGAGTATAGATGGTTAAGAGATCATCATACAAGTATTGAAAGAGGAATGCATGACATAAGAAATAGAAACATTTTATAGAAGACAATTATACAAGATCGACAATAACTGTTACTGGCACTATTGAAGACATAGATTATAATGGATAGATAAACATCGTGGTAGGAGACCAAGAATACCGTGTAATAGTTAAGGGATAGTGGGAGAATAATACTACTAACGATAGAATACCGTTTACAGAGATACACAGAGATACTAAGAAATCTTAGCATAAATACTACAGTAACAATTACTGGTTGTCTTGGGATATATGGTAATAATATAGGAGCACAAATAATAGAATACAATGGCACATTATATCTTAGACCTTGTCTAAGCTAGCTAAATACATTATAGTATGAGATAAGTCAACTATTTTTTACGGTTACCACATAGTCTCTAGATGAAATAACTAATATAATCATGGAATATAGTGTGGGACCGGCGCCGGCCTCGGCTGCACTATCCCCCTTCTCTGGGGTTCATTTTCCTTAGCCGAGGCACCATTAATAATTATTTTATTTTAGGGTATTTTACGGTTACTTTTACCTGGGCTTCCTTGTCGGTAAATGTTATGTCTAGTATTGCTTCGGGATAAAGTGTTTTGTCTCCTACTAGAACTGGTGATAACTCTAGCTTGTTTGTTATTAGTGCGGCTTCTCTCAGTTTACGTGTTTTCTCTTTTCCATAGAATTCTACTATTTTTTCGTCAAAAACTATGTCTATGAGCCGTGGTTTTTCTCTAACTTTGTAGACGTTTATTTTTGTGGGCTCTATGTAGAAATAATAGTTTCTAAAGTCTTCTGTTAGCTTGTTTTCTTCTACTACAATTATGGCACCTTTTAGATCGTTTTGTTCTCTTTCATCTATTTCTATGGAAATAACATCATAGTGTTTTAGTCTTGAATGCACCTGGGCTTCGCCTAGTATTCTATATCGCTTTTCTTCATGGACAAGATGCTGGCGATAATAGTGTCTCCTCTTATCTGCTCTATTTTTACTTTTACACGGTCTCCTACAGTTGCCTGGCCTAGTACGAGTACTTGGTAGTTACCGTATTTTGCTATTCCACGATTCTTTTCGTCTACGTCTATTATGTCTACTTCTATTGTTTTTCCTGGTCTTAGCTGTTGGGCTGGTGTAGTATATTCTGCTGGCTTCTGTATTCGTGGATAAATACTGTATTTTTGTACGTCTACGCTGTATACTCCTCTTCTTTCCTTTCTTTTACGGGCGTTTCTTCTAGGCATTAAATACGTTCCCTCTCATATAGGTATGGCTCTTATTTTTAATGGAAGAACTGGGTTTAGAGGCTAGATATATTGTTCTATTAATGCTTTGTGTAGCCAAATACTTCTCCTCCATATTCTCCAGGTCTCTCTAATGTACTCTTGGGTATAAAACGGTTTTGATAGATTCCTATAGTAAGTAATAACTTTGTTTCACAACAGAATACATCTTATTATTAATACATATTAGGGTATACTTGCTAGTGTTGTTCGAGGCAGAAGTATAATGGCCAATAGGGTAGTTATTAAGAGGGCTAAGAATTTATTCTATATCGATTTACCCGGAGAAGATAAACCTGTATTAAAGTATCGTGTTGAAGGGGATAGAATGTTCTTGGAGTCAACTTATACTCCCCCAATGCTACGAGGTAGGGGGTATGCTGCTAGACTTGTTGAAGCCGCTATAAGGTATGCTGAGGAAAACGGGTTAAAGATTGTTCCATTGTGTAGTTATGTTATCTATTATTTCACAAAGCATCCAGAAAAGAAGAGTGTACTAGACGAAGCCTATAGAGATATTGCTGGAGAATAATCTCATCCTCGTTTTTATTGTTGTTGTAATGGGGTAAGAGTTGCACGATAATGGATTACCCGATGAGGTTTTGCTTAAGGTAAATCCTCTGATATTGGAGGAGAAGTATAAGTCTAGAGAGATTAGTCTTAGAGTAGAAGCTCCCTTTGCTATAAGAGTTGATGGCGTAGGTTTTCATCGTTTACCGAGACGTTATGAGAGGCCAAGGGATCTTAGGATACATTCATCACTACTTGTAGCGGCTTATCAAGTTGTTGTGAGGTACGGGTTTTTTGGTGCATACATTGTTAGTGATGAGGCAAACTTCATAGTGTTGTCTAACCCTCCTTATAGTGGTAGAGTTGAGAAACTACTCAGTATTGTTCCAAGCATAGTGTCTTCTAGGATGAGCCTTATCCTGGGTCACCAGGTGTTATTTGATGCTAAGATAATAAAGCTTGAGAGCCTAGACGAGGTTCGCGAATACATATTGTATAGAGCTAGAGTAGGTTTTGGAAACTTTATTGGAAGCCTAGCGTCAATGATGGGGTTGTGGAGAGAGCATCGCCCAGTTCTACGAAAACAGTTAGTAGAGCTTAGGGAGAAGGGCGTAGATATTAGTAGGATAAGTGTTTGGAAGAAGCTTGGTTCGTCGATAGTATGGGATAAGTATTCTAAGAGAGCAGTTAATCGAGCTACGGGTGAGGAGATAATAGTTTCTCGTAGGAGAGCTAGAGTATATCCTGGACCGTGGAGGCTTATCGAAGCAGTTAATATTATAGGTAGTCTCAGCTAATGGGAGGGCTAGGCTATGGGATTTAATCCACTAATACTGTTTCTATTAGGCTTGGGTTCTATCGGCGTTATGGCTTTAGCTTCAACACTCTACGTTCTCGCGAGTGTAAAAGTATTTAGGAAATACTCAATAAACCTTCTTGTCGCTGGTGGTGTAGGGCAGCTCGCGGCTTTACTATTAGTTATAGGTCTCTCCCCCCTCCTCGGGATACCCTTGCAAGTATTCTTTAGCGTTAGATTAGGCTTAGCGTTTACTATATGGACTTTGGGTTCTATTGGATTAGCTCTCATAGTGTTAATGGCTAGTACGAGGATTATAGGAGAAGAATACCTTATGAAATTCCCAGTTGAGACTATTAGGTCTATTAACCCTGTTCTACTAGCCTTAATTCTCTTCCTCCTAGCCCCTATTCTAGAGGAGATTGTTTTCCGTGGATTCTTCTTCTATGCTTTTAAACTATTATTCAATAATGGCTTAATAGCACTCGTCTTATCGGCTATCCTCTTCATGCTAGCTCATTTGAAATCGGTTAAGAAGGAGGGCCTCCTAGTTATCCTTGCTGTAGCCCTTGTTTTAGGCTTACCAGTACTCATTTTAAACACTATTGTTCCAAGCATAATAACACATATTGCGATAAATGTTATAGGAGTATTAGAGTCGAGGAGACTAGAAGAGGCAAGAGTTGAGGAGATCCGTGGAGAAAACGAGACCTTGATTGAACCCGGAAATATCTGGGCTTACTAGCAGAGTGTTGATGGTTACCTTTTTAATCAATAAATATACCATTATACTGGGCTGTATCGCCAACAACCCCTAACACATAAATAACTCTAAGAGGGTGTTGACCTCATGAGTGCTAAGAAGGTTGATTTCCTAAGACATATCGTAAACTATGTGCTAGCGTCTAAAATGGATATAGCAAAACAGGTAGCAGACGATGTCAGGAAGATGATTGAGAAAGCCGAGGAGAAATACAAGTTCTCTGCTTTTGGAGGAGACATAAAGAAGCTCGTAGACTATTTACGTAGCCCAGACTTTGACGAGCTAGTGAAGTTTCTAAAGGATGCGGGTAAAATAGACTTAATTGATGAGATACTGCGTTTAGCTAAAGAGAAGTACAAGGATATTCCAGAGATAGTTGAAGCAATTGATGCGAGACTCCAAGCACTAGGTAAGGAGAAGAAAGAGTTAAAGGAAGTAGAGGAAGCCTTCGATAAGATAACTAGTGTGGTTGGAGATAGAGCTATAGTTGAGAGAATAGGGACGACTCTAAGTATAACTATTAGAGGACTCGGTAGAGTAATAGTCTCCTACGACCCCGTAGATAAATCATATAATCTAGACTTAGAGATAACGGGGTCTAAGAAGAAGCTCAGCCTCAACACGATAATAGATGTAATTGAAACACTATTACGGCTAAGCTCTTAGAAGAGAGCATCCTAATAATTGGATATAATACAATATTTTTATCACATCCAAGTACTCCTAGTCTAGATAAAGTTCGAGAAAGTGGTTACCAAATTGTCCACTAGAAAATATAAGTTAATAGCCTTTGATCTGGACGGAGTTTTAACAAAATCTAAGAGTAGTTGGGAATACGTTCACGACTATTTTGGTGTACCCATAAGTTCGAGGAGGAAGAATTTTTTAGACTACGTATGGGGTCGGATAGACTATAATGAATGGATAAGAAGGGATATAGAGCTATGGAATAAAGCGCTCGGCAGAAAGCTTAGACGGGAAGACTTACTCGAAGCCATAGATGGGATAAAAGTAAACGACAACGTTAGTAGAGTTGTAGGTGAGCTTAAGAATAAGGGATTCATAGTAGGAATTATAAGTGCTGGTATAGGTCAGTTAGCCGAAAAAATAGCAAGTAAATATGAATTCGACTTCTGGATCGCTAACCCAATAACATTTACCAGTAATGGAATTGTATCAGAGAATCAGCGTGCACGCATGCCCCCCTACAGGAAACCCCTCACATTGTTGTGGAGTGCTAGACACTACGGAGTAAGTATAAGGGAGACAATATATGTGGGAGACTCGGATTGGGACATCGGCGTAATAAAACTTGCTGGTTGCGGTATAGCGTATAACTGTTCTATAAAACTCGCAGATAATGCCGACATAGTAGTAAATGAGTTATCTGAAATACCTAAAGCTATAGCTCGGTGCCAGTAGTCCTGGTAGGAGGCATTTTTAATCGGAACCTCTTAGACCTCTTGTCATATTCTACTAGAGCTCTACACGGTATTACTTGTTTCTCTAAACCAGAATATAAATAGCCCCAAGAATCAATTATCTCTACACCATATTCTCTTTCAGCAATTCTCAAATACTTTCTAGTATAATCATATGTTAGACTGTCAACAAGTAGTGCATTAACAATTATGTTCTCATTTGAATTATATGCTGTTAAAACCGATAAAGGGAACTCCGATAATATCTCATAGAGAATTCTCGAAGAAATAGATTTAACTCTAAAAACATTAAACAATATTGCATTAAACAGCCTATAGTATGGTGCCCATAAAACTCTATATCCCTTCATCAACGGCTCTATACGAATAACCATCCTTCTTCTAAGCTTCCCCACAGATATGCCTAGTTTCTCTGCGAGTTTCTTTGATGAAATAAACGGATCTTTCACTAGCTCATTCATTATCTTTAAATCTATCTTACTTACTTTATATCTTTCGCTATAAACAATATTAGAGTATGTTGCATGTTCTATTTGCATCCTATCAATTCTTTCAATTGTTTCTAAGAGTAGCCTCCATACTCTCTCTTTTTTAAGTATCTCAAAACTGCTATCGACGTTATATTTCGCAAGCATAGGCTTTGGTAACTGGGCTTCTTCTATAAAATAGACCTTTAAGGAGCTTACTGATGGGCCTATTATGGATCTCAAGTCCTTATATCCTATATCTAGGGGTACCATGAGAAGCACGAAATGACCTTTAGGAAATAAGGGTTTACAATCATCAATTATTGGTTTATCACTTAGTACTATCATTACACCGAGTTTGACAAACCTTAGATTAATGCACGGAACTATTTCAAAACCTAGTCTTCTAAGGGAATTAATAAAGACGTATAATTTGTTATATGATATATTTAGGGCTCTTGCAAGCCTACTTAAACCCAATACACTTGTTTTATACAGTTTTTCTAGTAAGTCAAACAGCTCCCTGGTTTCCATTATGTTTTTTACCTTTATTCTAGGATTTTATCGTGTAGAAATTTTGCTTATAGATTTTATCACCAATAATTTCCTTCTCGATTAGAAGAAACTTTATATTTCTACAGTATTACGCTAAATGAGACCTATTGAAAAAGTAGGTAATTTTTCGAACTAGTTGGGGACAAATATGTGACACTTAATTTTTATCCTAGAGGCGAACTAGTTTCACCTGGGACTGATTGATGGTTGAGAATGTTTACAAAACCATGTATAGTATCGCAGATTTCATTATTTCTGCTACACGCGAGATTAAGCGTGAGCAACTTGAAAGAATGATTAATACTTTAACAAAAGTTTACGGTAAGCCCAATGTGAAGATACTTGTTATGGGTGCTGGTAGGAGTGGTCTTGTTGGAAGGGCTTTTGCTATGCGTCTACTTCATCTAGGATATACTGTCTACGTTTTAGGGGAAACCATCGTTCCACGTATAGGTAGGGGAGATATAGTTGTAGCTATATCTGGTTCCGGCAGAACGAAGCTCATAGTTACAGCTGCTGAGGCAGCAAAACAGGTTGGTGCAACTGTTATTGCGATAACGAGTTATCCGGATAGTCCTCTTGCACGTATAGCTGATATTGTTGTAGAGGTTCCGGGTAGGACTAAGATCGCACGCGAGGAAGACTATTTTGCTAGACAGATCTTGGGCATACATGAACCACTTGCTCCTCTTGGAACACTTTTCGAGGATACAGTTATGGTTTTTCTTGACTCAGTTGTAGTGGAGCTTATGGAGAGACTGGGTAAGACGGAGGAGGATTTACGTGCTGTACACGCAAATATAGAGTTGTAGGTTCGATGAACCATGCATGAATGGAGTCTTGCTTCAGGAGTAGTTCTCACCTTGAAGAAGATTATGGATGAAAAGAAGGCTAAAGGTGTTAGAGAGGTAAGACTTGTTGTTGGTGAATTATCTCAAATAGATAAGAATATTCTAAGGGACGCTATAACCACTTTAAGTGAGGAGGAACTAGGTAGTAAGGTAAATGTTGTGATTGAGGAGGAGAAGGCTAGGCTTAAATGCAATACGTGTGGATACGAGTTTGGTTTTGGTGAAGTCTTCGAGCAGTTGAGGAGAATCTTTTGCCCAGACCTAAAACCTGGAGAGGAATGCGAGAATCCCGTACACTATGTACCCGAGCTAGTTTCAACCTATATTCGTTGCCCAAGATGTGGTAGCCCCGATATAGAGATTGTTGCTGGTAGAGGTGTCTGGATTAAATCAGTTGTACTTGAACTAGAAGAGGGTGAGAAGCAATGAACACAGTTATTGATCCCAGACTTGAAGCTATTGGGAAACAGTTCTCAAAGGTAGACTACGTCCTCCTAGTTGGAAGTGGGAAAGGTGGTGTCGGTAAGAGTGTAACAGCTGCAACTATAGCCTTGCTATTATCCTCGAAGGGTTATGCTGTAGGATTACTAGACCTAGATCTCCATGGATCAGTTATACCGACTATATTCGATATAGAAGGTTATGAGCCTGAGGAGAGTAAGGAGGGGCTAGTACCACCGGTTATTATTGGAGTAAAGGTTATGAGCCTAGGCTTGTTTGCTAAGAATAGACCAGTACCTATTCACGGTAAGAATAAGAGAGATGCTATAACTGAGCTACTAGCGATAACTAAGTGGGGTGAGCTCGATTTCCTTATAGTAGATTTGCCTCCAGGTACTGGTGATGAGGTAATAGCTTCATCGACTCTTATACCCGTTGAGAAAGAGGCTTTGGTCATAATGACTCCTTCTGCTTTAGCAAGAGTTGTTGCTAGCAAGACCATATTATTGTTCAGGGATTTGCGGGTTAGGATAATGGGGTTAGTAGAGAACATGGCGTACATGAAGATAGATGGTAAAACAATATATCCTCTAGGCAAGCCCGTAGGAGAGGAATTAGCTAGAGAATTACATGTCCAATATCTGGGTATGTTGCCCTTTGATCCATCCCTATCTACGGCTATTGAGGAGAAGAACCCAGAGAAGCTTATGGATACGTTGTTTGCTAGAGGTGTTGACGAAATAATAGTACCTATAGTAATAAGAAACCGTGAGATACTGGTCTCTAAGAGTTGATCAACATGAATGCGGAGGAAATAGCCGAAGCTAGGAGACAGTTAGCTGAAGCAATGAAGCTTCTATACAATAGGGGTCTAATTAATATTCGTGGCGGAAATGCTAGTATAAAAATTAGTGAGACCTCTTTTCTCATAACTCCAAGCGGGCTGCCTAAACATGACTTGAAGCCCGATGATATGGTTGTAGTATACTTTGACGGCAAGTGGACGGGTAAACATAGGCCCTCCATAGAGTATAGAATGCATGCTGAAATCTATAAGAACAATCCCGAGGTTAAGGCGGTGGTACACGCCCATAGTCCTCTTACACTAATAGTAGGTGAACAAGGCTTCGACATAGAGCCATACGAGTATGTAGAAGCATACTATGCTATAGGAGACTGTGTTGGAAGAATAGAAAGACTCCCACCAGGCTCAGTAGAATTAGCAAAACGTGTAGGAGAAGAGGCGAAGAAGTGCCGTGTCCTAATCCTATTAGGCCACGGAGTTATTGCTGTAGCCAAAAACATCTATGAGGCTATAGACGCGTTAGAAGCCCTAGAGGACCTAGCAAAAATAGTACTATATCGCAAGATATATAGCGTATCAAAATAAGCATATCTAGATATGCTTTTCTAGATACGAATCCTACTATTTCCCCGGGGATAAACACGAGTACCATACCCTTCATCAATAGACACGTAGAACTAGAACTATTAGAGAAAGAGTACAAGAAACCGGGATTCAGCTTAATAATAGTCTATGGTAGAAGGAGAATAGGAAAGACTAGACTCTTATCAGAATGGATTAAGGATAAAAGAGGAATATACTATATAGCTTCGCAGCTATCATACAAACAATTATCAGAAGAATTCTCAACCTTGATAGGAAGAGAACTAGGAGTATGGACTCCCAACGATATAGTTGAAGCAATAACAAGAATAGCCGTAGATAAGAGAAACGACAAAATAGCAGTAGTCTTAGACGAGTTCCAGTACATAGTTGAAGCAGACCCCTCAATTGTCTCAAGACTTCAAAAAACAATAGATACAATTCTCACTAATACAAATATAAAAATAGTTCTCAGCGGTTCAGCTGTATCGTTCTTTGAGAAACAATTACTAGGATACAAGAGCCCACTATTCGGCCGGAGAACAAGTAGCATAAAGTTAAAGCCCATAAGGTTACCACAAGCCCTAGGATTCTTCAATAAAATGAGCATAGAAGACTCTATTAAAGGATACAGCATACTTGGAGGAACCCCAGCTTACCTAAAATACGCATACAATAAGGAAAACATCGATAAACTACTCTATGAAATCCTATCACCTGGAAGCTATTTGTTAACAGAAGCAGAAGACTTTCTTAGACAAGAGGTAAGAGAACCCAGAACCTATATGGCTATACTAAAAGCTCTAGCAGACGGATATAACCGGCCATCGGAAATAGCTAATATTATCGGAGTTGATCCTAGAAGTATGAACCATTACATAAGTGTTCTAAGAGAACTAGAAATAATAGCGTATCGTAGACCCTTAGGCTTTAAGAAGAAAAGCAGACTATACTTTACTGATAACTACTTTCACTTCTGGTTCAAGTATATTATAAGGAATAGAGGACTAGTAGAAGCAGGCTACGTTAAAGAAGCAGTAGAAGCCGTAAAAGAAACCCTAGACCAGTACATTGCAAAGATATTCGAGTTAATAGTAGAGCAAACAATACCCGAGCTATACCACATGGGAGTACTAAAGACTAAACCAGTAGAGGTCGGAAAATGGTGGCATAGAGGACTCGAAATAGACATAATAATACGAGATCCCAGAAAATCTACAACATTCATAGAAGTAAAATGGAGCAACCTCTCCGGAAACAGTATACGGAGAATACTCAATAAACTAGAAGAAAAGGCCTCACATACAGGACTTGCATCACCCATAAACTACTATGTCGTTGTCGCAAAAGTTATTGGAGACTCGAAAGACGTTGTCATTGAAGTAGATGAGAACAAATATGCAGTAGACTTCACAAAAACAATAGAGAAGCTTAGGAACCAGTAGGATTATATTAAACGGGCTCTAATGGTACAACAATTAATCCCAGCTGCGGGTCTCTATACACCTTTATCTTAACCCGATAAGTACTAACAATGTTTTCTGGCGTTATAACCTCCTCAGGAGAACCAATTGCTACAATCCTACCCTTATCTAAGAGAATAGTTTTATCAGAATACTTGGCTGCAATCCATAGCTTGTGAGTAGTTATAATCGTTACAAGGTTTTCCCTTAAGGTGATCTCTCTTAAAAGCTCCATAGACTCTAACTGATACCTTAAATCCAAGTGGGCAGTAGGTTCATCAATTAAGAGGACCTTGGGTTCTTGTACGAGCAGTCTAGCTATTAGAACACGTTGAAGCTCACCACTACTTAACTGGTCTAGTCTACGGTCGGCTAGATGAGATATGTCGAGTTTTGATAAAACGTTCTCTATGACTCCTAGATCCTCTTCTCTATCTATTAAAGAGAGTAAGCGGGCATGTGGATAACGGGCGGTTAACAAGTAGTCTAGTACTGTTGTATTAAACCCCTCACTTACATAAGTAGACGAGTAAGCAATCTTTTTAGCCACTTCTCGTGGACTAAGCCTCCATAAATCAACCCCATCAACATATACAACTCCTTTCCTAGGTTTTAATAGCCTAGCAATAACCTTCAACAAAGTAGTCTTACCAGCACCATTAGGGCCAATAATGCTGGTTAGTTCTCCTTCACTAGTCTCAAAAACTATATTCCTTAAAGCTAGAGTAGAATCATAGTAGAATTCTATATTTGCTACTCGTAGCTTCACTACGTACCCCTCATCCTCTTAACCAATAAGTAAGCGAAAAATGGAGCACCAATCATGCTTGTTATAGCTCCTACTGGAATACCACTAATACCAGTAGAATATGACAGTATTCTTGCAATAATATCAGCCAACAATAATACGAGACCACCTATAACAGCAGATAATGGGACAACAATCCTGTGATCGCTTCCCACAAGAAACCGGGCTATATGAGGTACAACAAGACCCACAAATCCGATTATACCAGCTATAGCAACAGTAACGCCAGTAAGCAGTGCTGAGAATAATGCTGAAAGCCTCCTAATATGCCTAGGATTATATCCCAGCTGGCTAGCATATTCATCGCCGTAGAGAATAGCGTTTAGTGCCTTTGATAGAATTATTGAAGCAGTAAAACCTATCAATAATGAAATAATCATAGGGAATATATCGCTTTTCAAAACATTCGAAAAGCTACCAAGCAGTAATATTAGGAAGGGAGTATTGAACTTCACTTGAACTAGGAAAGCTATTATGTGTGCTAGCCCACTAAAAGCAGATGAAACAGCTATACCAGCAAGTATAAGCGTTAAAGCACTACCACCAGCTAGCTCACTCAAACTCATTGTTAAAGAGAATCCAAGGAGAGCACCGAGAAAAGCTACAAGAACAATATAAGCTCGAACATAGAGTAACCCCGGAACCAATAATATAGACGCCCCTACGACCGTGAGAGATGTAGATGATAAGCCGAGGAGGAAGGGCTCAGCTAAAGGATTACGTGTTATAGCTTGAATAAGGACACCAGCAATACCTAGTCCCGCGCCCGCCAATAATGCTACGAGAGTTCTAGGAAACCTAATAGAATATACTATTAATGCTATTCTATCATAACCTTCTGGCCTGGAGGAGTTAATGCCAAAAACACTTAAGAAGTCGTGATGGAATAATCTTAGTACATCGAGGAAGCCGTACTCTGAGGAACCAATAGATAAGGATAAAACTACAATAAGAAATAACAGGATTAGGGAAAATATAAGAGAGAATAAAAAACGTTTTATCCTAAGCCTATAAAGTCTCCTAATACTCAATCCTTACACCATCTCCAGCTCCAATGCTGGTAATGCCTAGTTCGTATCCCATAGTCTCCTGTGAAGGCATTTTTATTACATCACTCCTATTTATCTCGCCAAATACTTCTGGATGAAGTACTTGTGATAATATCTTTACGGCAATGCTTATACGTGGTCCCGGTCTCATTAATACATCGTCTGCTTCACCTATAAACACGTAGACTCTCCCATTCTTGAATGCTGTTGTTTGGTTTAACGGGCTATTAGCTATATCATTGAATATTTTCTCAGCATCTTCTCTAGTACCCATAATGCTTATTATTATTACTTCTGGATCTTGGGCCAGTATTTCCTCATAGTCTAGTTTAACCCATCCACTATACTTTGATGCAATATTCACACCACCGCTGGTCATTATAACATAGTCTATGAATGTATCACCACCAGTAGTCCATAGACCCCATGATGGCGGGCCTAGTATTATCAGAGTCCTTACTGGAGTAACATTTGCTTTCGCTAGAGTTTGGGTTACGTTATCTATTGTTGACTGGATATCATCTACTAGTTTCTTAGCCTCATCCTCTACATTGAATATCGATGCAACCAACATTATATCCTGATATATATCGTAGGCGTTTCGCGCAGTACTAGACTTTAAGAAAACCACCTTTAAGCCAAGCTCCCTAAACTTATCAAGCATCTTTGCGTGAGGGCTAACACTAGCTAATACTAGGTCTGGTTTAAGCTCAGCTATCTTCTCGAAATCTGGTGTCCAGTAACCGCCTACTCGTTGGATCTTACCCTCCTTAACAAGCTCGTTTACTTCCGGCGGATAATTACTATAGTCGTCAACTCCAACTATTTTATCGCCTAGTCCTAGAGCAAAGACTATCTCGGTAATACTTGGTGCTAGACATATTATTCTCTCTGGAGTCTTATTGAATGTTATGAGACGTCCAAGGGCATCGTAGACTACTTTGTAAACAAGAGTCTTGGTAATTGTTTTATTTAACGTATAAGTTACGGTTAATGTTATTGGTTTAGTAATTGTTGTAACACTAGTCGTTGGACTGGTAATAGTTTTCTCATAGGTTGTCGTAGTGACTATAGTAGATACTAGTGTTGTAGTTGTAACAGTAGTTGTTGGAATAGTTGTAGTCTTCACCAATGTTTGTGTTGACGTAGCGGTAATGGTCTTGGGGACTGTTATTGTTGTTGTTACGGGCTTTACTGTTCCCATTAGAACCACATAGCCTATTCCTACTCCTACTATCAATGCTATAATTATTCCGATAATATACTTACTATCCATATGGACACCCTATCCAGAAGGTAGAACAATACAATAAAAAACTATCGTTAAACAGCTTGGAATAACATACAAATCCATAAAATATTAAAAGTACAGAAACACTATATGAGACAAGTAATATTGATAAGATCAAACTAATATAGAATAAAAAGTCTCTGTACATGAAAAATACAGGTATTTAAGAAAAAATTTTTGTACTTCTAAGACAAAGAAGCTTTTATACGGAGAAGCGTTATACCTCCTCAAGAAAAGTATACATGCTCGAAGGGTAGAAGAACAATATGTCTTTAGATCAAATGTATCTCTCAAGAAACGAGCTTATCGCAAGACTCGTTGGATATAGTTCAAGAGCAACCCCCATGTTCACTGGGTTGTTAAAGGTAGTTTTGTCCGGTTACTCTAGCTCGAAGTATAATTTAGGAATAATACGTGGAGCTATTGTCTATGCTGAGGGAAAGCGTGGAGAAGTATCACTTTATGGTGGGAGTGCTTTACGTAGCCTTCTCGAAGAATTATCTAATCCTAGTGTAACTGGTAGAGTAGACTTCATAGAAATGATGAGATATGAAGTAGAGACAAAAATCTCAGGGAACCCGTTAATAGCTCTAGAACTCCCAGTATACTTTGGAGACCTTGTAACACTCATACCAGGCTATCAGACATTAGAGACACAACCACAAGCACCCGCAAAGATTATTGCACGCGAGGTTAAGAAGGGGTTTGGCATAGTCAAGAAGATACGTAAGCGCTCCAAAAAGATTAAGGTAAAGTTCATACGTGACCGCGAATTAGTTGATAAGTATAGCGAGTTTCTAAGCAACTACTACGAACACCTGCTAAGAAAAACTAAGCCTTTGGGAATATTGACTGCTGCAACAGCTATTGACTTATTGGAGCTATTGAGTAAGTATGGTAAGCGGAAACAAATAATTATTGCAAAGATAAGTACAAGTGATGAAACCGTTAACTGTATGGCTCTCATAATAGATGATAGGATTGCTGGAATCTACTGCGACAACATGGGTATAACAATAACTAACCGTAAAGCAGTAGAATTTCTCGTACGACAGAAAACGGGGTATACAGTTGAACTAAGACAGCTAGTATTCAACGATTTGTACCGTGAAACAAAGGAGAAGATCCTCTATGCTCTAGACGACTTGAAAGGCTATTATACTGGTCTACTAGAATTAGGGGAGTCAAAAATAAAATATTATATAGTTGTATCAAATAGGCGTATAATACGGGTAGGTGGATATCTGTACACTAATAATACAGAGAAAAAGATTAACAAGGTATTAGCTTTACATATACTTCCATATGTTCTTGCGTCGGAGACTGATACGATAAAAACCATTGATAGAGAGAAAGTAGATGCACCGTGGTATAAGGTGAGTGAAGAAGACTGGAAATATGCTACCAGTTTAGCAAAGCTCCTCATAGAGAATAATATTTAGACATTCCTTTGCTAGTAAATACTAAATATTCTTGTAAGGTATATTGCAACAAGTCTCTATCTATAAGAAGGAATCATAAGAACTTAATTCACCTTATTTACCACCAAAGATTTTCCTAAGTCTACCGAAGAGTCCTTCAGCTCGTTCTTCTATTTCCTCTTCTATTTCCTCTCTTTCTACGAGGCCTAAACCTGATAGTACATACTTATTTTTGACAAGTGATATAACATAGTCTATATTCCCTGATAATAGCTTCTTGAACAAGTCTATTAGTGCTGCACGACCATATAACTCAATATTTTCCGAGTTTTCATCTACCTTAAATGCCGATACTATTGAACCGTTATGTACTATTATATAGTATAGTTTGCCGGCTGTAGCTGTACTAAGTTTTACTGGCTTATCGGTATTCTTTGATAAGTCGATGATTTTCTTAAATACGGCATCAACTTTATCTCGTCCATGGCTTAATATATCAGAGGTCTCAATTAGTGATAGTAATAATTTATCGGTTTCCGATAATAATGATTTACTGTATTCCTCTATTTTATCACTTAACGGTAACTTAGATAATAGTTCTTCTGGACTTGGCGCAGTTTCTTTTACTTGCGGTAAACGTTCAACTTCAGTCTTCGGAACAGCGTGTAGTTCTTCAACCGAAGATCTTTCTTCAGCCGATTTCTCAACAATTGGTCCAGTAGTCTCAGTAGCTACTTGAGCTGTCGAGGCTTCTTTACTTGAGGGTAAGGCAACGATTACGGGAGGCTTCTCTTTGACATTTACTACTAGGCCTTCTAACACCTCCTCATCCAATCCTATTTCTTCGAGTATCTTTTTCTTCTCTTCGGGTTTCGTTTCTACTTCTACTGTTTTTTCCCTATCCTCTGCTTCTGGTTTTTCTTGGATTCTTCCCTCCTCTTTCTTCGATGAGATTTCTTCTCTTCTTGTGAATTGTCTGATTTCAGTGGGAGGTCTTGGTTTTTCGACTTCTTCTCTCCGTGTCTCTTCTATTGGCTTTCTTTTAAGCGGTTGTGGCGTCCATGTTGGCTGTGTTTCTTTTTTTCTCTGTAGTTGTCGTAGTCTGAGTTCTATTCTGTTAATGTATAGTTCGAGGCTTGTAGGCATTGATAGCTTAGAGTTTGGATTGAATTCTAAGTCTAAGTTTACTCCCTCTTCATTTAATTCTATTATTTCTAGGAATCCCGTTCCCTCAATAATAGCATTAATTATAGTGTTTAAAGCTAACCCACCATCTATGCTGGTATAACCTTCTACACCAGCTGCAACAATCCTGCCCTGTAAAACCTCTACTACTATCTCTAATTCTCCTTTATCCGTCCTAAGTATGCCTTGAATCCTACCTGTAAATGCTTTATTAATACTATTCTTTAACTCGCTTAGTGCAGCTTCTTTGTCATCTGTTATTCGTATAAACTTTCTAGTAACACCCTTTGCTACAGGTCTCAATTCTCCCCACTCCTATGTACAAGTATTCTCCGTCTTCTAGTACCTTATATTTACTATTACTAACTTAAAAGGTTAAGCGATTAAAATCACACTTTAGAGATTAAGAAAATTATGCTACAATAATTTTATTGTAGGAAGTTGTTTACATTAATAAAAATAAACTCGTATTTAGTAATCTTGAATCAATGTTATATGGCTGCTCTTAATCTTTCCCTCTGCTTCTTTATCTCGTTTCTAATCATTCCTAGCATTGCACCGCGCTCAGCTACTACTGCGAGTACGTTTTCACCCATGGTGCCTACCATTATTATGCCGTTTGTGTACTCTACGCTTGTTATGTCTGTGTTTCCTAGGCCGAAGTCCTTGCCTAGTCTATCGGTTGCATTTACTATTTGCATTACTTCCACTGCTATGTCTTCGGGATTAATGTCTCTTCTTGGAATTACAGCGTCTAATACAAGTCCGTCACGGGATACTACTATTGCAGCTCTTACTCCTTCTACACGTGTTATTTCTCCTAGGATTCTTCTTGCTATCTCGGACATGTATTATCACCCCAAGTTTACAATTCTTTGTTGTGTCACGTTATCTTATTATGTGCTTCTATATAAGCATTTCGCAAATAATCCTTATGGATAATACTTCAAATACAGCGACAACATTTTAGAATCGTATCTAACTTTTTCTGATAACCATTTAAAAATAGCGGGCTCCAATAATAGCAGTGGAAAACCTTCCCAGCCTTTATAAGGTGACCCAAGTGGAACACGAGGAGCTATTTGAAGGGCTCGTTGACCGTACAAAGGAGTCTACGGGAACAGGAGAAAAAGTAGTAGAAAAAAGCTCTAGAATAGATTTTGGAAGAGGAAGTAAAAACGATATCTTAAGGAAGTTGTCTGAACTCTGCGGCAAGGATTCCGATTTTACAGGTATTGTCAGAGTTCATATAGCGGCTCCAACGAAGGCCTCTTTTATACTCTATGTTCTTAAGGGAGGTATAATTGGTATTGAAAGCATTGAAGATATTAAGACTTATCGTGGTGGAAATGCTTTAAAGAGATTCGTTGATATATTGTCTTCTCCGTCTCTTGTAGGTGTTGTCGAACTTGTGAAGACCAGTGAGGTAGAGGTTACGCTAAAGCTAGATGTTGACCCAGAGAGTAGGCTTGATAGGCCAGTTAAGTATGAGGAAATAGCATTGTTTATACCGATGGAGACTAAGATAACCTATGTTGAGAAGCCGGTAATCGAACTCGTAGGTGATGATATAGATATAGTTGTACCAGAGCCTACTAAGGCTAGTGTTGAGGAAACACACATACATGGTAAGGATGAGACGGCCGAGATTGGTAGAAGAATGGCTTTAACGAGTAATGCGTTGATAGAGGATGCGGAGAAAATAATAGAGCTTGAATCAACAAGTCTCGATAAGATACTGGAGGCTTTACGCATAATGAGTCAGAGCGATTATCCCAACGAGCCTCTCTTGGCGCGAATACAAGCTGGAGAGGAAGCAGAGTGTCAGATCCTCTTCATTAACGGTTCATTAATAGGTGCGTGGTGTGATACCTTTGGCTTAGAAACATATGGTCATGACGCGCTAGATAACTTGAAGGGGTCTGATAATCTTAACGCCAACATTTATAAGATAAATCCATCTAAGCTAAAAGACTTATTGAAGATAAACATAGAAGTAGGTATACCTTCGTCTAAATAGTAAGTATGAGCTATTATTCCTTTCCAATTGTTATCTCAAATATGTCTCCGCCCCAGACATCTCTTATTACTGGTGATTCTCCAATGAGTTCTCCCGTCTCGTCGTATATTTTGAAGTAGGCGTCTATGGGTTCTTTTAGTTTCGATGCATTCATTACTGCTTTACCTTTCTCCACGGTTGCTTGTAGTAGTGGTTCACCGCTCCATAATTCTACCCTATATTTGTCGGGTAGTCCTCTTACCTCTATTGTATCACTCTTCTTTGTTACAAGGTTTTCCCTTGGAATGATTTCTGCTTTTCCATCTGGCGTTATCCATCCTAATCTTACTACAGCGAAGACTTCGTTGTTGAAGAAGCGGAATAATATTTTATGGAGTCCGTGTACTAGTTCAACTATATCGCTATGGTATACTGTTGGTGGTTGTTCTTTCCAAGCATCTATAAGTAGGGTGTCGTCTATCCATAGCCTACCACCATCATCTACTTCTATGTAGAACCGGTATAACCCGGTTTTCTCAACTCTTAGGTAGCCCGTCCATTCTACTGCAAACTTATCAGCCGGAACATTTGGTGCTGGCTTATCCCACCAGACAAAGTTTATTTGCGGATCAATTCTCTCATAGAGTTTTTCTAGGCTTGAAAAGTCTTCGGGAATAAGGTCTCCCTTCCACGTATAGTATTTTCCATGTAAGCCGTTGACTAGGCCTTGCTCCAATCTAACTACGAGTACGCGAGCCAATATACTATTACCTCCTAGGATATCCTAGTCTCTTAGTAGTATACTTTGTCCTTAACTGGTATAATAAGGACTAAGCCCCTACAACTAGTCAATGATTATTCTTTGTCTACGAAGACTCCTTTCTCAGCTAGTTCGCCTAATCTCTTTAATATTATCTTTATCATTGAGCCAAGTATTTTCTTATTATCGTAGTTTTCTAGTATTTTTTCTAATTCTCTTCTCGGCTTCCCTCTTAGTTCTCTAGCATATTTTATCATTAATGGCATTGCCCTAACAATATTGTCAACTATAGTTATATTGGCTTTCTGAGCAGTCCTCGAGAAAGGATTTAGATCCACTGTAACCACAGTCTTACCCATTCTTCTCAACGCTTCAGTTCTATCTCCATCCTCTAAGGGAACGAATACTACGTCTGCAACAAGTATTCCGCGGGGACTAACTCTTCTACGCTCACTATGTAGTTCGGGTATGGTTGCTGATGCATCCTCTCCTACGCCTAATACCTCTCTAGCGCCATGTTCGTAGAGGATTTGTGCTATCTTTTCTTCTCTCTCCCTCGTCCTATAGAATAAGTTGACTTCTATCTTAGCGCCAGTAAGTTCTGAAAACTCAACTATCTCTCTGGGTACTAGAACAGCTGTATTACCGTTAACAGATATAACCGGGTGTTTAGCGAGGAGGAAAGCAGCAACTCCTGCTTTAACGGCTTCTTCTGCTGGAGGCCATGTGCGTTCACCTATAATATAGTCGAAACATTCTCCTCTCCCATGTGCTATGAGGCCTTGGGGTACGACTACGCCCTTCTTCATACCTTCTACTATTCGTTCACGTAGTAGAAGAGACCAATATCTCGGGTGATCTCTCGGGATCTTTACCTCTACCACTATTTGGCCACCACTTGTTATGGTGGAATAGAGTTACGTTAAACCTATACTATCCCGGATTTTATAATATTTACCCGGGGCTTACAGTATATATGAATTCTTGAATACTAGTAAGGTTCATTAAACGATTCTCTATAAGATTATATGGTGGTAGCTATACTTGATAATCGTTCACGTAGGATCATCTTGGTAGCTCACTGCTTGTTAAACCAGAATAGTATTGTTTGGGGTTTAGCTCGGAGACCAGCCATGGTGAAAGAACTTGTAGACCTATTACACGAGTATAGGGTAGGCATAATACAGTTACCATGCCCTGAAATCCTTCATTCTGGTCTCCGTAGATGGTGGCAGGTTAAAGAACAATATGATACCCCAGGGTTTAGAGAACGTGTTAGGAGTCTCATAGAACCAATCATAGACTACTTACTAGAGTACAAGCGAAACAACTTCAACGTCATTGGAATAATAGGCGTAAGCGGTAGCCCCTCATGTGGAGTACACTATACGAGCAGTAGTACAGAATGGCTTGGAGATCCCCGGAAAGCAGGTGAGTCTAAACGTGTAGAGGGGAGAGGAGTCTTCATGGAAATATTGCTGGAGGAACTAGAGAGCCACGGCATTAAGCTACCACTACTATTGGAGTACGACTACGATAAGCCAGAAGAAGGTCTCAAGGAAATTAGAGAAGCATTAGTAGAATACTTGCAAAACAAGGTCTCCGCTTAATTCAATTATCCAGAAGAGATATCCGGAAGGATTCAATGCTTTACCTCTTTACTTATCTTTCTGAAGAACCGTCTTTGATCAAACGCTAGCATTCTTAAGCCAATATATAGTCTCCAATCCCTAATGAGGACTGGTTTCCCCTCAATTAATGCCTCATTAAACACCATATCCCCGACATGATTAAGAATCACTATATCTACTGGAAACCCTATTATTGATGAAAGCCTCTTACCAAGATCCTCAGCATAACCATAGTCATCTAGAAGATCAGATGGATCACGCAAGTACACCGCTACATCAACATCACGAGCATAGGATCTCTTAATAAAACTACCAAAGACTAGGGCAACAACTATACGTTTCTCCCTTGTCAGCTCCCGCGATAATATGCCCAAAACCTTCTCTCTCAGCTCTTCTGTAACCCTTCTAGGCTTTTTACCTTTCACTAATGAGCTTTCTAATATCATCTATGGCCCTCCTAATACTTTCTATACCATTATTTTGTGCTTCCCTTATTATACGTACATCATCTACTTCCCAATATCTATGTACTAATATGTTTCTTAGACGAGCAAGTCTTACAAGTTTTTCACCAGTATTGCGGTCTATAACTCCTTCTCTCATAAGGAACAATATTGCATCACTATAGCCAGTAATAGGGTAATCCATACTGGCACCTAGCTTAGTAGCAATCACTGCAAGAGCTTCAACAATCTGTATTATAGCGTATCTCAATGCGAATTTATCACTAGGACTTAGAGCTTCCATTCTTACTTTATCCTTTATAACCTCTAATGCTTCCTCTATTTCGCTTAGCAATCTCCTAATGATATCCCTGGTATTATCATCAAGCTTTATCTCCAAATTCTAAACCCATACACTAATACTTATGTATAAATTGGAACTAGATCTTAATTTGATTTATTCCTTTAAAACATATAATCTAAAAGTCAAGAAATCTTGAGCTAACATTAATCTTTCACTATATGAGTTTTGAATATAGTTTCTACTTTGTACGTGTTATTACTTGTTTTTGCTGCTAGATTGTATTTCCACGCTGTGTTGTTCACTATTATTTTGTATAGTTGTCTTACTGGTGTATATCCGAGGCTTAATTTAATGTACATCCATGCGTTATCATGGTTTTCTAATACGTCTTCTGGTATAGTTATTATAAGGTTACCAGTATGATTGGGCATTAATATGTCTCTTACACCCCATATCATTATATTGCTTCCGGGTTCGATGCAACCAGTTATCCATGGCGGAATAGTTGTTGTTGGTACAGCATAGGTTAGCTTACGGCCAAGTGATTTATAGTGTTGTCCATCAAAGGATATGTTTACTATTTCATAGGTAAAGTACCATGTCTTCACTATAAGTGGAGTATCAACTATATTGATTATTTCTAATGGTATTCTTAATGAACGTGTTTCTGTGGGTGCTATTATTTCTAAAACTCCATCCGTATATATGGTTCTACTTTCTTCTATTCTAGTCTTAGCTAATGAAGGCTTTGGTTCCCCGTATTCTCCTATTAGTTCAAGTTTACAATTCGTTTTTGAGGTACTAGTTGTTTCCGTTAATCTTTTCTCTATGACTGTAACTGTTATGGTAGTGGTCTCTGTTCTAGGGCATGCCTTGTTTTCTTCGGTTATCGTTATCGGGATGTATATTTTTACTGGTATTTTTCCAAGTATTTTCCCCTCAACTCTAATGCTCTTAAGACCATCTGCATTGAATCTTACTTGGCTATAGTTTCCCGGTTCTATTGTTATGCTTGCATTATAATAGTATGTTCCCAGGTTTCTTATCACATTATTCTTTGAGGGATCCTTGTACTCTAACGCTATGTTTAGTCCAGCTGTTAGAGGTAGTAACGGATTCTTTACGGTTAATGGTTTCTCTCCACTATACTTTACCATTAATATGCCCGTACCGTTATCGTTTATTGATATAGATATTGTCCAGTTACCTATCATTGCAAGATAATTTAGGAGTTCTCCAGTTTTTAGTGGAGCAGTAGGTGTTGAACCCGTGGTTTCCGTTAAGGTGTTTTCCTGTGGAGCTATAGTTATAATAGTTGTAGTTGATAATTGTCTAGCATAGTAGGTTGCAATAGATACTATGAGGACAGCAATAACTACGCTTAAGACTATGGCTAAGCGGAAACTCAGGGTTTTCATAGCCTCTTACCCTCCGTACATTGATAGGTGGAGAATCTTAGATAATACTAGTTTTTCGAACAAGGAACCTCATAGTGTACAGTATTCTGGTACGAAGAATAGTATTTTGGGAGATAGTATTGTCTAGGCTTTATATTCTGAGAACACTATTGAATATATCTGGTGTAGTAATAGATTGGTTTTAATCTTCGATAAAAAAGAAGCAGAGAAACGATTGAACCTGCCGATAAGATACCTTATACATAAATGGAAGATACCTCCACCGCTATTTATCGATGAAGATAAGAATGTAGAATACCTTGTTAACATGCTTATACGATACAATAGGGGGTGTGCTCTAGTTAAGAATAACCGTGGTGATGTTGTCGGTATAGTTACTTTATTCGACTTGCTGAAGATTTTTGCTCCACGAAGAAAACATAGACTGATACTAAGGGCTCCGAGGATGTTATTGGATGAGGAGATCCTTGTACGTGATATAATGTCGCGTAACCCTATAATGCTTCACATAGACGAACATTTATCAGATCTATTAGATACCATGCTTAGGTACGAGGTATCACATATAACTATAATCGACGACCAGG
>JALVFK010000051.1 GCA_027030065.1 Desulfurococcales archaeon | reverse complement strand
CTTTATGGTGTAGTTAGTTCTGGTAAGGAGGCAAGAGTTTACTGGGCTAAAAAAGGCAACGAGGATTTAGCTGTTAAGATATATTTAACATCAACGGCTGAGTTCAAGAAAGGTATGATGAAATACATACTAGGCGATCCACGTTTTGAAAACATATCGCGAAGAAGTACAAAGCAACTAATATATGCCTGGACAAGAAAAGAATTCCGAAACTTGAAGCGGTTATATAAGATTGGAGTAAGAGTACCCAAACCTATATTTGTCTTCAAGAACATCCTTGTCATGGAGTTTATAGGAAAGGATGGTACAAGAGCTCCTCTTCTTAAGGAGGTTGCTAATCATCTAGAGCTAGACGAATCGGAGAGAATCTTAGATACAGTATTAAGGTATATCAGATTAGCTTATTGTGAAGCAAGGCTTGTGCATGCAGATTTAAGCGAATACAATATAATGATATATAATAATGAACCTGTGATAATAGATGTAAGCCAGGCTATCGATATAAACCATCCCAATGCACAAGATTTTCTTCTTCACGATATAGCGACGATTCTAAGATTTTTCGAAAAATTAGGCTTAAAGGTCCCTTTAGTAAAAGAAGTATATGAACTGGTGATAAATACATGCAAAAAGAGAAACTAATCCCCGGCGTAACTAAGCTGTATGTGCGTATTCCCGTGAACAGAATAGGTGTTCTAATAGGCGAAGAAGGGAAGGTAAAAAAGGAGCTTGAAAAGAGAACTCAGACTAAAATATTAGTAAATAGTAATGACGGGACAGTAGTTATAGAACCCGAAACACCTTATGTTCCTCCTATCAATCTGCTTAAAGCAAAAGAAGTAGTTCGTGCTATCGGTCTTGGCTTCAATCCTGAGAAGGCTTTCAAGTTACTAGAAGATGATTACGTGTTAATTGTAATAGACCTAAAGCAATATGTTGGTGATTCACCCAACCATCTCACTCGTATTAAGGGAAGAATAATCGGGGAAAAGGGTAAAGCACGGAGAACATTAGAGGAAATGACAGGAACCTATATCTCTGTTTATGATACATATGTTGCCATAATAGGAGACTATGAATCTGCAACAGTTGCCCGTGAGGCTATTGAAATGCTCGTACAAGGGCGCCAGCATTCAACTGTATATCGATACTTAGATAAAATGGTCTATGGCTTAAAGAAACGCAGAATGTTATCCTTATGGCGGGATAAAAATATATAATAGAGAGAAATAACATAAGGCAACGGTAAATTAATTCAGGGTAGTATTACAGCTCCCACGTTAAGAATAAATTCTGTAATGTAATAAATTATTGTTTGATTTTCTTTAATATTATTTCTTTGAAGGTTTTCAAATCAACATCTTCGCGAAATCCCGGTAGCTCTACTAAGAATGTTTTTCCTTCACTATCCCTTATCCTTAGTACGTCGTGATCTTTGTATCGGTATACATCGAGCTGTTCTAAATTCAATTCTTCTAATATTTTGAAATATTCTTTATACTTTGAAGGTATCCTCCTTGGCATCATTAAACCCTCCTCTCTATACTCATGTGATCTGAATAAAAGTTTATGAGTTCTTCAGTTGCGGGCCTTTTCGTCACAGCGTGGGCTCAGAAATCGCCCCGGGTTCCCTCTACATCTTGATATCTATTTTAAA
>JALVFK010000050.1 GCA_027030065.1 Desulfurococcales archaeon | reverse complement strand
ACTCTATATAGACGTGATCGTTAGCGACCTCTATTCTTATTGGCTTATTTGGTAGATGTGAGAGGTACTCGTGTTTCCACGAGTATTTTAGTCGAGTTTTTTGCATTAGTTGTTTTTTAACACTTGACGGTCCCAGCCATCGCCATAATCCTAGCTTGATGCAAGTCTCACTGCAGTTAAAACTTCTTAGTACGCTTACCCACTTGTTCCATAGCTCTGGATGGGTTTTTGACACTATATGAAATTCTGCCAGTGTGCTTGCTGGGCAAAGATAACATCCTATTCTCTCAAAACCCTTGTAATAGAGCGGGTTTACGAGCTCTACGAGCTTGTGTTTATGTATATACAACCATAGAATAAATTGAGGCCATTCATGTATAGGCGCTATTGAGAGAACATGAGGAGCCCATTGGTTTCTCCAAACCTTTGGACTACGCGCACGGTCATAGGACTCGTAAGCACGTTGTCCCAGAATGTTTAAAGCTCCAAGAGGCCATTTTCTTCTTGTTAGTCTAGCAAATGGTACTAGCTTTACAACCTTGCAGCACCATCGATAGTTTCTTGCAGGGGGCCCGAAGGACCTTATAGCAGTCCAGAATGAGTTTCCTGCATCAGCTGTCTCAATTCTTAAATTGTATTTTTCTACAGTTCTCTCTACTGTTTCTATAGTCTCAGGTAATTCAATTCCTGTATTATTAAACATTAAGATCGGCTCGATTCCCGATTCTAATGTTAGATGTAATGTAGCAAGACTATCTTTTCCACCAGAAAACGATACGATAACGTTTTTTCTTATCTTGGAACTCATAGTGTGAAGAAATTTTATCGCACGAGACTTATAGTAATACAATGCATAATCATTATATTTTAGTAAATCGTTTATATCTGTTCTTTTACTTATAATGTTTGTGAATTGATCGTACTTTTTCTCATTTTTCTCCATATCAAAAATCTTTTTTATCCTATACAAGTTGTCTCGTACTTTTTCTAAAATTCCTCCTTTTTCTTCTTGAGAGATCTCCGCTATTAAGATATACTCAGAGAATCCATTTACTTTTACTAAATCGCCTTCGCTAACATTGTTTAATTTGATTGTATCTACGACCTTATTATGTAGTAATATGTACGCAGCTAATTCGCTGGGTCTGTATATGTGTTTACCCAAGTAAGGATTATAGTATATTGATCCTATGTTTTCTCCTCCTACAATTATTCTTCTACGTTCATCAATATAGGGTTCCTTAACCAATAATACTATTTTTTGATCCCATATTGTACCTCTATTACTAGTCAAGCCTAGACTTTCTTTTATAGCCTTATTTATTCTTTCGATATCCGTGGGTAGGGCTATTCTCGCATCACCAGGAGGTGGTAAGATTAATCTTTTACAATTACCCTCCTTTATAGGGAAATCTAATATTGGTACATTAATATCGGAACACCAGTATAGGTTTACACTAATGTTCCATCCTCTCCTCTTCATCAAGGGCACCTTACGTTTACCTAGTATGTTCGTTTAACGCTTTTTATAGGTTCTTAGTCTAAAATAGGGGTATTATGGATATTATTGAACTTATAAGGAGTTTAACTATACAAGTAAGTGCAATCGCCTGGGTTTTATTTTTCTTGTCATGGATAATTGGTTGGGCTATACGTGGTTCCCCAATACC
>JALVFK010000049.1 GCA_027030065.1 Desulfurococcales archaeon | reverse complement strand
TAAACCTAAACTAAGATTCAGTCTCCCACGTCTAAGCATATTTCCAAGAGATCTACCCGAACACGTTAGAGTCTTAATAATATTGTCTATTATTGGCGTAGCCGTCTACCTATTGCTAAGATTCTTACTACCACACTAGCACGCTAAACTACACAATGCACTCAACTACCTCTATTGTTTTATTTGTTTAGCCCACTCTACCGATGCCCTGTGCCCAGTTCTCCTCAGAGACATTATACGTGTGGATCAAGATTAGATACCCTTAGAAACACTAGATGGTGTAAATAAAATGAAAGATAAAAGACCTATGGGAAAGAGAACCCTAAGAGACTATGAGTTAATCGTTGTTAAGCACTTGGTATTAACAAGTATTCGCTGCTAATCCCCAACTGGACTCTAACACGTGTTTTTCTCACGTGAGCACTAAGTAGGCTATTGTAAATGCTAGGGATAATAGCGCGCTGGGTATAAAGTATTTGTAGACTCTACCAATATTTTCTTTAAAGTATTCTAGAGTATAGACTAGACATAGATGTGCTGGCGATATAAGGTATCCTAGAAAAGCTGAAGCAAACACTAAGCTCACGATATCTAGTGGTAGGCTTGCTCCAGTTATATTTGCTATTAATGGTATTGATAATACTATTGAGGTTAAGGGAGATGCTAGGAAATAGCCTAGGAGGAAGGGGAGAAATGCTTCAATAATAATTAATGGTATACCAGTACCAGCTATTGCATTGGCTATAGCCTTAGAGCTTGTATAGAGTATTGTTTTCTGAAAGAATATTATTGAGTAAGCAGCTAATATTATGCCGAGGACACGTCTATTCCTAAACACATCGACTACAATACTGTGCTTCGGCTTAGCTAGAACCCATAGGGTAAGCAAACCCAATAGTACACCAACTACTATCCCATAATTACCTATAACAATCTTCAAAAACACGCCGGAAACCAAGGCTACGATTAGAGGCGATAATGTAGCCATTAACCCTCTACCTTCTTCCCCATCTACTCTGGGTTTCTTTACTACCCTTCTCCCTCTGAGAGCTATGAAGTAGCCTATGAAAACCATAAACAAGGCTATTGGGAGATTCCTTAATGCAAGTGATGCTAGGTCTACTCCACTAATAGTCGATGTAATTATTAGCGTCTGGCTTAGAGGATAGGATAAGAAGATGGTATGCCTAAACCATACATTAGTGTAAACACTGAGAGCAGGCGATAGCCCTACTAGTGATCCTAGAACGCCGACAATAGGTGCTGACATCAATGCGCCTCCAGCAACGGGTAGTAATCCTATAACAGCTGGCACAATTATTATAGCGTATCTGGGGTCTCCAAGCCTAGAGGATAAGTTCCTACCTAAGCCTTCAATAAATCCCGTTAACCTATATATTTCAGCGAAAACAGCTATACTCGTTGAAGCCGCTAATAGGAACTGTGTTTTATCATCAGTTAGAGTTGCATAAAGCATTTGGATAATATTAGTAGGCGAGAGAATTACTAAGACTAGAATCCCGGCAAACAGTAATGATACACCAATATCCACCCGCAGCTTCGCTAAAACTATTACTAATACCACAGCTAATAATACTGCTAGAATCTCCACTCCTTACACCATTAACTAGAGGCTAAGACCACTTGTTCAAGCATTGTTTTACGCTATAAGAAGGTTTTACAAGGTTATAAAATATTATAGTATTAGTTAAGCATGCATAGTTACTGTAAAGATTTAAATGTATAGGTGTGAAGGTTACCTAGAAAACCTAATCGTATATTTGGTAGAGAAAAATATTCTTTTAGCTTGAAACAAATTTTTCAAACCATTCTCTTGCTTCTTCATCGCTTGGCGCTTGTACTGGTGGGTGCTTGAATAGGTATGCTGAAGCCTCGGGTACTGGTCCTTTGAGTCCCTTGTCTAATGCTATTTTAGCGGCTCTTACAGCGTCTATTAGTACGCCTGCTATCATTGACTTATCGTCTACTACTAGTTTGACGTCAATTGTCATTGGGAAGTCTGCGAAACTTCTACCCTTTATGTATATGTAGGCTACCTTAGTGTTTCCTAGGAATGGTACATAGTCGCTGGGGCCTATTCTAACCTTCTTAGCTGCTTCTAGTTCTCTTCCCTCTGGTATTATGCTTGTTACTGCTCTAGTCTTGCTTATTCTCTTAGTCTTTAATCTCTCTTCAACGGTCATGTTTAGGAAGTCGGTGTTTCCTCCAACGTTTAACTGGTAGGTTTCTTCTACTAGTACTCCTCTAGCTACTAGTAGTCTCACTAGTGTTCTGTGAAGTATGGTTGCACCGACTTGTCCTTTAACATCATCTCCTAGTACGGGTACGCCGTGTTCGGTGAAGACTTTTGGCCAATAACCTGTTGGGTCGCTTGCAATGAATACTGGAATACCGTTTACGAAGGATGCTCCGGCTAGTACTGCTGCTTGGGCATAGAATCTTGTTGCTTGTTCGCTTCCAACTGGTAGTAGGTTTACTACTACGTTTGCATCTGATTCTTCGAGTACTTTTACTACTTCTTCTAGTGCTGGATTACTGTCTTCTATTGGGTTGAAGACGTCTCTCATGTGTTCTGCTACACCGTCTAGTACTGGGCCTGGATGTACTTTTACTCCTAGTTTTGGTACGTCAGCAAACTTTGGTGTTATGTTGGGTTTTTCAAATATTGCTTCGCTTAGGTCTTTTCCGACCTTGTTCTTTGATACGTCGAAGGCTGCTACGAACTCTATGTCTGATATATGGTATTTTCCTAGTCTTGGATGCATTAGTCCTGGTATGAAGGTGTTGTCGTCTGCATCCATGTAGTAGTATACTCCTTGGACTAGAGCTGAGGCCGCGTTTCCTACTCCTACTATAGCTACTCTTACCTTAGACACTTCTCTCACCTCCAACATACGTGATGTGATCTAACTAGTTGGGCAGAGGAGTTGTGAGAGTACTCTGAGTATATTTCTGCCCAGAAAATATGTCTGGACACAAAATATATTTGCGGAGAAATATATCTTTTACGCCCGCCACACATATTAGGGCTTTTTTCAAAGAGTAACCATGGGATTAGTAGAGGGGGAGCTCCCACGCAGTCGAATGCTTTACTGAGACTTGAGAGAAAGATGACGACAGAAAACCTCTGGTTATATATCTTGTCTATCTTGAAGGAGAAGCCCACCTATGCATACAATATTCGTGTACGCATAGCTGAAAAATACGGTTTCAAACCCCCTACTATGACCGTCTACACTGTTCTCTACCGGCTAATAAAGGAGGGACTAGTAGAACCAGTAGACTATAACGGCATGAAGGTCTACCGTGTAACAGAAAAGGGATTAGCTATATACGAGCAAGCCGTAAAATACCTCCAAGAAGTAGTTAACAAGCTCCAAAACAAGGGAGCACACAATAAGTGATCAAAGCCTTCAGGATTCAAGACATAATTTAACTGCTTAGAACACTATAGTCTTCTTAAGGAGATAGATTTGAAAGAAGAAATAGTCTTCACGTGCCCTAAATGCGGCTTTAAGACAACCAGCTATTACTGGCAATGCCCTAAGTGTGGTTCACCTCTAAACATATCTTTTGAGAAGAACTGGCGTCCCCGTGGTAAAGGATTGAAGAGATATACGTCGATGCTACCTATAAGGCCTAGAAAAACACTTGGCGAGGGAGGTACACCACTCGTAGTTAGGAAGATAAGGGGTGTAAGAGTTTTCTTTAAATTAGAATACCTTAATCCTACTGGTAGTTTTAAGGATAGAGGAGCCTCACTATCAATAACTTATGCTCGCCTCAAGGGCTATAGGAGAGTTGTAGAAGATACCTCAGGTAATACTGGTATAGCTGTTACAGCGTATTCAAAACTCTATGGCATTAAGCCAGTAATAGTAATGCCGGAGTATGCGCCTAAAGGTAAGAAACAACTGGTTAGAGCTCTAGGTGGTGAAATCATTGAAACTCCCACAAGAGGAGATGCAGCTAGAAAAGTATTAGAACTAGTTGATGAGGAAACCTTTTATGTAGCTCATACTTGGAGCCCATTCTTCATTATAGGTGCTTCAACAATAGCCTATGAAGCCTTCGAACAAGGCTTTCACGGGAGAACAGTTATCGCTCCCATAGGGTCTGGTGGATTATTTCTAGGACTATACTACGGGTTTAAGGATCTAGTAGACCAGGGACTAATTGATAAGCCCCCGTTCTTTGTGGGTGTAGAAGGAGTAAGTGTTACACCAATATATAATAGACTATATGGTAAGCCAGTTGTAAAAGGAGAATCAACTCTTGCTGATGGAGTCATGGTTCCTAATCCTCCCAGGACAAATGAAATAGTAGAGGTATTAAGGAAGAATAATGGTAGAATAGTATTAGTCGACAACAATGAGATCTTGAAGGCGTTAAAAGGTCTTTATAGGCTAGGATTTATAGTTGAGCCAACATCAACTCTACCCTATATAGCGTTATTGAAGCTCATTGAAGAACACGTTATTGATAAGGGAGACGAGGTACTAGTACCGCTTACGGGTTCTGGTTTGAAGACTCTTGACGTTTTTGAATACTACACCTAGTTTTCCTTCCTCCTAAGGGGTTTCATCTGCTTTTAAGGTAGCAAGTTTTTTATTCGAGCCTATTAATTAAATCTAATTAAGGATGTAGAGGCATTGATAGAGCTAGCAATAATAGCGTTCATATTAAGCTATATAAGCAGTATGGTAGGAATGGGCTACGGTACAATAATAGTACCAATACTATTACTAATGGGTTTTAACCCCCACGACGTAGTAGCTGGTGTACTCTTATCACAGCTTGCAGGAAATACTGTAGCCGGGATAACCCATCATAAACTTGGAACCATAGTACTACGTGGGCGGGAAAGTGATCGCAGACACTTATTTACACTAGTCTTATCAGCTATTATTGCAGTCGCTATTGCAGTTATATTGGGCATAAAATTATCTGAAGAATACGTGAAGATATATATTGGATTAATAATAGTTGCATCTGGTCTCATAGTATCTACTATGAGAAGGGACAAGTTCTTACAAGGCAATGGCGTTGATAACGGGTTGTTGTTAAAGATATCTATTCTAAGCTTTATTGCATCCTTTAATAAAGCATTAACTGGTGCGGGCTATGGCCCCATACTTATTCCGGGTCAAATCCTCTTAAAGGTAAATGTTAGGAAAGCAATAGCATTAAGCC
>JALVFK010000048.1 GCA_027030065.1 Desulfurococcales archaeon | reverse complement strand
GTAGTCTATGCCGACTACAACAAGGATATAACCGATATAATACCAGGTAAGATAACAATTCCCATTACTCTAAGTCCAGAAAAAGCAGTAGACAAAATATATTTTTTAATAAAATCAACAGTAAAGAGAGGACCCCATAACATTCAAATAAAGATAATAGACAATAGAACAATGATAAATACAAAAATAAGAATAGATTTAGCAGACTTTTACTTAAACATAAACAACATATTAAAAAACATAAACGACTCTCATCAAAACTCAACAAACAAAATAGAAGCAACACTAATACTACCATTAATTAATAGAGGAAATATAGAGACAATAATAAACCGAGAGGAAAAACTACCGCCGAAAACATCCTATCACATAACTCCTCTAAAAAAGATAATAAAGCCAGTAAAATTATCAAGACTAATATAACAATAATCATCATGTTAATTCAATTCAAGAAACGATATTGTTTCCATATAACATTTTAGTGTGTCGGTTTTAGTGGGCCCGCGGGGACTTGAACCCCGGACCTCCGCCGTGTGAGGGCGGCGTCCTAACCAGGCTAGACGACGGGCCCTCGTTTTAATCCCTTGAATTCTTGTAGAGGCTCTGTTTTTTAGTTTTTCTCGGTTTAATATTTTAGGACATAGAACTATTGGTTTCAATTAAATAATATTATATGGATCTTTTATAGTGGTAAGTGTAAAGTATATATATTTAGTGCTTAATGAAAGTATTAGGAAAATATTTTCCAAAAAGTTTTCAAGGGGCTAGCGAAATGAAGTTTACATTCATGTGCAAGCAGCAGGCAACTGTTCCTGGTCGAAGTAAACTAAAAGTTGCTATCATAGGTGGGGGTCCAGCTGGTTTATCTGGTGCAGGTTTTCTGGTCTGTCAAGGCTATGATGTATATGTGTATGAGAAGAATCCGTTGGCTGGAGGGTTAATGTTATTCGCTATACCTAGCGAACGTATACCCCCAGAGAATGTGTTAGAAGGTATAGAAGAGCTTAGGGACAAGTACAATGTAAATTTTATCACGAAGACAAAGATATACGGTAATAGCAAGCCTAGAGAGGACGAGGGGGACCATCTTGTTGAAAAAATAGTATCATTAAAGGATATAGTTGATAACCATGATGCGGTATTGATAACGACTGGTACATGGCAATCAAGAAGGCTTAATTGTCCAGGGGAAAAGGGGCCAGGGGTTCTTACGGCGCTGGGATTCTTATACGAGTTGAGAATATATGAGAAAGGCTTTACTAAACATAAGCCCAAGCTCGGTGATAGAGTTATAGTTATTGGCGGTGGGTTGAGTGCGGTTGATGCTGCCTTTGAATCATTAAAAGCTGGTGCTAAGGAAGTAATCTTAGCCTATAGGAGAACAATAAAAGAAGCGCCCGCTGGTGCTCATGAGATACGTAAGTTGATAAACAAGGGTGTAAAATGGATGGAGTTAATATCACCAAAAGAGATTATTAGGGAAAACGGTAGGGTAAAAGCAGTTGTATTTCAAAGAATGAGGCTAGGAGAACCCGATGAAACTGGGAGAAGAAGACCGATACCCATCCCTGGAAGCGAGGTAGTGTTAGAGGCTGATACAGTCATAGAGGCAATAGGCGAGATACCAACACCGCCCTTTGAAGACGGGTATTTAGGCTTAAAACTCGATAAGAAGAACCGTATAGTAGTAGATGAGCAGTATCATACAACACACCCAAAAATCTTTGCAGCCGGAGACGTGGTTTCAGGGCCAAGCATGATAGGCCCGGCCATCAGATCCGGACTACTTGCAGCTAAAAGCGTGCACTTGTATCTAAATGCTAAAAAATTAGTATAATGTAATATTAATAGATAAGGGAATAGTATAACCATTTATTTTATCCCACTTATTTTTCCTATGCAAACTTTATTTTAATTTATTTAGTTTTTTCTTTTCGCAGTATTTTACAAAAGTATATATATTTGTGTTTATGAGTATATATCTGGAAAAGAACGAAAAAAGGTGTAAAATTTGGCCGTAAATACAGATCAAGTCATCTACCTACGCTATATAGATCTAGATAGATGTATGGGATGTGGCACATGTGAGGCCGTTTGCGAATTTATTCACGATGGTAAGCCGTTGATAAAGATATATGAGACTACCATTGGAGTAAAAGTCCCATTATCATGTATGCATTGTAGTAAGGCGCCATGTATAGAGGTATGTCCCACTGGTGCGATGAAGAGAGACAAGTCTGGTGCAGTATACGTGGATAACATGAAATGTATAGGATGTATGGCTTGCTTATACGCATGTCCCTTCGGTATACCGGAATTAAACACAAGTGCAAGAGTAAGTATGAAATGTGATCTCTGTAAGGATCTAAGAGAAAAAGGTCTTGATCCCGCATGTTATGTAATGTGTCCGGCTAATGCGATAGTGTATGGTGAAGCAGGAAAAGTAGTTGAAAGCATAAGGTATAGAAAAGCTGAGCGACTAGTTAAAGCTCGCCTTGAAGGCATGGTTACACTACCCTAAGGTATCATGTATAGGGTAGCTCCTTTGCTAACACCATATCTATTAGCACTCCTATCATTCATACTAGTTTCGTGCTGTAGTAAGACTACCAGCTTATTATTACGAGCCATTATTAAGGTAATTGCTTTTTCACTACCAATAGCCTTACTTATCGGCGGAGCCGTTGATAATCTATCCTCATATTTTCTATTGCTAGTAGTACCGGTATCCATTATTACATCAATTTATGCTTCATGGTACTCTAATCATAAATATAGTAGTACTCGACTCGAAATCCTAATAGACTTATTCAATGTATCAATAATATACACATTTGCCTCACCAAACCTACTGGGATTCATTACCCTCTGGACCATCTCAGAGGTACTAGGTTTCCTACTAGTAGCTTTTGAGGGCGGCCCTGATGCATTTCGCGCAGGCTATAGGTTCTTCTTCCTAAAAGCTGCTACCTTCGAGTTATCAGCTCTTACACTAGTAGCTATACTATCTACAAAAGCAGGTATTGATTCAATCTTACTTTCAAGTTTTAGAGAGCTACCATCTATAATAGTTTCTCCATTCTATATGGTTCTCTTAATAATAGGTTATATTACAACTGCTGCATTGGTACCCCTACATTTCTGGCTCCCTCACGCTCATAGTACTGCTCCTGCACCTGCATCAGCTATTCTCAGCGGTATAACAGTAAAAATGGGATTCTATGCATTATTAAGAATAAATGATATAGTGATCTTCGAGCCTTGGGTTAAGTACATGCTCTTCATTATGGGTGGTATAACATGTGTTTACGGATTCCTATTGTTGCTAGGACAACAAGACTATAAGAGGATGCTAGCCTATTCTACGATAGGTAATAGCGGTCTAATAACCATACTCTTATCAATGTACTTACTAGAACCCAGCAATGTTTACATGTATCTCGCTCTATTAGCAAATATATATGCCCACGGTCTATACAAGGCGTCACTATTCTTAAATGCTGGTACAGTAGAAGCTGTTGCGCACACAAGGTTAATGAGCAAGGTAAACGGTTTAGTAGCATATGTTCCTATTTCATCGCTGGCATCATTATTCTCTGTTTTATCTGTAATAGGAATACCACCTACGATAGGGTTCATAGCAAAATTACTATCTATAATAGGTGTGTTACAATACGGCTTAAACTATCTATCAATAGTTGTATTATTACTGATAGGATATAGTATACTGGTATCCTTAATCTATGGGGTAAAGATTCTTAGAATCCATTGGGAGACCGACGAGAAGATTGATAAAAATTACTCTAAACTCGGAAACTTACCACAGTTCGTGGAAATCGCGGTAGCAATACTAAGTATAGCGTATGGTTATGTAATTCCTGTCTTAGCGTATACAGACATAGTATTTGTGTTAACATTAGTTAACTTATTCTCACTATTGATAATATTTGTCTTGGTGTATACATTCTATTTCAACATAAGATTAAGAATAATGAAGAGAGGTGTAACAAGAGTTGCTTGGCGATGCTAACGTATCGGAATTACTGTATAAGTACCTATATCTTGCAGTAACAATAATAGTTATACTCTCTGGTAGTGTTACAGTAGACTATTATCAAAGAATATCTCGTTTCCTAAGGATATTAGGCTACGTTCTCATAGTATTGTTTATACCATTAGATGCCTTATTTATGGGAATTCTTAGTGCTTTATCTTATCCATTCCTATTATTACTGGGGATTATTGGATTATTTGTAACACTGTATTGTGAAGGTTATTCGCGTGTCCTCTTAGGGCTTGCAAGAACTCTTCAGTTACCACTAGATATTTTCATGATTTCACTTCTTTTGCTATATTCTTCGTCTATTCTAATAGAATTTGTCATGTTTTGGATAATAACTGAGCTTATAGGATTTATGATAATATTGTCGGAGGGTACCAGAAGGGCTTGGAATGCAGCGATACAGTATCTTGTTGTTGGAGCCTTAACAGCTGACTTCTCATTATTCACGTTACTTGCAGTCATATCATATAATGTTGGGTTGGATAAGGCTCTGGTATATACTTTTTCGGAGCTAGCAAGTCTCAACATAGGGGTCGGAGCTGTATTAACCATACTATTGTCATTAGGATTTATTGCTAAAGCGGCTTTGGTACCTCTACATTTCTGGTTACCCGACGCTTATACACTTGCACCATCACCAGCCTCAGCTATATTAAGTGGTGTAATGGAGAAAATGAGTATCTACGGTATTTTAAGAATACTTGGAATTATCCACCTAGATGAACTCGTATTAGTCTATATCCTAGTAGGCTTGGGAGTTACTACTGCTATCTACGCGGCAGCTCAAGCACTTATTCAACGTGACATAAAGAGGCTCCTATCATATTCTACTATGGCTTACTCAGGTATATTGATGTCCATGACCGGTGTTTACGTCTACGCGGGATTCATGCAAGAAATTCTTCAAGCAATCTACGCGTTAATGATAGCCCATGGACTTTCGAAATCATTACTATTCGTTAACGCTGGTAGCATAGAATTACTGGCTAATACTCGAGACATATATGATCTAGGATACTTATCCAGAATAGATGAGGTAGGTTCTCAAACTATAACTATAGGTGTAATGAGCTTACTAGGAGTTCCCTCAACAATAGGATTCGTAGGTAAAACAATAGCGATTATTGCTCTCATAAAAGCTAGTCTTATGGGCGAGATATTTGCTA